>JAFSBY010000041.1 GCA_017437045.1 Alistipes sp.
AGTAGTTCTCCTCAACAATCAGGGTGAGATCCGTGGTACTCGTATCTTCGGTCCTGTAGCCCGTGAGTTGCGTGACCAGTATATGAAGATCATATCACTGGCTCCCGAGGTATTGTAATTTAAAAAACTATTGAGATATGTCTAAATTGCATATTAAGAAGGGGGACATGGTTTTCGTGAACGCTGGTGACAACCGTGGTCAGCAGGGTAAGGTTCTCTCTGTAGATGCAGCCAAGCAGCGTGCTATCGTTGAGGGTGTGAACATCTGCAAGAAGGCTACGAAGCCCAACGCGCAGAACCCCCAGGGTGGCATCATCGAGAAGGAGGCTCCGATCCATGTATCGAACCTCCAGGTGCTGGACCCCAAGAGCGGCAAGCCGACGAAGGTGGGCCGCAAGGCAGACGCCAATGGTAAATTAGTTCGTTACGCTAAAAAGTCAGGGGAGGAGATCAAATAATGGCAGCTTACATTCCTACACTCAAGACACAGTATAAGGAGCAGATTTTGCCTGCCCTTATGAAGCAGTTCGGCTACTCGAGCGTGATGCAGTGCCCGAAGTTGGTGAAGATCGTCATCAACCAGGGTATGGGTCAGGCTATCGCCGACAAGAAGCTGATCGACGTGGCTCAGGAGGAGCTGACGCAGATCACGGGCCAGAAGGCCGTGCAGACTCGTTCGCGTAAGGATATCTCGAACTTCAAACTGCGTAAGGGTATGCCGATCGGCGTACGTGTTACGCTGCGCGACCAGCGCATGTACGAGTTCCTGGAGCGTTTGGTAGCCGTTGCATTGCCGCGTATCCGCGACTTCAAGGGTATCAACGAGAAGTTCGATGGCCAGGGTAACTACACGCTGGGTATCACCGAGCAGATCATCTTCCCGGAGATCGACATCGACAAGATCACGAAGATCTTCGGTATGGAGATTACCTTCGTTACGACGGCTAAGACCGACGAGGAGGGTTACGCTCTGCTGAAGGAGTTCGGTCTCCCTTTCAAAAACGCTAAAAAGAACTAAGCCATGGCAAAAGAGTCAATGAAGGCACGCGAGGTAAAGCGTGCAAAGCTTGCAAACCGCTACGCTCACAAGCGTGAGGAGATCGCAGCTCAGCTCAAGGCCGGTGAGATCGACCACGAGGAGGCTTGGGTCGCTCTGTCGAAGTTGCCCCGCAACTCGAACCCGATCCGTCAGCACAACCGTTGCAAGATCACGGGCCGTCCGAAGGGTTATATCCGCCTGTTCGGTATCAGCCGTATTCAGTTCCGTGAGATGGCCTCGAAGGGCCTGATCCCGGGCGTTACGAAGGCCAGCTGGTAGTATATGCTTCGACAAAGGGGAGCGCACACAGCGTGCGCATCCCCTTTGCCGTATGCAAACTTTAGGACTCAACTACAATTAGCCGATAGGCAGGGAGGAGGTAAAAACCTCATGAACCGTCGGTTAAGAGTTCTGAATAGATCAATCGAGTTCGCTCATCTTTGGGTCAAGGGCCTGAGAGGGTGCGCATAGAAAACTCCGCGAATAAAACCGAGAGGTGCCGGGGTGCCGAGAGGTACTGAGAGATGCCGGAAGGTGCTGAAAAGTGTCGGAGGGTGCTGACGTCCGGAATGGAGATCGGAGTGCGTGTTCCTCAAAAGAGAGTGAGCCAATACGCGTGCAGATGTCGTGTAATCGAGTCGCGTGATCGGGGAAAGTGCCGTTTTGAAAATGGTAACTTCTCGATGATGGGGCTTGAATGAGGGCTCGGCACGAAAGTACAGGGGGCTTGAAAGAGCCGTTACTGTCAAAAATCAACGAGACTTACCTCGGATAGGTATGGGACACGTGTGTCGCATAGCCAATAGCGGGTGAGACTTGGCGTTTTTGGGTTGTAGCGAGCGGCTTTTTCGAGTAGTTGTGTGAGGATGTGTTAGCAAAACAAGGGGTTGCTAACACGACTCATGTAACCACCCGACGCACAAATTCGCTGAAAATTACGCTTTTGGCTTGTTTTTCTGCGAAATAATGCGTACATTTGCGCGCTTATATGCGAACAAAGCAGCCGTAAAAAGCTGATAACATTTTAATAATTAACATTTTACACTAATTTTTAATTTCTTATTCGTTATGACAGATCCTATTGCGGACTTTCTGACCAGAATTAGAAACGCGGTGAAAGCCAACCACAAGGTGGTTGAAGCTCCCGGTTCAAAAATTAAGCGAGAGATCACCAAGATCCTCTACGAGCAGGGCTACATCCTGGCCTACAAATTCGACAATGATGAGAAGGGTCACCCGACCATCAAGATCGCTTTGAAGTGGGATGCCGCCACGAAGTGCAACGCGATCAAAGATCTGAAGCGCGTATCGCGTCCGGGTCTTCGTCAGTATGCTTCGGTAGCCGAGATGCCCCGCGTGTTGAACGGTCTGGGAATCGCTATTCTCTCGACCTCGAAGGGTATCATGACCGATGCCAAGGCTCGTCAGGAGCGTGTTGGTGGTGAGGTTCTCTGCTACATCTACTAGTCGAAAAGTAACAAACAACTCAAAACACAAAGTACAATGTCAAGAATTGGTAAATTACCTGTATACCTGCCTGCCGGCGTAACCGTAGAGGTTGCTGCTGACAATACGGTAAGCGTGAAAGGGCCTCTTGGTACGTTGAGTCAGAAGGTTGACTCGGACATTACCGTAACGGTCGGCACGCACACGGACGCTCGCACGAACGAGGAGAAGCCTGCTGTTCTGGTAACGCGTCCGACGAATCAGCCCCGTCACCGTTCGATGCACGGTTTGTACCGCGCTTTGATCAACAACATGGTTGTCGGTGTAACGAAGGGTTATGAGATCAAACAGGAGTTGGTCGGTGTCGGCTTCAAGGCCGAGGTGAAGGGCCAGGTGCTCGAGATGAGCCTGGGTTATTCGCACGATACGCACTTCCTGCTTCCGGCCGAGGTTACGGCAACGGCTGTAACGGAGAAGAAGGGTGCCCCGATCGTAACGTTGAAGAGCATCGACAAGCAGCTGGTAGGCCAGGTGGCCGCAAAGTTGCGCTCGCTGCGTAAGCCGGAGCCTTATAAGGGCAAGGGTATCAAGTTCGTAGGCGAGGTTATCCGTCGTAAGGCCGGTAAGTCGGCAGGTGCTAAATAGTAGGTGGTAAACAAGTAAATAATCTGAAGATATGTCACTGAACAAGATAGAGAGAAGAGAGCGCATCAAGATGCGCATCCGTAAGATTGTTACCGGTACGCCTGCACAGCCCCGCATGACGGTATTCCGCAGTAACAAGCAGATCTACGTACAGTTTATTGATGACCTGGCAGGTGTAACGTTGGCTTCGGCTTCTTCGTTGGAGAAGGAGGTTGTAGAGGCTGCTGCCGGTAAGAATAAGACGGAGGTAGCCGCCCTGGTAGGTAAGCTGGCCGCCGAGCGTGCCGCTGCCAAGGGCATCACGACGGTAGCCTTCGACCGCAACGGTTATCTGTATCACGGACGTGTAAAACAACTGGCCGAAGCAGCACGCGAAGGCGGTCTTAAATTCTAAGCAATACTATGGCTAATAACATGAAGACAGTACGCAATAGCGACCTGGAGCTCAAGGATAGACTGGTGAGCATTCAGCGTGTTACGAAGGTAACCAAGGGTGGTCGCACTTTCAGTTTCTCGGCAATCGTTGTCGTAGGTAACGAGGCAGGCGTCGTAGGTTACGGTCTGGGTAAGGCTTCGGAGGTTCAGGCAGCCATCGCCAAGGGCGTAGAGGATGCCAAGAAGAACCTGGTGAAGATCCCCGTGATCAACGGTACGATTCCTCACAAGCAGGAGTATCGTTTCGGCGGTTCGGAGGTGATGATCCGTCCGGCAGCTCCGGGTACGGGTATTATCGCCGGTGGTGCAATGCGCGCCGTGCTGGAGTCGCTCGGTATCAAGAACGTGTTGGCAAAGAGCAAGGGCTCGTCGAACCCCCACAACTTGGTGAAGGCTACGATCGGTGCTCTGTGCGAGCTGCGTGATGCAGCCAGCGTAGCTCACCTGCGCGGTATCTCGATGAATCAGGTGTTTAACGGTTAAATTCGATTCAGACAATGGCAAGATTGAAAATCACTCAGGTCAAGAGCCGCATCGGCGCTACGAAGCGTCAGTGCGCCAATCTCGACGCGCTCGGTCTGAAGAAGATCGGTGCTACGGTCGAGCACGACGATTCGGTCATCATCAAGGGTATGATCAATCGTGTACAGCACCTCGTAAAGGTCGAGGTCGTAGCTTAAGTTGAACCACTTAACGAAAAGAAAGACACATGGAACTGAATAATCTCAAACCCGCAAAGGGTTCAACGCACCACGACAAGCGAATCGGCCGCGGTGCAGGTTCGGGTCACGGTGGTACGGCCACGCGTGGTCACAAGGGTGCTCAGTCGCGTTCGGGTTACTCGCGTAAGCTCGGCTTCGAGGGTGGCCAGATGCCGCTGCAGCGTCGTCTGCCGAAATTCGGCTTTACCAATCTGAACCGTGTGGAGTTCAAGGCTATCAACCTCTCGACGCTCGAGGAGTTGGCTGGCAAGAAGAACCTCACGGAGATCACGGTAGAGACGCTCATCGCTGCCGGCTTCATCTCGTCGAAGGATAAGGTGAAGATCCTGGGCAACGGTCAGCTGACCAAGGCTCTCGCCGTGAAGGCCAACGCCTTCTCGAAGAGCGCTGAGGCTGCCATTACGGCTGCCGGTGGTAGCGTAGAGAAAATCTAAGGTAAAACCTGAAAGAAGCTAAAAAATTATGAGTCAATATCTCGTTGTTGGTTTAGTCTTTTTAGTGATTATCGCTCTTTTGGCTGCCAACAAGAAAGTGGTCGAGACGCTCAAGAATATCTATAAGATCGAGGAGCTGCGCAAGCGTGTACTCTACACGATTGGCCTGCTGTTGATCTATCGCTTGGGTAGTTTCGTAGTGATTCCGGGTATCGACCCTAACGCTTTGGGCGAGGGTTCGGCGTATGCCAGCCAGTTGGATGGTAACGGACTTCTGGGTCTGTTGAACGTCTTCTCTGGTGGTGCATTCGGCAACGCCGCTATTTTTGCACTCGGAGTTATGCCGTACATCACCGCCTCGATTATCATCCAGCTGATGGGTATGATGATCCCGTATTTCCAGAAAATGCAGAAGGAGGGTGAGAGCGGCCGCCGCAAGATGAACCAGTGGACCCGATTCTTGACGATCGGTGTGCTGATGCTGCAGGGTCCGGCATTTATTGCCAACCTCTACCATCAGGCCCCCACGGCGTTCGTTTACGGCAACTCGTTCGGCTTCGTTTGCTATGCAACGACGATCTTGATCGCCGGTACCATGTTTATTATGTGGTTGGGCGAGAAGATCACCGACAAGGGTATCGGCAACGGTATCTCGCTGATCATCATGATCGGTATCGTGGCACGTCTTCCCCACGCGCTGTTGGCTGAGGTTACGGCACGTTTCGAGACGGCTACCGGTAGCATGATCATGCTCATCTTCGAGTTGGTGCTGCTGTTCTTGGTCTTCATGGCAACGATCGCCCTGGTACAGGCTGTCCGCAAGGTGCCTGTGCAGTATGCTAAACGTATTGTCGGCAACAAGCAGTACGGTGGTGTACGTCAGTATATCCCGCTGAAGATGAATGCGGCCAATGTGATGCCGATCATCTTTGCGCAGGCTCTGATGTTCATCCCGGCTCTGTTCACCGAGTCGGCACCCGGTTTTGCAGCAGCCTTCAGCTCGATGACCGGTTTCTGGTACAACTTTACGTTGGCAGTGTTGGTAATCGCCTTCACCTACTTCTACACGGCGATTATCATCAATCCTCAAATGATGGCCGATGACATGAAGCGCAACGGTGGCTTCATTCCGGGAGTGAAACCGGGTAAGCAGACCGTGAACTACATCGATGCTATCATGACGCGTATCACCCTTCCGGGTTCGATCTTCCTGGCGATTGTGGCTATTCTGCCCGCGCTGGCGATCCGCTTCCTGGGTATTCAGCAGGAGTTCGCCTACTTCTATGGCGGTACGTCGTTGCTGATTATGGTAGGTGTGGTACTCGACACTCTGAAGCAGATAGAGAGCTACTTGTTGATGCGTCACTACGATGGTCTGATGAAGACCGGTCGTATCCAGGGCCGTCACTAAAAACAGGTAAGATAGAGAACAGAGAATCTTAGCTTAAGTTAAGATGATTTATCTGAAGACGAACGAGGAGATTGAACTTCTCCGTGAAAATAATCTCTTGGTAAGCGAGACCCTGGCCGAGGTGGGTCGCCACATTCGGCCGGGTGTCACGACCAAGGAGTTGGATCGCATAGCGGAAGATTTCATCCGCTCGCACGGAGCTGTTCCCGCATTCCTCGGATACCAGGGCTATCCCGCCTCGTTGTGCATATCGGTCAATGAGCATGTAGTTCACGGTATCCCGTCAGACAAGATCGTTCTGAAGGAGGGCGATATTGTCTCGGTAGACTGCGGTACATTTATGAAGGGGTTTGTTGGTGACTCGGCCTATACGTTTGCCGTTGGTGAGGTTGCTGCGGAAGTACAGCAACTCATGGAGGTCACAAAAGAGGCTCTTTATAGAGGTACTGCACAGGCGAAAGCCGGAAATCGCGTAGGCGATATTTCGGCCGCCGTACAGGAATATGCCGAAAAGTTTGGATATGGCGTTGTACGCGAATTGGAGGGACATGGTTTGGGTCGGAAGATGCACGAGGCCCCGGGTGTTCCGAACTATGGCGCCAAAGGTCGTGGCCCGCTCCTGAAGGAGGGTATGGTCATCTGCATCGAGCCGATGATCAACATGGGTACACGCGCGGTAGTATTCGAAGAGGACGGCTGGACCGTTCGTACGCGAGATCGCAAACCGGCAGCTCACTACGAGTTTGCAGTTGCGGTGCGTAAAAACGGCCCCGACGTGCTGACGGATTTCAGCATCATCGAACAGGCAATAAAACACTAAGACTCTATGGCAAAACAAGCTCATATCGAACGTGACGGGACAGTGATCGAGGCATTGTCGAATGCGAAATTTCGCGTTGAGTTGGACAATGGCCACGTGTTGCTGGCTCACATCTCGGGAAAGATGCGTATGCACTACATCAAGATCCTTCCCGGAGATAAGGTAAAGGTAGAGATGACTCCCTACGATCTGACGCAGGGTCGCATTTCGTTCCGATACAAATAAAAAAAAAGGTGTATATTAACCACAGATTGCTTGAAAAACCATGAAAGTAAAAGCATCCATCAAAAAGCGTAGCGAGGATTGCAAGATCGTGAAGCGTAAGGGCAAGCTCTACGTGATCTGCAAGAAGAACCCCAAGTTCAAAATGCGCCAAGGTTAAACTAATTAAAGAAGAAAAAGAAACATTATGGCACGTATTGTCGGTGTAGATTTACCCAAAAATAAGAGAGGCGAGATCGGCTTGACCTATATCTTCGGTATCGGTCGCTCGACGGCTCGTCAGATTCTCGATGTAGCAGGAATCAGCTACGACATCAAGGTCCAGGATTGGACCGACGAGCAGGTAGGTGCAATTCGTTCGACGATTGCCGACCTGGGTCTGAAGGTAGAGGGCGAATGCCGTTCGCTCGTACAGCTCAACATCAAGCGCCTGATGGATATCGGTTGCTACCGTGGCATCCGTCACCGTCTGGGTCTTCCGGTTCGCGGTCAGTCGACCAAGAACAACGCACGTACGCGTAAGGGTAAGAAGAAGACTGTCGCAAACAAGAAAAAGGCAACAAAGTAATCTTTAGAGAATTATGGCAAAGAAAACTGGTACAGTTAAGAAGAAGGTTGTTAAGGTTGGTTTGGTGGGCAACGCCTATGTACATTCGACCTTCAACAACGTAATCATCACGATCACCAACGAGAATGGTGACGTCATCAGCTGGTCGTCGGCCGGTAAGATGGGTTTCCGTGGTTCGAAGAAGAATACGCCGTATGCAGCACAAACGTCGGCCGCAGATTGCGCCAAGGTAGCCTATGATATGGGTCTGCGCAAGGTGAAGGTTTACGTGAAGGGCCCGGGTCAGGGTCGTGAGTCGGCTGTTCGTACGATCCATGGTGCCGGTATCGAGGTAATGGAGATCATCGATGTTACTCCGCTGCCGCACAACGGTTGCCGTGCTCCCAACCGCCGTCGCGTATAATTTTATCGTAAGATTTTACAGACGAAGGTTAAACACAAACTTTATTAAAAAGCAACAAGAAAATGGGAAAATACATAGGACCTAAATCGAAGATCGCCCGTAAGTTTGGCGAAGCTATCTATGGTGCCGATAAGGTGCTCGAGAAGCGCAACTACCCTCCCGGACAGCACGGTCTGGCCCGCAAGCGCAAGAAGGTTTCGGAGTACGGTACGCAGCTGAGCGAGAAGCAGAAGGCAAAGTACACGTATGGTCTGTTGGAGAAGCAGTTCTCGCGTACGTATGAGCAGGCCGCACGTATGGGCGGTATCACGGGTGAGAACCTGTTGAAGCTGCTGGAGTGCCGTCTGGACAACGTAGTCTATCGTCTGGGTATTGCTCCGACGCGTGCAGCAGCTCGTCAGCTCGTTTCGCACTGCCATATCTGCGTAAATGGTGCTGTCGTAAACGTTCCTTCGTACTCGCTGCGCGCCGGCGATATCGTTTCGGTACGCGAGAAGTCGAAGAGCTTGGAGGTTATTACCAACTCGCTGGCAGGTGGTTCGAAGAGCCGCTATGCATGGCTGGAGTGGGATGGTGCCACGATGAGTGGTAAGTTCCTGCAGAAGCCGGAGCGCGAGGAGATCCCCGAGAACATCAAGGAGCAGCTCATCGTCGAGTTGTACTCGAAGTAGTAATTAAACAAATTCAAGATTTATATGGCAATATTAGCATTCCAGAAGCCTGAAAAGGTTATTATGCTCGAATCTACTTCGTCGTTCGGAAAGTTTGAGTTCCGACCGCTGGAGCCCGGGTTCGGTCGTACGGTCGGAAACGCTTTGCGCCGTATCCTGCTCTCGTCGTTGGAGGGTTATGCGATTACGACCGTAAAGGTAGCCGGTGTAGACCACGAGTTCGCCGCTATTCCCGGCGTGAAGGAGGATATGTTACACATCATCCTCTTCCTGAAGCAGATTCGCTTTATCCGCACGGTTGATAACCAGGATTCCGAGAAGGTATCGATCAACGTAGCGGGTGTGACGGAGCTGACTGCCGGATATATCTCGAATTACCTGTCGTTCTTCAAGGTACTGAACCCCGAGTTGGTTATATGCCACCTGGCTCCCGGAACCAAGATGCAGATCACGCTCACCATCGGCAAGGGTCGCGGTTATGTGCCCGCCGAGGAGAACATGCCGGCCGACTGCGAGTTTGGTACGCTTCCGATTGACTCGATCTTCACGCCGATCAAGAACGTGAAGTATGCGATCGAGGACTATCGTGTAGAGCAGCGCACGGACTACGAGAAATTGAATTTGGAAATTACTACCGACGGGTCGATTCACCCGAAGGATGCTCTGAAGGAGGCAGCCAAGATCTTGATCCAGCACTTTATGCTCTTCTCGGACGAGAAGATCACGGTGAACATGGAGGATAAGAATGGCGCCGAGGAGTTCGATGAGGATGTACTGCACATGCGTCAGTTGCTGAAGACGAAGCTTTCGGATCAGGATCTGAGCGTTCGTGCGTTGAACTGCCTGAAGGCTGCCGACGTTGATACGTTGGGCGACCTGGTGAAGCTCAATCGCAACGACCTGCTCAAGTTCCGTAACTTCGGAAAGAAGTCGCTCACGGAGCTTGACGAGTTGCTGGCCTCGCTGAACCTCAAGTTCGGAATGGATGTTTCGGTCTATAAGTTAGACAGAGATTAGTCCGCTTCAACACCTTATAACACAGTAATAAACATTAGAGACGAGTTCTTGCTGAACTCACAGAAATTATGAGACATAACAAGAATTACAACCACCTCGGTCGTCAGGCAGGTCACCGCAAGGCGCTGATGTCGAACATGGCATCGTCGCTGATCCTGCACAAGCGCATCGAGACCACGCTTGCCAAGGCCAAGGCGCTGCGTCAGTTCGTTGAGCCGCTGGTAACCAAGTCGAAGGAGGATACCACGCACTCGCGTCGTGTCGTATTCTCGTACCTGAAACAGAAGGAGGCCGTTACGGAGTTGTTCCGTACGATCGCTCCGAAGATCGCTGAGCGCAACGGCGGTTACACGCGTATCCTGAAGACGGGCTTCCGTCTGGGTGACGCTGCCGAGATGTGCATCATCGAGTTCGTTGACTTCAACGAGGCTTACACGCTGGGTGTACTGCCGCAGGCTGCTGCCGAGGCGAAGCCCAAGACGCGTCGCTCGCGCAAGAAGGCTACGGACGCTGTAGAGGATGCCGTTGTAGAGGGCGAGAAGAAGGCCCCGAAGGCTGCTCCGAAGGCTCCCAAGGCTGCTGCTAAGGCATCGGCTCCGAAGGTAGCTAAGAAGACGAACGTAGGTAAGAAGATGTAATCTTCCCCGAGAGACGTTCTCGAGTAAACGAGGCTGACAACATCAGTTGTCAGCCTCGTTTCGTTTTGTACATCCGGAAGGTGTCAGTAACGGAGTGGCTCTTTACAGCAGGGGAGAGAAGAGTCGCATGAGCGATTCCGAGAGGCGTACCCAGCGTGATCGGCGGAACCATTCGGCCGCAGCGATGCGCCGACATTGTGTGCTGTCTTGCTCGTAGATGGTGGCCATCCGGGTGGCTAACTCTGCCCCATAGATGTAGCCATTGACCTCGAAGTTGTGCTCAAAACTGCGGAAATCGAGGTTTGCCGAGCCGACAATGGTCAGACGATCGTCAATGATCATGAGCTTCGAGTGGAGGAAGCCGGCCATGTAGAAACTCACCTTCACACCGGCCCTCAACATATCGTCGAGATAGGAGTGTGCGGCCAGATCGACAATACGCGAATCGGAGCGTTCGGGTAACATGAGCCGAACATCCAATCCGGCTAACGCGGCTGTTTGGAGGGCATTGTTCAACGCATCGGAGGGTAGATAGTAGGGTGTTTGGATCCAAATCCGCTTGCGAGCCCGTCCGATAGCCATGCAGATGGCCTGCAGTTGGGTACGCCACTTCCCGAAGGGGCCACTCTGCATGATCTGCATGACATTGTTGCTATGGCCTCGCGTGTGGGGTTGGTAGGGGCCTCGGAGTTCGATCCGTTGGCGGGTTGTGACATACCAATCGTTCAGGAAGATGGCCTGCAAACCGGCTACGCCGCCGCCTTGTAGTGCGAAGTGGGTGTCACGCCAGGGCCCCAGCGGTGAGCCGTAGATGTAGCGATCGGCGATATTCATTCCACCGAAGAAACCGATGCGGCCGTCGATGACGACAATTTTGCGGTGGTTGCGATAGTTTACCTTGCTGGTGAAACGCGGGAATTTCACATGCAGGAACTCATAGACCTCGACTCCGGCATCCTGCATCTCGCGGAAGAACCGTTTGCGGACGCTGCGTGAGCCTACGTCGTCATAGAGTACGCGCACCTCGACCCCCTCCTTGGCTTTGCGGATCAACAGCTCGCGCAGGGCTTCACCCGTTCGGTCGCTGTCGATGATGTAGTAGAGCAGGTGGATGTGATGCTCGGCCGATGCGATTGCCTCCATCAAGGCCTGCATCTTGGAGGCTCCATCCGTATAGACCGTGATATCGGTATGGTAGAGCGGGGCTGCATGACCTCCGTTGATGATCAGCTGCCGCAACGGCTCCAATTCGGGGTCGATGGACGGATGGGGCAACCGCTCCTCGTCAGCTAAGTAGGCATCGAGTTGTTTGCGGGCGCGGCGGGTAATGTTGCGCCGTTTGGAGAGATTCTGCCCAAAGAAGAAATAGACCACCAGACCGATGATCGGGGCGAACATCAACACAATGACCCACGGCACGCTCTTGAGTGGGTTTCGATTCTCCGAGATAATCACCAAGATAACCCCCAGGATCGAGAGAGCATAGAGGGTCAGCAGGCTATATAATACGATGGGGTTCATGGTGTGGGTCTCGTTGGGGTGACGACCGAATGGTTATTTTGCTGCTTGGTCCGAGGCGTCGGGGAAGGAGATCGTGTAGAAGAGGTGCTCCAATCCGTGCATTAGGTTGCGCTTGTGGGGCGGCAGCTTGGGGGCATAGACATAGCAGTCGAAGGTGAAGACATAGCCGGTCGTGGTGTCGATGGTCGAGTAGCTCACGAAGGGACCGCCCATGAAGTCGTGCTCCACGTCCCAGAAGCCGCGCAACTCAACCCACAGACGCCCATCGAGGCGGAAGGTACGGGCGATCGGGGAGAATACGGGCGAGTTGGTCATGTAGGAGCCCTCCGACGGGCCGGGAATGCGACGCGCATAACGCATACGAGCCGCAGCAAGAGCCTCCTCGCTGAGCGAGGCTGTACCTTGACTGGGATAGCTGTAGATCATGAAACCCTGGCTGGCGTTCGGATACTCGAAGCGTGCCCAGATGAAATCGGGCTCGTTGGCGGCCAACATATATCCCTTTGGAACGTGCATCGTCACGCCAAAACGCTCCTGAATAGCCTTCTCAACGACCGGGGCTCCATAACGCGTGGCATTCTCGATGGCTCGATTGCGCTCGGCCTGCTCGATCACCTGCACGAGCTTCGGTCCGTTGGCGGCCAGGTAGTCGATCAGCGACTGTTGGGTCGGACCCTGGAAGGTGAGCACGATCTGCGGATCGGAGGTGACGTTGTACTCCACGCCTACGGCAGCCTCTTGGATGGTCGGATCGACAAGTACCTTGAGGATGTTGCGATGATCGACCACCAGTTTGGTAAACCCGTCGGGGGAGACACGCAGCAGATCGAACTCCGGCTCACGTTGCGGCAGATAGTCGATCGGCGCAGCTAATACGGCGCGTAACGAATCGCCCAACTCGCCCTCCCAGATGGGTTGCGAGGCAACAACGATCAACTCATAGGGGCGTCCCTGAGCACTTTTGAGGGTTGAACTATCGAGCGTGCGGAAGGCATCGCAAGCCGAGAAGGTGAGCACGGTCAGCAGCAGTGTGGCCAATATACGCATGTGTTTCATAGCTTGATCGGATTGATGATAAACGTTATAGGAACAAATTTACCCCTTTTTTTCGGGGATTGCAACAAATTGATTCAAAAATACACAAATTTAGCGGACAGAGAATCAGCCTTCTTGCCCCTTTTACCCCTTCGATTTGCGATTCCGTCATCTTTTAGCTATCTTTGCGGGCTATGCGATTAAAACCACCCAAAATAATTCGTCGCTTGATGCCCGATCTGATTTGGGAGATCGACGATAAGGAGGGAATCTTCCTCACCTTCGATGATGGCCCGACACCGGGTGTCACCGAGTGGGTATTGGCTACGCTTGACAAGTACGATGCCAAAGCAACCTTCTTTGTTTTGGGGAAGAATGTGGAGATGTATCCCGACCTCTATCAGCGGATCGTCGATGCCGGTCATAAGATCGGTAATCACACCTATTCGCATCAACGAGGTTGGCGCATGTCGCTCGAACGCTATACGGAGGATGTGGATTTTGCTAACGACCTGATTCATAGCGATCTGTTTCGTCCTCCCTATGCGCAGATCACACCGGCACAAGCACGTTTTTTGGGTCAGCGCTATAAGCTGGTCATGTGGGATGTCATCTCGCGTGATTACAATCGCCACATCTCGCCGCGCACCTGCCTGCGCAATGTGATCAAGTATCTGCAACCGGGCACCATCGTCGTGTTCCACGACAGCGAAAAGGCCTTCCGCAACATGCGTTATGCGCTGCCTCGTACCCTTGAGGCGATTCGTGAGGCGGGCTTGAAATGCAAAAGTATTGAATTGTAAGGCGCGCAGGGCTGCTCCTTACCCCGAAAACGATCTCTCTGATGAAACAACCACAAGCCAAAACACCGAAACCGTGGGTCTCGGCCATTCCACTCTTGACACTGACACTCTTGTTGGCACTCGTGATCCGCAGCTTTGGCGGTGATGCCATCGAGGGAGGTAGTCAGATTGCGCTGTTGGCGGCCTCGTCCATTGCTGCCATGATTGCCATGGGCTGCTACGGTTGCAAATGGAGCCAGCTCGAAGAGTCGATCATCAACCATATCCGCTCCTCGACATCGGCCATTCTGATCCTGCTGCTCATCGGTGCGATTGCCGGCACCTGGATGCTTTCGGGCGTCGTGCCGACGCTGATCTACTATGGCTTGCAGGTGCTGCATCCCAGCTATTTTTTGGTCGCCTCGTGTGTGATCTGTAGTGTTGTGTCGATCATGACGGGTAGCTCGTGGACGACGATCGCAACCATTGGCGTAGCGTTGATGGGGGTCGGTAATGCCATGGAATTGCCCGAAGGATGGGTCGCCGGAGCGATTATCTCGGGAGCCTATTTTGGGGATAAGGTCTCGTTGCTCTCCGATACGACCGTCCTGGCCTCTTCGACCGTGGGTGTGCCGATCTTCACCCATATCCGCTACATGCTCTATACGACGGTCCCTTCGCTCGTGGTGGCGTTGATTGCCTTTGGTATTGCCGGATTGACGCTTCCCCATGCGGCTGATGCTACGACCGACCTCTTTTCCGAGCAGCTTGCCTCGACCTTTACGATCTCTCCGTGGCTGCTGCTCGTGCCGGTGCTTACCGGCATCTTGATTGCGCGTAAATTACCCGCGCTGATCACCCTTTTTGCCGCTGTCTTGTTTGCTTGTGTTGCGATGGTAGTGGCGCAGCCCGATCTGGTACATGAGGTGGCTCAAGGTGCCGACGAGGGGGCAACGGCACTCTTCAAAGGGGTGCTGATCACCTGCTATGGTTCAACGGCTATTGATACGGGCAATCCGGAGCTGAACGAGCTGGTTTCGACGGGAGGTATGGCCGGTATGTTGCATACGATTTGGCTGATTCTTTGCGCCATGGTCTTTGGCGGCGTGATGACCGGCAGCGGCATGTTGCGCTCCTTGACGGAGATCTTCCTGCGATTGGTGCGCCGTACGGTTTCGGCTGTTGCTTCGACGGTGGGTGCAGGTATCTTCTTCAACCTTTGCTCGGCCGACCAATATATCTCGATCATTCTGACGGGTCGCCTGTTCAAAGATTTGTACGAGGAACAGGGGCTTGAGCCGCGCCTATTGAGCCGTTCGGTGGAGGATGCGGCTACGGTTACCTCGGTGCTCATTCCGTGGAATTCGTGCGGCATGACGCAGGCCACGGTGCTGGGCGTGGCGACCTTTACCTATTTGCCCTATTGCATCTTTAATTTAGTCAGTCCGCTGATGTCGATCCTGGTCGCCTCGCTCGGCTGGCACATACAACGTAAACGAGGATGAGATACGAGTTGGTGATTTTTGATCTCGATGGTACCCTGCTCAATACGATCGGAGATCTTGCCGAGGCGGCAAACCATATGTTGCGTTTGCGCAACCTGCCCGAACATGACTATGCAACCTACTGCACCTTTGTCGGTAATGGGATCATGCGCCTGGTGGAGCGTGCATTGCCCGAGGCGTGGCGAACAACGGAGCAGGTAGCGGCTGCGCGTGCCGATTTTCTGGCCTACTACATCGACCATATTGACCGCTATACCAAACCCTACGAGGGAATCCCGACCTTGCTCGCCACCTTGCAAGCGCAGGGGGTACGGCTTGCCGTAGCCTCCAATAAATTTCAAGCCGGCACCGAGAAACTTATTCGGGGATTTTTTCCGGAGATTCATTTTGAGGAGATCTTTGGGCAACGCCCCGAAGTGCCCTTAAAGCCCGATCCGGCGGTGGTCGAAGAGATTCTTGCCAAGACAGCCGTTGCGCGTGAGCGTGTGCTCTATGTGGGCGATTCGGGGGTCGATATGCTGACGGCCCATGCTGCTCGGGTGCGTGGCGTGGGTGTCTCGTGGGGCTTCCGTTCGCGCGAGGAGTTGCAGGCTGCTGCTGCCGATCGCATCATCGACCACGCCGAAGCACTACTCGAAGAGTGGGCTTAAGCTATCGATTGCGCGTCGTCCGAAAGAGCCGTTCGATTAGGCCACTTTGACGCATCTGCTCGATCGGCAGGTGGTGGAGTTGTGGCGTGTCGATCAGGGCAATCGAATCACACAACTGCTCGGCAATATCCAATTCGTGGGTCGAAAAGAGGATGCATTTCTGCTCTTCGTGTGCCAAACGTCCCAATAAATCGGCCAATTCATAGCGTCCGGGCAGATCCAAGAACGAGGTCGGCTCATCCAGCAGCATGATCGGGGTCTGCTGCGCCAATGCGCGGGCGATCATCACGCGCTGACATTCGCCATCCGACATGCGATCCATCGTCCGATCGAGATAGTCGATCATGCCGACCCGCTCGAGGGCCTGCTCGACAATGCGACGATCCTCCTCCTGCATGTGTCCGATCCAATTCGTATAGGGGGCACGTCCCAAGGCCACCACATCGCGGCAACGCAGGTTGGCGATGCGTACACGTTCGGTCGTGACGAAGGCTATCTCGCGGGCTATTTGGGGTGGGGTGATTGTCTCCAGGGCTTTGCCTGCAATGCGAATACTGCCCTCGGTGAGGCCTCCCAATCCGATGATGGCTCGTAAGAGGGTCGATTTGCCAGTGCCGTTACGGCCTATCAGAGCGGTCAGTTGTCCGGCCTGAAAGTGGGCCGAGGCCTGTTTGACGAGCGTGCGGCCTTCGTAGCCGAGTGTGATGCGATCGAGTTCAATCATCTTTTAGGCGATATTTTTGTGGCGGATCACCACCCATACGACAATCGGAATACCCATCAACGCCGTGATGGTGTTGATCGGCAGCGTGAACCATTTCGAGATGATATCACAGAGCAACAGCACGCAACTTCCGGTGAGTGCCGATGCCGGGAGTAGCACGCGGTGGTCGGCCTGACGGAAGAGCAGGCGCGCCAAGTGCGGCACGGCCAATCCGATGAACCCGACCGGACCACAGAAGGCTGTCACGGTGCCGGCCAGCAGGATGGTCGATAGGAAGATCAGCAGGCGGGCGCGACGAATCGAAAGCCCCATCGTGCGGGCATATTGTTCTCCCAAGAGGAGCAGGTTGAGCGGTTTGATGGCGGCAACGGCCAGGATCAGTCCGCCGCAGAGAGCCAGCAGCAGGAGCCAGAGTTGGGTGGTCGTCACATCGCCCAGCGAGCCCATGGTCCAGATGACAAAGGATTTGAGAGCTCCCTCATTGCTGAGGTATTGCAGAATCTGCACCACCGCATCGATGCCCGACGAGAGCATCATGCCGAGGATCAGGATCACCATGATATCCTTGATGCGGCGACTCACCGAGGCGATCAGCAACAACACCAGGGCTGACCCGATCCAGGCAGCACCGGCCAATCCGAAACTGGAGAAGAGCGTAGAGGCTTGCAGCCCCAGCAATGGTGCGCCGAGCAACAAGAGGGCGACACCCAGCGAAGCTCCGGAGCTGATACCCAGCACGAACGGACCCGCCAACGGGTTGCGGAAGAGGGTCTGCATTTGCAGGCCGCTGACGGCCAATGCTGCACCTGCGGCAATGGCTACCAGAGCCTTGACGAGGCGAATCGACCGAATGATGAGTAGGGTCGAAGGGTCGAGCTGATCGCTGCCGCAGAGTGCGCCCCACAGATCGCCTACCGAGATGGCGACTTTGCCGACCACCATATCAATCGCAAAGAGCGCGATCAGCAGCAGGCCGAGCAATATGAAGAGCAGAGAGGTTCGTGATTTCATCCTTCTTCGGGCTGTTTAGTTTCTCTTTTTACCCCATTTGGGGGTGATACTGATGAAAAATTCGTAGTTGATGCCCGGCATCGGACGCGCCAAGACCGAGATATACTCCTCGTCGAAGAGGTTGCGGATCGAACCTTTGAGGTTGAGGTCGGCCCATCCGAGGCGGAAACCCTTCTCGAGGGTCACATCGCTCATGTAGTAGGCAGGCAGGTGACCCGTTAAGGTCGAGGCGTTGCTCGTCAGCGTGTATCGTTCGCTGTAATAGCACCATTTATAGAGGAGCGACCAGCTGCGCCACGTGAGGTGGGCCGTGCAGGTTGCCGAGTGTTCGGGAACGTAGGGGAGCTGCTTGCCCATGGATCGGTCTCCGGCCGTGAAGGGCTCGCCCTCGTTGATCGAGGGGGTCCACGAGTAGGTGCCGTGCAGGCGTGCCTTCAGATCGCGGGCCGGCTGCCATTCGAGCGAGGCGTCTAACTCCATGCCGTAGGCGTGTACCTGCTTGATATTCATAGGGGTGTAGTAGCCCTGCACGCGCGGTATCCAGATGATCCAATCATCGACCCACGACTCAAACCAAGTGGCCGAGCCGTTGAGGGTAAACAGCCCGCTCTTGCCGGTCGAGAAACTCATGCCGAGGTCGTAGTTCCAGCCGCTTTCGTGCTTTAGATTGGGGTTGCCGCCCGGCTTGAAGTAGAGGTCGTTGAGGGTCGGGAAGCGGAAGTTGCGCGACAGGGAGGCTTTCGCTCCGATATTGCCGCGTTTGGAGAGGATGCCGTCTAAAAAGAGGGCCGGAATCAGGGGCGACCACCGATCGCCATAGAGCTCTTCACGGAGCGTGATACCCATGCCGAAATGCTCGATCGGACGCCAACGGGCTGTGGTGGCAGCCGAAAGCTCCATGCGGCTCTCGTCGTAGCCCACTACGGCGCGTTGCTTGCCGGTGGTGGGATCGACCTGCACGGTCATGATCGTCTTGTCGCGGCTCTCGGCCATGTGCTGATGCAGGGCTACATCGGCCGATATGAACCACCGATTCGAGGGGGTCCATTCGCTGCCCAATTTGCCATAGAGCGTATGGACACGGTTGCGTGAGCGCACCATCGTACCATCGGCCCAATCGGTCGTGGGGGTAGTGGTCGTAGACTCGGAGGGTCGCAGATCTTGTCGTTGATCGTAGGCCATCCAGGTGTGGATGTAACCCGCCTTGGCCATCCATTTCGTGGCTCCGCGATAGCGATCCCACGAGAGGACGCTGCGCAGCGTCTGCTCGCGCATGCGGTGGTCGAAATCGGTCTGGTCGGCATAGTTCGAGGTGATCCAGGGCATCTCGCGGTTCGAGGCCAGGTACCAGACATTCAACCCCAGCCGATCACCCCGTCCGGTGTTGTAGTAGGCCTCCTGCAGGAGATGGAAATCGTGAAATGCTCCGTTCTGGTTGCGTTCGATGGGGTAGTATTGATCGACGATGTTCATCAGCTCGTCGTAGACATTGACCGTCTTGTCGCGGTTGCGGTACTCGAAGTCGTTCTCCGAGAGCGAATAGACCACGCGGGTCGAGAGTTGCCAATGGGCATCGCCATAGGTCAGGCGCAAGAATTGGTCGTAGGTGCTGAACGAGCCGATACCCTGAATATACTGCAGCCCAAAGCCGTTGGCATTGGCCGGACGGCTCTCTAATCGCACGGCACCACCCAATCCGCCACCGGTCTCGGCCACCGATGAGGTGCCGTGCAGCAGCGAGGCGTCGTCGATGAAATAGGAGGGGATCATCGAGAAATCGGTCATACCGAGCATTGGCGAATTGATCTTCATGCCGTTCCACAAGACCTGCGTGTGCGAGGCCGAGGTGCCACGAAAGGCGACGGTCGATTGGCTGGCGCGGCCATAACTCTTCACAAAGATTGAGGAATTGAATGCCAGCACATCGGCCATCGAGAGGGCGATATTCTCCTTCATGACCACCGAATCGAAGCGGGTGCGCTGCACGCCGATCTCCTTCATGGGGCGTTGTCCGAGAATCTCGACCTCGCGGATCGAGACTTTGTGATCCACGCGCTCCTCTTGTGCGTGTGTCGGCAGCACGAGCCAGAGGGTAAACAGAAGTAGTACGATACGTTTCATGCCTTCGCTGCTTTATTTCCAACAAAATGCCCCCGGGATGATACCAGCGTAGAATGAGTCAATCAGTTCGCCCTGCGACGAATAGCGGTAGATGATTCCCTGCTGCTGGTAGTCGATGGCGTCGGCTACGTAGAGCTCGCCACACTCGGGGTCGATCGTCAGACCGTAGTAGATCGTGTTGCGTGCCTCGATCAGGGGTGTGGTGGGCAACGAGGTGGCATCGACCGACATCGACCAAATCGACTCGTTGATCCAATAGAGGCGACTGCCATCTGATGAAATCTGCACCTCGGAGCAACGATCTCCCTTGGTAAAGGTGAATACCTGTTCGATGCAGAAGTTTGCAGCATCAATTTTCACCAAGGCAGGGGCTTCATGACCGTAGGGCGAACCTTCGTAGCCGCCATCGGTGATTACCCACAGCTTGTTATTGCGATCAGCCACAATCGAGGTGGGTTGAATGCCTACCGTTAGCTGATCGACCACGCGATCGGTGCGCGTGTCGATCTTTAAGACTCGATTCTGATACGACCAACAATTCACATAGAGAAAGTCTCCTATCTGCACCATCTGCTCGGTCGATCCCGACTCCATGGTCATTTCGGGACAGGTGATGTGGCCCGTGATCTTGTAGGTCGAGGGGTTGATGATGAAGATACGGTTGTCCCACAGTTGGGTCACGTAGGCCTTTTCGTCGGATATGAAATGGATGTAACGCGGCGAGGTGAGATTGACAATGCGACCCACCTCGCGGAAGGTGGTCGGGTCGATGGCAAAGAGTACATGCGAATTGTTCACGACCACCCATCCGAGGCCGTTGTGCAGCGTCATCGACTGGGCAATATCGCCCAGACGATAGCCGTTGGCGCGGATGAATACCTCGTTTTCGACCTGTTTGGTCGCCGGATCGTAGAACGAAAGGGTGGCGTTGCCATATTGGAAGTTCCCTTCGTTGGTAATGAAGAGCCCGTGAGCCGGAGCCTCGAACGATTCCCGATCGACATAGTCCCACTCCATGCAGCTGCTGAAGGTGCAGAGCAGAAGAGCGGTCAGTAGGTGGTGCAGATAGTGACGCATGGCTTTTTTCGATACGAATTAGAAACAGTGGTCGTCGCTGACGCCGCAGACCTCAGTCGAGACCTCACCCAGCGGGCCACTTTGTGTCAACATGGCTGATTGGATCTTCACGAAGTCGATGAATTTGAGTTCGGCCGCCGATCCGTCAGCCTTGATGGCGTTGCTGATCTTGAAATGGTTCGGGGAGCTGTTTCCGCCACCCATGTTGGCATTGTTCGACAGCCGATCTACGGGCGAGAAGTTGTCGGCATAGCCCCACTCGTAGGCTTTGTTTTGCCATAGGCCGTTGTCGCTCTGGGTCGGATCGTCGGTGTTGGTCGTCAGTTTGGTGCCGGTGAGGGTATAGCTGTCGGCCTCGATCCATGCCGGGTAGTAATAGTCTTGATTGTGGAATTGAGCCATATAGAGTACCTGACCCGTATTCCCGAAGCTATCAATCCATTCGACGGCTTGTTGCGGAGCCGATGGACGGAAGTAGGTGACCGAGTAGTTTCGGAGGCAGGTTGCCTTGTCGGACTCCGAGCCCTTCAGTTCATACCACACATCATCGGGCTCACCATTGCCGTTTTCGTCCTGCATGACCCAGACGATGCCCGGTTCGGAGGAGCCGGCAAAGGAGTTGGCCATGATGGTGAAGTCGTAGCCTCCCGAGTTGCGGATCGAGTGGTCGAAACCGACCACCAAATAGCCTCCAAAGGCTCCCAGCGAGACCCAATTTCCGGCCCTGAGCCGATCTTCGGCATAGGCTGTAGCTTCGGCGTGAGAGGTGATCGGGGTGTTAAATCCGCCGGTCTTTTGTTCGTTAATGAATTGACCGGGGGCGGGGATGTAGCTGTACACCCGATCAAAGTGATCCGAACTTTGCTCTGTGGCAGGACGGTAGTGCGGACCAAATTCGTCGTCGATCTCGATGGTGATCTCGTTACTTTCGTTGCAGGCCGTCAGGGTGATTAGCGTAGCAGCCAGCAGGTGCCATAAGGGGACGTTTTTCATCGTCATAAACTGTTTTTTTATTTGTGGGAATACGCCGTATCTCCCGCATTGGAGATACGACGTAGTCCGCTAAAAGCAAATACCCAAAAGTGATCTTTATACTGCCCTTCGGCAGTTGTACGCCGGAGTCGCGCTACTCAAAGCGAACGGCGATATCGTCGTAGGCGAAATAGGCCGGTTGCGAGAAGCCGTATCCGTTGTCGCTCGATCCGGTGATGTTAAATTCGACCTTGACCACTTTACCGAGCGAGGACAACTCCCATTTGGTCCACTCGGTGACGATCTGGTCGGGACCGTTGCAGAGGTAGCACTCCGCTGTTGTCGTCGTTCCATCCTCGGCGTAGCCCGTAGCGAGAATCTTCACCCAATCCTCGGGCCCGATCTTGGCCGTGAGGCCGTTGCCATCCATGTAGCAAGCCATCGCATAGCAGGAGTTCATGACCCACATGTGGTCGATTACACGTGCGACCCCATCCCCGAAATAAAACGAGGGCAGCATCTCGGTCATGTTGTAGGGCGAACCGTCCATGTAGCCGTAGTGCATTGCGAAGTTGGAGGATCCGTTGTGTCCACCCTTGCCTGCTTCGCCATAGACTGTCTGCTGGTTCTGATACGTGCCGTTGGTCAGATAGTCGGTCGAGGCGTAGTTGCTCACTACGTGGCCTCCGCCCCAATAGATGCGGCTGCCATAGTTGGTCGGGAGATCGGATCGGAGGAAGGTGTTGTTTTCGTCATACCAATAGTAGTCGCAACCGATCTGCTGGCCCATATAGCCCATGTCACCGTAGATCAGCGGGCCGCCATATTCCGGCGTGTCGATCAGGTCGTTCCAGGTCGATACCTGATGGTCGTAGTAGTTGCCCGCTGCGCTGTTGTAGCCGGTGATCGTGTAGGGGGTAAAGCGGGCGGTACCCTCCTCGAAGCTCAGCACGCGAATGTCCTCCTTCATGAGGGGCAGTTCGATCACGGTGCCGTCCGAGAGGGTGATGATCACCGAGTCGTCGGTTACCTCGACTGATTGGAAGTAGGAGTCTCCGTTGGTGCCATCCTGACCGTCGGCGCCATCCTTTCCGTGGTGGATCGAAACGGCCGATCCGTCGCTAAAATGCAGCGTGTAACCCTCGGCCGTCTGCTCAACGGACATGATTACTTTGCCTTGATTCAGGGCGTCGATGAGTTGCTGAAGGGTTGCAATGGTTTGGCTGTTTTGATCAACCTGCTCTTCGAGCTCATTGACTTTGTTCCAGAGAGCTTCGTCGTCGTATTCGCAGCCGGCCACTCCGGTGAGCAGCAATGCGGCCATCCATACGTTTAATAGATGTTTCATGGTGGTTAAGTCGTGTTGTTAGTTCTGATCAAAGCGGACAGCTACATCGTCGTAGGCGAAATAGGCCGGGGCATATAGCCCGTACTCGTTCGTGTAGCTCCCTTTGATGTTAAACTCGACTTTTGTCACTTTACCCATTGCGGCGAGCGACCATTTGGTCCACTCATCGAGGATCTTGCCACCCTGCTCGAGGGCGATCTCCGGCTCGGCGGCCACCTTCTGACCTGCCGCGTCGTAACCCGTGGCTACCACCTTGAGGTAGCTCGTGTCCGAGCTCTCTCCGGTGAGGGCGTTGAGTTGGTAGTTGGTCACCTTGATCCACAGGTGGTCGATCACGCGAGCCACACCATCGCCGAAACAGAGCGTCGGCAGCATGTCAGCCGAGTAGCCCGATCCGTCGCTATAGCCGTTGTGGACGCAAAAGTTACGCGATCCGTTGTGGCCGCCCTGCCCATTGGGGGCATGAACCTCGAGTTGGGTCAGGTAGCTGCCCGTGGCGGGGTCGGTGGAGGTGTAGTCCGAGATGGCATGGCCTCCGGCGGCATAGTTCGTCGCGCCCCAATTCATCGGCAGGGTGTGCTGCAACTCCGTGTTGCCTTTGTCATACCATCCATACTCGACCGATCCATACGACCAGGTGTTGGGGTCGTAGGGGCCATAGAGCAACGAGCCCTCATACTGTTTCGAGTCGATGAGCGAGCTCCAGTAGCCGACCGTAGCTGCCGAACCTTTGTAATCGGCATCCTCGAAGGTTAGTACCCGAATTTCAGGACCCGTAGATGAATCCTCGTCCGAGCAGGCCGTCAGGCCGATCATCGCAAGTGCAAATAGTGCAAAAGTGAGCTGTTTTTTCATAATTTTGGTTCTCTTGTATGTTGGTTTTATGCGCATAAAAGTGCTTACCCCACCGACAGCTCCTTTTTACTGCGTGCTCCGCCTCGGACCAGCTACAAAAAAAATCGCCGTCTGCTCCTGCTGGAGTGACGGCTACCTCGAACCGAGCCTTTTTCTCTTCTTGTGTGAGGTGGCAGATCTCCACCCCTCCTTTCGGCTCTGATTCCCCTCCCCGACACCTGCAGGTTGTTCATCTATGTACGAAAGGCAGGTCTTCTGACTCGTTCCGTTTGTGGCGCCTTCCCAGCCTCACACGACCAGTGGCTCTTGCAACAAACTTTTTCGGAACTTACAGCAGCAGGTACTGTTCCGGACTCACACCGGATTCCCTCTTCGCTCCCGGAGAGATCACGCGGGCTTAACGGCCCTCGCTCTACCCCCTGGGGAGATCCTTTCTGTACTGCAAAGATAGCAGATGCAAAATAAAAAAACAACACGAAATGCAATTTTTTTTGCACTTCGTGTCGTCGGTGTTTGTTTGGAATTGGCCTTATGTTCTGATAGTCAGCCGGTTATTTCTTCTGCTGCATCTCGATAAAGGCCTTAAGCAGCGAGTCGCGCATCTGCGTCCAGATGCTGTCGGGAATCGAAAGTCCCCGTTGATCCAATCGGGCGAGGGTCTCATTGAGGGAGCTCTCTACCCGTTGCCGGTAATACTCGTCGAGCGATACACGGATGCGTATCTCGTCTTGCGGACGCAGGGTAATCGTTTGCGAGAGGCTGCAGCAGGGAATCTCTACGGTAGCTTCAAGTTCCGTTTGGCCGATCTCGGCTTGTAGCTCAAAACGATGCTCTTGCACCATACACGAATCGAGTAGCCCTTCTCCTCCCTTGAGATAGACCCACTGATAATTCACTCCTGTCAATTCATCGGGGAATGAGCCGACAATGGTAGCCGTGTGGTTGTTGCGACTCACCATAAAGGGGATCAATGCCACAACGGCAACCACGCAAAGAAGCATCCATGTATTGCGCATGACTCGATTTGTTTGTTGAGCGGTTTTACAATTTGATCTGCACGTGCTTGATGCGCTCTCTGCGCCACGTGTAGAGGATGTGGACCGTTCCGTCAGCAGCCTCGATAACGGCCGGATAGGAGTACTCTCCCAGCGGACTGCTCTCGAGGGTCAGCCGATGCTGCCATGTCTTGCCGTCGCTTGACAGAGCTACCGACAGCGGGTTGCGCGGTCCTTTGGGCGTGCCGTCGATCGTCTCGAAGTTGTTATAGACCAACAGATGTTGCCCATCGCGCAGCGTGACGGCATCCAAGCCCGACTGGTTGTGCCCCAGATCGAGTAACGTCACCTCGCTCCAGGTCGTACCGCGATCCGACGAGTAGGCCGTGCCGACCTTGCCATTGCGGGTGCGGCAGAGCATCTGCAGACGTCCGTCGGCGAGTTTGAGAATCGTCGGCTGAATCGCCTCGATGGGGCGCGCCTTCGACGCATCGTAGGGCTTGGTCCCCTCCTCGGCCTTCGTCGCAACGGCCGGACGCATGCGCGTCGGCACATTCATCATCCCCTGCAGAGCGGGGGTGCGCTGCCACGTTTTGCCGTAGTCGTCCGTGTACTCGAAGTGCACGGTCCAAGCACCCTGTTCGTCGGACGAGGGGCAGAGAATGCGCCCATCGACCCATACAGGTTTGTTTTTGATCGCTCCGAAGATCCCCTCGGGCAATTGTTCGGGCTTGGACCAGCTCTTGCCGCCATTTTTCGAGCGGATCAGATAGCCCTTCCATTGGGGAACATTGGGGCCTACCTTATAAAAGAGCCACAACTCCCGCTTGCCGGGCACCTGATAGAGTACCGGATTCCAGGTCGGGTAACGCAACGTGTCATTGACGATGCCGTCAGCCACCTTCGTCGGGGCACTCCACGCATCACTGCCTTTGCGCTTGGTCGAGGTCCAGATGCAGACATCGGGATTCTTCTCGCGCGTGCCCCCAAACCAAGCGGCAATCAGATCGCCGTTGGGTAGCTCCTCGATCGTCGAGGCGTGGCACTGCTTGAAGGGTGCCTCGGTGTAGATAAACTCATTGACCAGAATGCCCTCGCGCTGTTGGCCTACGGCCGGATCGAGCCGGATGGAGATCGAGTAGCTACCCGAACCCACCTGCCAAAGGGAGTTGTTCCCCTCGCGGCCTACGAAGCGGATCGCCGGATCGTTTACGGCCTGCTCGTCGAGCGTCGGCAGCACAAGTGTTGCGGTCGTGTTGCAGGGGATCTCGATTTGCCAATCGAGCTGCATGGGCGTTTTGCGCCAGCTGCTGCGGATCGTGCCGTGCAACGACTCGTAGGAGGCCTCGATGCGGTCGAGGTTCTCGATCGAGAAGTCGGGCGCGAGGCGAATCTCCTTGTAGGCGGGCTTGGCGGGGTTGATACCGGCCAGGTCGCGGTAGAACCAGGGAATCAAATCGCCGAGCATCATCACATGGTTGCCCGAGTTCATCCAGGGGTTGGCCGTGTCGCCATTCCAGAGTTCCCAGATGGTCGTGGCGCCGCGTGCGGCCATGTACCCGAAGCTGGGGTAGGTGTCCTGTGAGGCCAGACGATAGGCCAGATCGCCTCGTCCCATCTTCGTTAGGTAGCGCAGCGTCCAATTCTGACCACAGACACCGCTGCTGATGTGCTCCTTGTTCTCGACAATGAGTCGCTTCAGGATCTGCTTCTCGACCTCGGCACGATATTGCTCGGGTACCAGGTCGAAGGCTACGGCCAAGAGGTTGGCCGTGACGGTGTTGTTGTCATAATAGATGCGGTCGGGGTAGAGCGCATGCTCCGGGCGAAGCGAGGTACCCTCCTCGACATGCAGGAAGGCGCGATTGAAGGCCTCCTTGGCCGCCTCGGCACGTGCTGCATAGTCAGCACGATCGGCCTCTTGTCCCAACAACTCGGCAAAGCGGGCCATCATGGTCGAAACCTTGCTGTAATAGGCCGTGGCAATGAGTGTTGTGTTAGTTACGCGGGCCGGATCTTTACTATGGATCAGTTCGAGCGACTCGGGCGGTACACACCAATCGCCATACTTCTCCTTGGTGATCAACCCCTGGCTGTTCATGTAGCGATCGCGCATGTGGTCCATCCACCGCTTCATCGCCTCATAGTTGCGCTTGAGCGGTTCGATGTTGCCGTTGTGCTCGTAGAGCATCTCGCAGATGATCGGGAGCACCGACTGCCATACCATGCCGTCCGTGTAGTAGTTCCAGAAGGCGGGTACCACATCGGGAATACAGCCATCCTCGCGTTGTGCCTCGCGGATGTCGTCCATCCATTTGGCGTACATCGTGCCACAATCGAACATAAAGGCCTCGCCCCAGGTGCCTACGGCATGGTCGCCCAACCAAGGCTGACGCTCGTTGCGCTGCGGGCAGTCGAGCGGAACACCTTTGTAGTTCGAGGCCAAGCCCCACCAGGCATTGCGATAGACGGTGTTGATCACCGCATTCGAGCTCTCGAACGAACCGATCGTGGGCATGTTGTCGAAGATGAACTCGGCCTCGAAATCCTCTACCGTGGGATTCTTTAGACCCGTGATCTCGATGTAGCGGAACCCATGGTAGGAGAAGCGTGCACTCCAGTGTCGTCCCTGCTCCGTGCCGTTGGCGATGTAGATGTCGCGGCTCCAGGCATCGCGCAGGTTGCGCACGTAGAGCGAGTCGCCACGATCATTGAGCCGCTCGGCATAGCGCATCAGGATCGTATCACCGGCCTTCGTGTCGCGGACATTGAGTTTGACCCATCCGGCCATGTTTTGGCCAAAATCGACGATCGTGCGCCCCTCGTAGTGGGTCACGCTTTGGGCCTTGAGGCGACGCATCACCTTCATGTTGGGCGAGGAGGCTCCGCGCAACGTGCCGTAAGGAATCTCGGTGCGCTGCGCCTTGATCCATTGCGAATCGTCGTAGCCGGCTCGGGTCCAGTCGCCCAGCTCCATGCGGGCATCGTAGATCTCACCGTCGTACTCGTTGTTCGAGCGGATGGGCCCTTGTGCGGTCAGTCGCCACGAAGGGTCGCTGGCAATCTTTTGCGTGGTGCCGTCCTCGTACTCGACGATCAGATTCAGACGCATCTTCGGATAGCCGAAGTTGGGAATCTTGTAGGGCTTGTAGTTCTGGCGCATGGTGTAGTAACGGCCGTTGCCTAACACCACACCGATCGCGTTCGGCCCCTCGGTCGAGAGCTCCTGGGTGACATCGAACGAGTTGTAGGTGATCGTACGACGATAGTCGGTCGGCACGGGGGCCAGCACCTGATCGCCGATCTGCGCTCCGTTGATAAAGAGCTCGTACATGCCGACACCGGCTATGTGGAGCGTAGCTCGACGAATCGGTTTCGATTCCAGCGCAAACTCGTTACGCAGGTAGCGGGCACTGAGCTCGCTGTGTGTGATCTCTTTATCCCAGGCAAAGGGGGCATCCCAGCCGATCCAGCGGCCGCTCCAATGGGTCTCACCGAGCAATCCCATGCCCCATTCGGCCACCTCGCTCCAGGGGCTTTCGCCGCGGGTCGTGGCGACCTGCACCTGCCAATAGCAACGCTGATTGCTCTGCAGGCGTTTGCCGCCATAAGGTACCCAGATGGATTGATCCGAGGCAACCACGCCCGAGTCCCACAGGTCGGCCTTTCCCTCGGCCAGCAGTTCGGGAGCGGTGGCTACGCGGATGTGGTAGGCGGTCTGCATCACATCGCGCTGGTCAGAGGTGATCACCCAGCTCAATCGGGGTGCTGCGCGCTCGACCGAGAGTGGGCGAGCCATCTGCTCCACCTCCAACCCTCCGACGCGCACCCCTGCTAAAAGCATGAGGGGCGCGGTCAAGAGTGTAATCAGGATTGAAAGTCGTTTCATGTAGGTTTGTTCGGGTTAGCGGTTAGATAGCCTGCTCGCCGGCCTCGATGTAGCTCTTCTCGGCATCGAAGGCGATCAGTACGCGGTCGTTGGTCGGGCCCTGCTCACCCTCGCCCTGGAAGGTGTGGATGCCGTTCTCCAACTCACCGGCTGCTGTCAGCGTACCATCCGAAGGATTCATCCACCAGATCTGCTTCTTCTGACCGGCAATCTTCGTCAGGTCGATCTGCATCGGTCGGTTGGTGTAGGTGTAGACCATCAGGTAGTCCTCACCGCGCGTTGCGATGGCGCGGTCGTAGCGGAAGCCGTTCTCAGCGGCAATCACCGACTGATCGCCTACACGCTCAAAGAAGGGGAAGCGCAGGATGAGCTTCTTGACATACTGCATCTGCGAGAAGCCGGGATCTTGCAAACCCTCTTTCCAGCTCTTGATGGCACCGTAGCCACCCGGCTTGTCGCCACCCTTGTGCATCTGCATGATCGAGTTGTGGCCGTAGGTATGGCCAAAGGCACCGGCAAATACCGACCAGTAGGCATAACGACGTACATCGTGCGACTTCCACCACGGCTCTGAAGGATCGTGCAGACCCTGCGGGATCTCCTCATACGAAGGCTCGCCATCGAGAATCGGCTTCTGCGGTTCGAGGGCCAGACCCTCCTCTACGTAGCGCCAGTTATCCTCGGCAACCGAAGCCTGGGCCGTGTCGTCGCCATCGCCACGCGTCTGATCGTAACGACGGTGACCGCTCTGGAACATGTTGAAATCGAGCCACTCGGCGTTGTGGAACCAACGTACCGACGAGGTGCGACCAAAGGGGTGGAAGGTCATCAGGTGGTTCTGATCGATGCTCTTAATGGTGCGAGCCAGCGTCTCCCACGAGGCGGTCTCGACATCACCTTTGATATCGCCACCGATAAACCAGATGATGTTGGGCTGATCCTTGTAGCGGTTGGCTAAGAACTCACCATAGGCTTTGGCCTCCTCGACGGTCATCAGACCCTTCTTCACCAGACCGCCCCAGATGCAGACCATACCGATGTAGATACCGTTCTGCTCGGCTTTGCTGATCAGGTAGTCCATGTTCTGCCAATAGCCCTGCTCGCCCTCGGCCTCGATCTGCGAGAAGTCATAACCGTTCGGGTGCGAAAGTTTGCCATACACGTTCGTCGCGGGCACACCATTGACCGTCTGCACCTGTACGACATTGTAGCCGGCCGTTTTGCAGGCATCGAGGTAGAAGTCTGCCTCCTCGCGGGTCAGCTTCTCGGGCAGCAACCAGCCCGTCTCACCCAACCAGAAGAAGGGGGTGCCGTTCTCGTGTTGCAGATAGCGGCCATTCTCCGAAACACACAATTTGCCGTTCTCCCACGGCAGCTGTGCGGTTGCCTCCTCGGCCTGGGGCTGTGATGCGCAGGCTGCCATGCAGGCTGCGGCCAAAAATAACAGAATCTTTTTCATAAGTTTATGGTAGTTTGTTTGATTATTGTTTGCGGTTGGGTTGTCTATTTCTTCTCGGCGGCAGCTTTCGCGGCAGCCTTCTCGGCATTGCGCTTATCGACGTAGGCCTTGAAGAGGGCGCGCCAATCGCGGCCTTGAGCGTTCAGGTATTGCTCACATTTGGTCTTATAGACCTCGAATACCTGCGAAATGGCCTTCATGCGACGACACTCCAACGCCTCCTCGCGTGCCTGCTCTAAATAGCCACGCAGCACAGCGGCCTCCTGATCGGTCAGGTCGGGGATGATGGCATAGTAGCCTCGCATCGTGAAATCGACCTTGCCGATCGTGTAACCGTCGTAGATTTGGATGATCTGCTCGGCCGAGAGGTGCTTCTTCAGCCCCTTGACAAGTGCTTTGCGTACCGAGGCGGGGATGGATAGGTCGGCCATCATTTCGCGCTCTACCTCGTTGAGTTTACGTCCCGTTTTGGCCTCGACCTCGGGGATGGAGGTGTAGGGGTGTGCGTTGTGCCACTCGACCACCGCTGTGCGATGTGCGCGTACGATCTCGGTGACGGCTGCCGCTTTGGCCGAATCGGTCAGGTTGAGGGCGGCAACGATCTGCTCACTTTTGGCCATGTACTTTTCGTCATCCTGCTTGGCCTTCTTCTCGGCCTTGCGCTTGTCGGTGTAGCTCTTGTAGAGCTGACGCCAGGGACGACCCGTGTTGGTGAAGTGCTGCTCGCACTTCGTCTTGTAGATCTCAAAGACCTGCGAGATGGCCTTCATGCTCTTGCAGTCGATCGCCTCGCTGCGAGCTATTTTGAGCTGCTCGAGGATGTAGGCCTCATCCTCGGCCGTCATGTCAGGGACAATCGATTTGTAACCCTGCAATGTGAAATTCACCTTGCCGATTGTGTAGAGGTCCAGCACCTGCTCGATCTGCTCGGGGGTCAGCACGCGCCCCAGATCCTTCATCAGGCGAGCACGCTCCGAGGCGGGAATCGTCCGATCGGCCATCATCTCGCGCTCGACCTTCGAGAGTTTGCGTCCGGTGGCTTTATCGACCTCGGGGATGATCGTGTAGGGGTGCGAGTTGTGCCAATCGCGCACGGCACGACGGTGGTTGTAGATCGCCGTCGTGGCAATTTGGATCGCCTTCGGATCGCTCAACTCGAGCTTGGCAACCATCTCCCGAGCCTGCTTGAGCACCGACTCATCCGCTGCGGCGGCACGTACACGCTGCTTGCCAAAGAAGGGAGCTAACCCATTGACCGAACGAATCGCGTGCTCGGGCATCAGCTCACCCGCTTTACCAAACGAGTAGAGTGCCTCGTACGGCTCGATCGTCACCGCAGCCTCGTCAATTTGGCTCTTGTCGAGCTGGAAGGCCGTACCGAAGAAATCATAGACGGCATTGCGCTTGTTCGGACCGAAGTCGTGCCCCTCGTTAGCCAGGTGTACATTCGAGAGCTGCTCCTCGGCACCATACATGCGATAGACCTTTTGCAGGTAGGGATACTCGACCGTCGGCACGCTCGACGTCCAATCCTTGCCGTCCGAGACTACACACAACGGCTTGGGGGCAAAGATGGCAGCCATCTCGGCCATGCAGGTGCCACCTCCGGCCTGCGTGACCGGCATGCCACTCTCGCAAGGACATCCGCCATCGAAGTGCGACGAAAGGCTCACGACAGGGCAGAGAGCCGTATAGCGATCATCCACGACGCTGAGCAGCACCGAGTGCGCACCGCCGCCCGAACCGCCATTGACACCCACGCGGCTCTTGTCGGCCGTGGGGAGGGTCAGCAGGTAGTCCAAGATGGTGATGCCGTTCAGGATCTGAATCTGCTGACCATACGAGGTGCGGTGTGCTACGGATGAAACCTGCCACTCCGACTCACCCCAACCGAAGAGGTCAAAGTCGGCACAGATAGCACCCATGCGGGCCAGCGTAGCCATGCGCTGCTGCTGATCTTTGCGGTAGCGGCCATCGCCAAAGTGGCCGTTGGGGCAGATGATGATCGGATGCGAACCTTTGGTCGTGGGGGCATAGATCGAGCCACAGACAAAGAGCCCGGGCAGGGTCTCGATGGCAAAGTTCTGCACCGTGTAACCCTTGAATTTACGCACCTTCGAGAGGATCGGCTTGAGCTCGACACGCAGGGCCAGGAGTCGCTCCAAATCGAGCGTCTCGCGCACCTGGCGGCGGATCACCTCACCTCGAGCTTCGAGTGCCTCGGTCGAGGTGTAGAGCGAAAGCAGGTACTCGACCAGCTGCGCCCCCTCTTCGACCGTACGGCGGTGGTGCTCGTAGGGCTTAATCTTGTAATAGGAGTCCGTCTGCTTGACAAATTTGTAGTCAAAGAGCTTCAATACGTTGTCCATCGACTCTTCGACCGAGTAGGGACGAATGCGCGAGGCTGCATAGGGAACCTTGCGACCGGTCGTGTCCACCTCAATCTTGAGTTTGACGCCAAATTGGGTCGAAATGCCATTCAGCACCTCGCTCAACGAGCGGGTTTGTGCCTCATCTTGCGCCATCACCCCGGAGGTGAGAAGCAGGAGCGCTGCGAGCAGGAGTGTGATTCTCTTCATATTCATTCTGGTTTATTATGCTTGTTGCTTACTGATTGGAACGCCACACGATCGGCTCCTCACCGCCGTTTAAGAGTTGGATCGGTTGTCCGGGCAGGACGAGGCGTACGCGGCAGTTGGCCGGAGCCTCTACGCGAAGCTCGGCAGCCCCCTTCTCGTGTTGCCACTCGATCGTGTAGAGACCATAAAGCGATTGGTAGGTTGCCTTGACGCGGGTCTCGTCACCCACCATCTCGGGGGCGATCGTCACCTCTTGATAGCCCTTGCCGTTGGCATCGGGCTGCAGGCCCACGAGCGAGCGGAACAACCACTCGTCGATCTGACCCATCATGAAGTGATTCCACGAGGATCCCTGGCGCGGATCCCACTGCTCGGTGAGGGTCGTAGCGCCGTATTTGAGTTGGAACCCGTAACCCGGAGCCTCCCAGTGGTTGTGCATCTCGAACATCAGATCGTTGAGCCCGTTGCGTGCCAGCGTCTGGAATAGATAGCGGTTGCCGACATCGCCCGTAGTCAGGCGGGTGCCGTGTGCCCGAATATCGGCCACGAGGTTGTCGAGCACGGCTTGACGGTCGGCTGTCGGTACCATTTCGAGGAAGAGCGGCAGGGCGTTGCTGCATTGGCTGCCGGAGCCATATTGCTTGGTCACCGGATCGAGGTATTTGGCATTGAAGGCCTCCTTGATCTGCTCGGCAAGGGTCGTGTAGTAGGCTTTGTCGTAGCTGTTGCCGACCATCTCGGCCGCTTTGGAGAGTTGCGTAGCTCCGAGGTAATAGTGAGCCGAGGCTACCAACCCAATGGGGGTATTGCGAGAGAATCCGGCACGGAAATCGCCGTAGTCGTACCAATCGCCCAGACCGAAGTCGATCAGGTGCCCCTCCGCACGGGAGGTCAGATAGTCCACCCAGCGACGCATGGCAGGGTAATAGTCGCGGATCAGGCGATCGTCGCCATAGGCCTCGTAATACATAAACGGAGCCATGATGACCGTGATGCTCCACTCGGGCGAGTCGTGGAAGACATCCATGCCCGGCCCCTCGAAGATGACGTAGTTGGGTGCCGTGGTTGGGATCATGCCGTTGGGTCGTTGTGCGTCGGCAATGTCGCGCATGACCTTCGGCAGGTAGGTCGTCAGGTCGTAGTTGTAGTGCAGACCCGGACCATTGAGGTGTACCTGCTCCAGCCAGCCGAGCTTTTCGCGGTGGGGACAGTCGGTCCATACCGATTGCATGTTGCTGCGCACGGCGTGGTGGATGAGCCGATGGGCGGCATTGAAGACCTCGATGTTGCTCTCAAACGTGGCGACATCGGCCGCTGCATTGTGTACGAAGCAGGCGTTGATCTGCTCCATGACGGGCAGCTTCGACGGATTTTTCATCCCCTTCAGTACTGCCCCTTCAAGTTGGATATAGCGGAATCCGTAGTAGGAAAACCGTGGATGCCAGGTCTCGATGCCCTCGCCCTTGAGCGTATAGGTGTAGTAGTGCTGGCGGCCGGTCTGACGCTGCTCGGTGGCGTTGAAGTCGTTTTTGGCTTCGGCGACCACCAGCGTGATCTGCTGCCCGCGCTTACCCTTGACGCGAATCTCGGGGAAGCCGGCCATGTTTTGCCCCATATCGAGCAGGATGGCCGACGGATCGACCGTGCGCTTGGTCTTCACGGAGGCCTGCGCAACCTCCTCGGGGGTCAGTTTGTGCCACTCTTTGACTCCGTAGCGTTGCATGATCTGTACGGGCGGGGCCTGCTGCGGGGTGAGTACTCCGCGCGGAGCCTCCTGCACGACGACGGGCTGCCAAGCCGCATCGTCGAAATGAGCGGTGTCCCAGCCGGCTTGTTCGAGACGGGCATCGTAGTCTTCGCCGCCGTAGATCGTGTTGAAGGTGATCGGGCTGAGCGTGTAACGCCACGTGCTGTCCGAGGCGACGATCTGCTCGCTGCCGTCCGTGTAGCGGATGCGCATCTTCAGGTTGAGTGTCTCGGGGCCGAAGCCGATTTGCAGCTTGCGGTAACGCTTGCGATCGGCGATGTTGTAAAATCCGTTGCCCAGCAGCACGCCTACGGCATTCTCGCCGCGGTTGAGTTGCTCGGTTACGTCGTACGTGTTGTAATAGACCGTTTTGTGGTAATCACTCCAGAGGGGGGCAAATTCGCTCTGGCCGACCTTCTGTCCGTTGAGCGAGAGTTCGTAGTGCCCCAATCCGCAGACGTAAATGACGGCTTCGGCAATGGGTTTCGGGGTCGAGAACTCCTTGCGAAGTTGGATCGAACGCCAAGCCAGCGAATCGACAGCATCCCACGCGGCACGCACCTCGGGTTTCTTGAGTTCTCCGCCATGGAACTTACGGCCTGCGGGCATGGCGGCATCGGCATAGGTGATGGCGCCGATCCAGTCGGCATCCATCCATGCGGCCGTTGGAGCTAAACGGAAGGTGCCCCATTGGCTCCATGCCGAGGCTTGATCCTGCTGATCCCACACCTGCACACGCCAACGGTAGGGGTTCATGGGCTGCAGCGCACCACCGCCATAGGGCACTAATTGGCTCTTTGCGGAGTGCACTTTGCCCGTTTGCCAGACGATCGTCCCTTGCTCATCAATCACCTCGATGGCGTAGGCCGACTGTTGGCTCGACCCCTGTCGGCCGGTCAGTTGCCAGCCGAAGCGGGGGGTAGCGGTGTCGAGAGCGAGCGGTGCCGGGCGAAATTCACACAGCAACTGCTTGATCTCGAGCGCCGAAGCGGTCCACGAGTTGATCAGCGTGGTCAGGAGTAGTAGGTATCGAACTAAACGCATGGTTTAGAGAACGTTTTCGCAGATGATACGATCCAGATTCTCGTTGTGGCCTACCTTCTTGCCATCGACGAGCAGGGTCAGACCCTTGCCCAGATGGTAGCGGTCGCCATGACGATCCCAAACGATCGTGATGATGTGGTTGTGGTAGAGAACGTTGTCCAGGCAGAACCAATCCCACTCGGTGTCCGGAATGAGCGGATTGACCTCCAGTGTGCGGTCGGCACGCGGACGAAGACCCACCAAGCCGGTGATCATCAGGTCGTTGAAGGTCGAGTGGTTGTAGTAGCGGGCGCGCTCCTGGTCGCCCTTGAGCCAATAGCCGGTCACCTCGTCGAGATACTCGCCGATGTAGGGGCGGCCACGGTGGTGCATCGACTCGACATAGAGCTCCATGTGGCGGAAATAGCTCTGCTCGGTCACCACGGGATCCTTCTCCGTGTTGAGGTAGTTGGCCAGCGCAGTCAGCGTCTGCGACGAGGCAAAGGGCCAGATGGCACCATCCCACTCACATTTGCCCACACCGTGCGTGCGGAACTCGGGGTGGCGACGCTCGGCCGTCGTCAGACCATAGGGGGCATCGAAGCCCTCCTTGTCGTTGATCTGCAGCCAGGCATTCTCGTGCTGTTTCTCGGGCAGATTGAAGTACCAGGGGATGTAACCGATCGCCTCGCGAACGTTCGATCGCTCCTCGCCGCGCATCGTCTCGAAGAAGCCGTGCTCGTCGTTCCAGAGCTTCGTGTAGATCAGCTCCTTGATCTCGGCGGCCTTCTGCTCATAGAGCTGCTCGTCGGCCTGGTTACCCAACAGACGGGCCACCTCGGCCAATGCTTTGGCGTTACCATACATGTAGCTGTTGATCGTCGGACGGGCATACTGCTTTTTGCGGCCGCCGCTGATCGACTCCTCCATGCCATCCTGCACGTCGCCCTGCCAATAGAGACCGTTGGGCAGACGGTGCGTCTCCTCCCAATAGGCATACTCGGCCTTCAGGTCGGCATACAGATCTGTCAGATAGGCCTTGTCCATGTTCACCAGGTAGCGATTCCATACCGCGTTGGGATTCCACGAACTGAATTTGATCATCTTGGCCATCGGTTTACCCTCGTTGCCACGATACCACGTGTGGATGATCTGATTCAGATAATCCTGGTTGTGGAGCCAACGGCTCTCGTAGATGTGGTGACCGATGGCGCAGGCGATCAGGTTGTATTTGTCGGCATAGGAACGATTGACTAAGAACTCGGTCATGCCATAACCTACGGGCGTCTCCTTGATGTGCTTGCGGAGCGTCCACCAACGGTAGTAGAAGAGCTCCTCGAAATTGTGTTGCGGGCACTCGAACAGGGGAATATTCTGCTCCATCCAGGCCGACGATGCGCTGTTGGGGATAGCCTGCACGATATTTTCGTCCTCCATGGCGTTGAAACGCTCGGCATAGTGGGCGAAGTCGGCATAGTGCAGCACGGCGGCCGTGCCATTTACGTCGCGCGAAATGCTCTTGAACGATCCGATGCGGTACGTAGCCTCGGGATCCGCCTCGTTGCAGCGCGGCAGATCGTCGAATTGGTCTGCCCACGTATCGACGGTCGGGTGGTGGCGACGTGCTCCGGTGCGGAATACGACGCGCTCGATCGACTCTACCGGAGCAAATAACATACGGGTCGTGGTCTTTTTACCATCAATATAGACCGTCGAATTGCGATTCTCGAGCGTGATATCGACCTTCACGTGGTAGACCTTCCCCGGCTCGTAGTTTACGACGCGGCCGTAGCGGGCACCGCCCTTCGAGCGCATCTCGCCCTGGTCGGTCAGGTCGATGCGGGCACAAGCCGTGCCCTCGTCATCGACAAACTCGATCTCGAGGTGGCCGCGGTCGGCCTGCTCGGCCATCAAGTCGAACTCGACCGTCAGCTCGCGCGTATGGGGAATTTTGCGCTCGACTTTGGCATCGAAGAAGGGGTCTTTATCCTTGAGTGTGAGCCATGTGCGGCCTCCCTTCTCTTCGAGCGATACGGGGGCCCATACGCCCGAATAGAGGTTCCACATGGTCAGCTCCGAGAGCTGCTTGAATTGCGAGAAATCTTCGTCGGCGTGGGCCGTAGCCTCCTGCTGTACGGGGACCGGAATGCGGCTGACCCACATATCCTCCTTATTGACGCTGTAGGTGATCCACAGATCGCCATCCTCGGGCACACCGTTACCCTCCTGTATGCCGCGTACATACTGCGGGCCAAACGACTTATACTGACCGGCATAGCGCATCGGGGGCACCTCGCCGTAGATCAGATTCAGGGTCGTGTATTCCAAACCGTCCTTCGAGAGCGAAATGGCCAGCGGCCAACGGAATTCCGAGGGGTTATAGACCGTAGCAAATGAGCCGTCCGAGAGGCGTTGTCCCCAGATTTTGGCGTTTGAATTGACAAAGCCTTTGGCGCGGGCGATCGGCTCGGCCCAGGTGTTACCGCCATCCTCCGAAATCGAGGTCAGCGCATGCTTCCAAAGCGAGACAATGCGTCCATCGTCGAGCGTGTAGCTGCAGAAGGCCTTGTAGGGCTTATGGAGCGGGATGAGCGGATCGTTACGATCGGCCTCCTCAACCCATTGCATGCGCTGCAGCGGATTGGCTAAAATCTCCTCGCAGGCAGCACGGAACCCCTTATCCTTCGAGCGGGTGTAGTGCGGGTAGGCGACATTCTTCTCGTTGAAGGCGTGGTTGAAATAGATGAAGTAGATCGGGCCAAATGATCCGTCCTCGTAGATCTCACGTACGACACGCCCGATGCCGTTGCCATCGTTCGGATCATCCTTCGGGAAGAGCGAAATACCGTAATTGCCGATCGCCAGCAGACGGTCCGATTTCGAGATGTAGAAACCGACGCGCTGGTGCATGATGGCATCCATATTCTTGGCCACCACCGTGCCATCCTTCGTAAAGCCGTCCGGAATGCGATAGACCGGGAAGAGCACTTCGGGATCGGTCCACGTGTAACCATCCTTCGAGGTCTGCAACATGGTCATCGAGGGGGGTACATGCTCATCGACCGGGTCGCACAGATAGTGCATGTAGAACGAGCCGCGCCAATAGGCCATCATCGACTGGTGGTTGTAGGTCCAGCCGTTGCCGTTGGTCGCATAGGGCAATTTGCGGTTGGCGCGCATGGTCTGGATGTTGTGGACACCGACGACGGGCGATAGACCTCCGTCGTGCAGGTTCGGATTCGAGAGTTCCGATCCGGTGTAGTGGATGCGATCTTGCGCTCCAACACCCGATGCGAATCCAAGTGCTGCCACAAAAAGCAGGCTTTTGGTGAAAATCTTGTTCATTGTGTTAGCGGTTTTTTATTTGTCTCTTTTAATTTGTTTTCTGCTCGTTATTAGGTAGTTGCATGCGTCGATCTTGTTGCCTCGAAAGGCTCGGAAAGGCCCATGCTATTCCACGTTACAATATTAGCAAGAAAAGCCCGAACGAGCTATAAATTATTGCTATTTTTTTTGCGGTTTTTGAAACTATACCTCTTTTTATAAAAAATATAACGTATCTTTGTTTAGAGATAATATAATTTTTACTACATAACCTTTATGCTAAAACGATTTTTTGTATTTGTTGCGGTGGCGACGGCTTCGTTGACCGCATCATCGGTAGTGGCTCAAGATGCCGCTACGGCCGGTCTTACGGATATGCGTAAGAGTGAATTTTCAAAGATGGCCAATGTGCCCCTCGGAGCTGTACGTTGGACGGGCGGCTTCTGGGGCGAACGCTTCGATGTGTACAGCAACACCTCGGTGCAGCACATGTGGGATATTTGGTGCAATGCCGACCTTTCGCACGGTCTGCGTAACTTCGAGATTGCAGCCGGTGAGTGTGAGGGCCATCACGACGGTCCTCCGTTCCACGATGGCGATATGTACAAGTGGTTGGAGGGTGTGGCTGCGGTCTATGCCGTGACCAAGAATCCCGAGTTGGACAAGATTATGGATGACTTTATCGCCCGCGTGGTCAAGGCACAACGTGAGGATGGCTATATCCATACGCCGGTCATTATCGACGAGCGCAACCGCGGTGTCGATACCCATGCCCACAACCATAAGCAGCAGGCTATCGGCACGAAGGTGGGTGGTGCCGACGAGAAGGGTGCCTTCGCCAACCGTCTGAACTTCGAGACCTATAACCTCGGTCACCTGATGATGGCCGGTATTACGCACTACCGCGCTACGGGTAAGCGTACGCTCTTCGAGGCGGCAATCAAGGCGACCGACTTCCTCTGCCTCTTCTACGAGACCGCCTCGGCCGAGCTGGCACGTAACGCCATCTGCCCGTCGCACTACATGGGTGTGGTGGAGATGTACCGCGCTACGGGCAATCCGCGCTATTTGGCCCTCTCGAAGAACCTGATTGACATTCGTGGTATGGTCGAGAATGGTACGGACGACAACCAGGATCGTATCCCCTTCCGCGAGCAGTACAATGCCATGGGTCATGCCGTGCGTGCTAATTACCTCTATGCCGGTGTGGCGGATGTCTATGCCGAGACGGGTGAGGAGCAGCTGATGAAGAACCTAAAGAGCATCTGGAAGGATATCGTGACGCGCAAGATGTACATCACGGGTGCCTGCGGTGCCCTCTACGATGGTACGTCGCCCGATGGTACGGCCTATGAGCCGGACTCGATCCAGAAGGTACACCAGAGCTATGGCCGTGCCTTCCAGCTGCCGCAATCGACCGCCCATAACGAGACCTGTGCCAATATCGGTAACATGCTCTTCAATTGGCGCATGTTGCAATCGACGGGTGATGCCAAATATGCCGAGATTGTCGAGACGGCCCTCTACAACAGCGTGTTGAGCGGTGTAAGCCTCGACGGTAAGCACTATTTCTACACCAACCCGCTGCGCCTGTCGGCCGACTTCCCCTACACGTTGCGTTGGTCGAAGACGCGCGAGGAGTATATCAAACTCTGCAACTGCTGCCCGCCCAATACGCTGCGTACGATCTGCGAGGCACAGAATTATGCCTACACGATGAGCGAGGAGGCCCTCTGGTGCAACCTCTATGGCGAGAGCGAGCTGAAGACGACCTACCTGGGTCAGCCCTTTGTCGTGGAGCAGAAGACGGGTTATCCCTACGACGGCAAGATCGTGCTGACCTTTGCCGAGGTGGCCAAGAAGGCACCGATGAAGCTCCACCTGCGCATTCCCGAGTGGTGCGATCAGGCGACTGTGAAGCTGAACGGTCAGCCGGTAGAGGTGGCTACGAAGGCCAATACCTATGCCACCATCGAGCGAGCATGGAAACGTGGTGATCGCGTGGAGCTGGAGCTGGAGATGCGTCCGAAACTGCTGGAGTCGCATCCGCTGGTGGAGGAGAGCCGCAACGAGACGGTGGTGAAGCGTGGTCCGCTTGTTTATTGCCTGGAGAGCTGCGACATCGAGGGCGGCAAAAAGATCGACAACGTCTTGATCCCGGCCGACATGCACTTCACGGAGGTGCCCATCGAGATCGAGGGCTCGAAGATGATCGCCTTAGAGGGTGAGGCCCGCCTGATCAACGAGGATTCGTGGCAGGATACGCTCTACCGCGAGGTGGGAAAGGCTGACGGCAAGGTGAAGATTCGCCTGATCCCCTATTTTGCGTGGGGTAACCGTGAGAAGGCCGAGATGACCGTGTGGATGCCGCTGGCAAGATAAAAAGACCCTGACAAGCGAAATTTCTGCGTTACGCTCGCCCGCAAAATCCTCATTTACGCTCGGTAAACTGCTGTTTTGCGCGCTTCGCAAGCCTTGAACTTTCACTTGTCAGCGCCTTTTCACCACTGAAACTGAACAGCATGCTACATGCTAAATTTTGAATTTTGAATTTTACCTAATATGGCTCAAAAAACTTCCCTCAAAAGTACGTTGGCCGTTTCGCTGACCAACTATCTCGATGCCGGTGCTATTGTCGCCGGTGCCAGTGGCCTGACCCTCTGGCAGAACTATCTTGGCCTCTCGGAGGGTGACCTCGGTTGGCTGAATGCCATCTCGGCCAACTGCCTCGGTGCCGCTATTGGCGCGATCATCGGCGGTGTGCTGGCCGATAAGTTTGGCCGCAAGGCTATCTACACCTACAACATGTTGATCTACATGTTTGGTGTGGCACTGATCATGTGTTCGATCAACTTCCCGATGTTGCTCACCGGCTTCCTCGTGACGGGTATCTCGGTCGGTGTCGGTGTGCCGGCGTCGTGGACCTATATCTCCGAGAATTCGGAGGTGGGCAACCGTGGCCGCAACATCGGTATCTCGCAGATGGCATGGGGTATCGGTCCGCTCATTATCCTGCTGCTCGGTACGCTGCTGGCTCCGCCGACCGGTGCTGCTGACAGTGGTGTCGCCTATCCGTTGGTGGCGTGGGTTGGCTCGTTCTTCGGGGTAGAGGGCACAGCGCTGCATGTCTTCTCGAGCCGCATTGTATTCTTCTCGCTCTTTGTCGTGGCCTTTATTGCCTGGCTGCTGCAGCGTCGTCTGGACGAGTCGGCCGAGTGGAAGGCTGCCAAGGCGGCCGAACAACAGGCTCCGAAGGCGGGGAGCGTCTTTGCCTCGTTCGGTAAGCTCTTTACGAACAAGACCAATATCCTCACGATGCTGTTCCTGGCCGGTATGTACCTGACGTGGAACCTCGTCTGCTCGGTGATGGGTATGTTCCAACCCCACATCTACGAGACGGCCGGAGGTCTCTCGAACGAGTATGCCAATATGCTCTCGGCCGGTCAGTGGCTGGTGATCATCCTGACGACCTTCTTCTTCTCGCTGATCGTCGATCGCGTCAATCAGCGTTGGCTCTATGCCGTGGGCGTGAGCTTCGGTGTGCTGGCTTGGGTGATTGTGATCTTCTTGGGCGTCAATAGCATGCAGGGCCTGATCTTCTTCACGCTGCTGTGGGCTTTGCAGGCCGGTATCTCGGTGCAGTCGTTCTATGCTTTGTGGGCTTCGGAGCTCTTCCCGGCCAAATATCGTGCCGCGGCGCAGGGCGTCATGTTCTTTGTCGTGCGCGGTCTGTCGGCCGTCTGGGGTATGGTATTCGTCCATATCTACGGTGAAAAAGGTGAGGGCTTTACGGTGGCCGCTTCGATCATGTTGGCCTTCTTTGTCATCTCGCTGCTCATCGGTACGATTTGGGCTCCGGTGACCCGTGGTAAGAGTTTGGAACAAATCACACGCGAACGCTATGGCGACGACTTCTAATCAGGCAACCTGGATCTGGTATCCGGGCGACTACGAAATTTGGCTCGGCAACCGCATGAACAACCGTCGCACGGAGCGCGGAGCCTTCTTCCCGCCCTTCTGGAAGGCGGATAGCCACTATGTGACGGTGGAGTTCTCGACCGAGGTCGATCTGGCCGAGGCCGAGGAGGTGGAGATCGCCGTGGAGGGCATTTTCAACATCAAACTTGATGGCAAACTGCAATTTGGCATGCCGTCGAAATTCCTCCTGCCGGCCGGTCGCCACAACCTCAATATCAAGGTGTGGAATCAGGCTACCCCGCCGGCTCTCTATGTCGAGGGTAAGAGTGTGCGCACGAACAGCGCGTGGCGGGTGACCTACGAGGATAAGGAGTGGATCGACGAGAGCGGCAAGGCGAGCGATACGTCGGCAACGATCTACGCCTCGGCCGGTTGTTGGAACTTTACGAAGGAGCAACGCCCCTCGGCCTACACCCTTTGCCGCGAGCCGCTGGCGGCTGTAGCGGTCGAGGAGGTGACGGGCGGCCGCCTCTATGACTTTGGGCGCGAGACCTTCGGTTATGTCACCTTTGCCGGTGTTGAGGGCGAAGGTGAGGTGGCTGTTTACTATGGCGAGAGCCCCGAGGAGGCGCAAGATACGGCCTATTGTGAGACGCTGGATCGTATCCGCTTCACGGCCGAGGAGGTGATCGATCTGGCTACGGGGATGGCTGCGCCGCGTGGCGAGCTCTATACGTTCAACAACAGCAAGGCCTTCCGCTACCTCTATGTCGTGTGCCAGGGGGTGACGATCGAACAGGTCGGCATGGCCTATGAGTATGCACCGGTTAGCTATCGTGGCTCGTTCAAGTGTAACGACGAGGAGCTGAACCGCATCTGGGAGGTGGGAGCCTACACGATGCACCTCACGACACGTGAGTTTTTCATCGACGGCATCAAGCGTGACCGCTGGGTGTGGAGTGGCGATGCCGTGCAGAGCTACCTGATGAACTATTACCTCTTCTTCGATTCGGAGTGTGTAAAGCGCACGACCTGGCTGTTGCGCGGTAAGGATCCGGTGACGAGCCATACGAATACGATCATGGACTATACCTTCTATTGGTTCATTGGTATCTACGACTATTATATGTACACGGGCGATCGTGCCTTTGTCGAGCAGATCTACCCCCGCATGCAGACGATGATGGAGTATGTGTTGGGTCGCACGAACCGCAACGGCATGGTCGAGGGCATGACCGGTGATTGGGTCTTTGTTGATTGGGCCGATGGCTATCTGGATAAGAAGGGCGAACTGTCGATCGAGCAGGTGCTGCTCTGCAAGAGCTTGGAAACGATGGCCCTGTGTGCTGCCTTGGCGGGCGAGGAGGCCGATGTCGAGCATTATCAGCAGCTCTCCGAGGCGTTGCGCAGCCAACTCAAACCGGCCTTCTGGAACGAGGCGAAGCAGGCCTTGGTACACAACCGCATCGACGGCGTACAGTCCGAGGCGGTGACCCGCTATGCCAATATGTTTGCCACCTTCTACGGCTACCTCACGCCCGAGGAGCAGACGGCCATTAAATCTTCGGTGTTGCTCAACGATGCCGTGCTGAAGATTGTGACCCCCTACATGCGTTTCTATGAGCTCGAAGCACTCTGTGTGCTGGGCGAGCAGGAGGCCGTTATGCGCGAGATGAAGGCCTATTGGGGTGGTATGCTCCGCGAGGGGGCTACCTCGTTCTGGGAGAAGTACAACCCCGAGGAGCAGGGCCGTGAGCATCTGCAGATGTATGGCCGTCCCTATGGCAAGAGCCTTTGCCATGCTTGGGGTGCTTCGCCGATCTATCTGCTGGGTCGCTACTACCTCGGAGTGAAACCTACGACGCCGGGCTATGCCACCTACGAGGTGCGTCCCGTCCTGGGCGGTCTGGAGTGGATGGAGGGTACGATCCCCACACCGCAGGGTGAGATCTATGTCTCGGTCACGCCGCACGAGGTGCGCGTACGAGCTACGGCAGGTGAGGGTCTGCTCTATCTGCCCGGTCAGGCCGATCCGGTGAAGATCGAGGCCGGCGTGGATCGTGTTGTTGCATACTAACTAATTTGAACTACGAAAACTAAATAATGATGAAGAGATTGTTTTGGGTGGTTGTGATAGCCGTTGCCGGCTACCTCTGCTACCAATATTGGGACTGCAAGCCGACCGTAGAGTTGCGCCTGCCCGAAGAGCCGAATGCACAGACGCTGTTTGCTGCCGAGCACCTCACCGAGGCCTTGACCGAGGCGGGACATGAGGTGGTGACAAGCGAGGGTGAGCAGGTTGTGATCCTGGCCCTCGATAGCGAGGCCGCTTTGAAGAAAGAGGGCTTCCGCATCGAGCGGGAGGAGACGACGATCCGCGTGACGGGTAAAGATGGTAATGGTCTGCTCTATGGCTGCCGCGAATTGATCGACCGCATGGAGGCGGCTGGGGAATTGACCGCTCCGGAGCACTTTGAGGATGCCCCCGAGATGGTGCTGCGCGGCACCTGCATCGGTGTGCAGAAGCCCTACTACCTGCCCGGACGCACGGTCTATGAGTATCCCTACACGCCCGAAACCTTCCCTTGGTTCTACGATAAAGAGCTGTGGGTGAAGTACCTCGATATGCTGGTCGAGAATCGCATGAACTCGGTCTATCTGTGGAATGGCCACCCCTTTGCCTCGCTGGTGCGATTGGAGGATTATCCCTTTGCCGTAGAGGTGGACGAGGAGACCTTCCGCAAGAACGAGGAGATCTATTCGTTTATTACGAATGAGGCCTCAAAGCGTGGTATCTTCGTCATACAGATGTTCTATAACATCCTGCTCTCGAAACCCTTTGCCGAGCACTATGGGCTGCGGACTCAGGATCGCAACCGCCCGATCACACCGCTCGTGAGCGACTATACGCGCAAGAGCGTGGCAGCCTTTGTCGAAAAGTATCCGAACGTGGGTCTGCTGGTCTGCCTGGGTGAGGCTATGGCGACCTACGAGGATGATGTGGAGTGGTTTACGAAGACCATTCTGCCGGGTGTCAAGGATGGTTTGAAGGCCTTGGGCCGCACCGATGAGCCGCCCGTGTTGTTGCGTGCGCACGATACGAATTGCCGCATGGTGATGGATGCCGCACTGCCCATCTACAAGAACCTCTATACGATGCACAAATACAACGGCGAGTCGCTGACGACCTATACGCCGCGTGGCCCTTGGGGTGAGATTCACAAGGATTTGAGCTCGCTCGGCTCGACCCATATCTCGAACGTGCACATTCTGGCCAACCTGGAGCCCTTCCGCTGGGCTTCGCCCGACTTTACGCAGAAGACCGTACAGGCGATGCATGATGTGCATGGTGCCAATGCCCTGCACCTCTATCCGCAGGCCTCCTATTGGGATTGGCCCTACGCGGCCGATAAACTGGCCGATGGCTCGCGCCTCGAGCAGTTGGATCGTGATTGGGCTTGGTATAAGGCGTGGGGTCGCTATGCGTGGAATTGCCGCCGTGACCGTGCCGAGGAGATCGCCTTCTGGGATCAGACCTTTGCCGAGTACTTCGGGACGTCGGTCGAGGGGGGTGCTGCGATTCGTACGGCCTACGAAGAGGCCGGAGAGATCGCCCCGAAGTTCCTGCGTCGCTTTGGTATCACGGAGGGTAACCGCCAGACCTTGCTGCTCGGTATGTTTATGAGCCAGCTGGTCAATCCCTATAAATATACGATCTACCCGGGCTTCTACGAGAGCTGCGGCCCGGAGGGTGAGAAGCTGATCGAGTATATCGAGAAGGAGTTTAAGGGTGAGCCGCACATTGCCGGTGGCGAGATGCCGCTGACGCTCATCGAAGAGTGTGTAGCCCACGGTGAGGCGGCTGTGGCAGCCATTGAGCAGGTCGAGGGCGATCGTAACGAGGCCGAGTTAGCGCGTGTGAAGAATGATATGCGTTGCTACCGAGCCTTTGCCAATGCCTTCAGCTGGAAGGTGAAGGCGGCGGCCGAGGTGTTGCGCTATCAGTGGTCGAAGGATGTGGCCTACCTGGATGCCGCTGTGCCACTGCTCGAAAAGAGCCTCGGCTACTACCGCGAATTGGTCAATCTGACGCGCGACAGCTATCACTATGCCAACAGCATGCAGACGCAGCAACGTCGTATCCCGATCAGTGGCGGCGATGCCAAGAATAAGACCTGGGAGGAGATGCTGCCCCACTACGAGGCCGAGTTGGCCGCTTTGAAGGCCAATATCGAGCTGCTCAAGAACGATGGTAAGGGCGCCGAGGTGGAGTTGGTGCAGGCCCAAGATGCTGCTGTGCAGTTGCAGGGTACGTTCCGCCGCACGACGTTGAAGGAGGGTGCTTCGCTCTTCTCGAATCGTCCGGAATTGGTGGTGGACGGTCTGGCTCCCGAGTTGGAGGGGCTGACGGCCTTTGTCTTTGATGGTGAGAAGAAACGCAGCGAGGCGACGACCTTCGAGTTTACCTGCGAGAAACCCGTGAAACTGCTTGTCGCCTATTTCAAGGGCGATAACAAGCGTTTTGCCCACGCTCCGAAGCTCGAGACCGATGCTACGGCCAACGACTACAATCAGGCCGAGCCGCTCTTGACCAATGCCGTGAGCGTGAAGGGCTGGGCGTTGGCCAATGTGCATCCCTACTCGTTCGAGGCGGGCAGCCACTCGGTGACGCTGCCGCGCGGCTATCTGCTGGTGTTGGGCTTTACCGATAGCGCGCTCAAGAACCGCAATGTGGGTCTGGCCGGATCGGATGAGGAGTGTGATTGGCTGTTCTACTAATCGAAGCAATCTCGCCAAATTATGCTGGTTGCAGATACTTCCTGGTATTCTAAAAACTAATTGATGAAAAAACTCTTTTTGCTGCTTGGCAGCCTGATGATGGCCACGACGCTCGTGGCGCAGACACACGTCTCGCAGGAGCGTATGGCCGAGGTCTATGAGGAGGCCCGTACACCTTATAAATATGGTCTGGTCATTGCTCCGACGACCAACAAGGCCAAGATCGATTGCCCGACCGTGTTTCGCGAGGGGGATCGCTGGTATATGACCTATGTGCTCTACAATGGTAAAGGGGCGCAGGATGGTCGTGGCTACGAAACGTGGCTGGCCGAGAGCGACAACCTGCTGGAGTGGCGTACGCTGGGACGGGTGCTCTCGTACCGCGATGGCGCATGGGATGAAAATCAGCGCGGCGGCTTCCTTTCGTTGGTCGATATGGAGTGGGGCGGATCGTATGCCCTGCAACGCTATAAGGGGCGTCGCTGGATGACCTATATCGGTGGTGCCGGTACGGGTTATGAGGCGGTCAATGGTCCGTTGCATGTTGGTCTGGCCTCGACGAAGGGCGACCCGACCGAGGCGCACGAGTGGCAGGCTCCGAAGCGACCGATCCTCTCGATCCACGATCGTGATGTGCAGTGGTGGGAGAGCCTGGTGCAGTATAAAAGTATGGTCTATTGGGATCGTAGCGAAACACTCGGTGCCCCCTTTGTGATGTATTACAACGCCGGTGGTAAGAATCCCGAGACGGGTTTCAAGGGCGAACGCATCGGTATCGCGTTGTCGGATAACATGACCAAGTGGCGTCGCTATGAAGGGAACCCGATCTTCTCGCACGAGGCACAGGGGACGATCACGGGCGATGCACAGATTGCCAAGATGGGCGATCTGTATGTCATGTTCTACTTCTCGGCCTTCAATCCGAGCCGCCCCTACAAGGCCTATAATACCTTTGCCTGCTCCTACGACATGGTGACGTGGGACGATTGGCAGGGCGATGATCTGATCTATCCGACCAAACCCTACGACGAGCTGTTTGCCCACAAGAGTTTTGTCGTGAAACACGACGGGGTGGTCTATCACTTCTATTGTGCTGTCAATAACGACGATCAGCGCGGTATCGCGGTCGCTACGAGCCGCCCGATGGGCCGATCGAAGGTCTCGTTCCCGGCTCCCGAGCGCAAAAAACGACGTGAGGTGACCGAACTCGCCGCGGGGTGGACCACCTGGTTGGAGGGGGCAGAAAACAGGCCGCAAACGGTGACCGTGCCCCACAATTGGGACGATTATTATGGCTATCGCCAACTGCTGCATGGCAACCTGCACGGCACGGCCCATTACGAGAAACGTTTCGAGGCTCCGGCCTTGCAGGGCAAACGCGCCTTCCTGCACTTTGAGGGCGTCGGCACCTACGCTACGATCACGCTCAACGGACACGATCTGGGTCGTCATCCGGTGGGTCGCACGGTCCTCTCGCTCGATGTGACCGACTACGTGAAGGCCTCGGGTGAGAACTGCTTGCAGGTCAAGGCCGAACATCCGTCGTTGATTGCCGACATGCCGTGGGTGTGCGGAGGTTGCTCGTCGGAGGTGGGCTTTAGCGAGGGTTCGCAGCCGCTCGGCATCTTCCGTCCGGTGAAGTTTGAGGTTACGGACGAGATCCGTATCGAGCCCTTTGGCGTGCACATCTGGAACGAGGCAGACAATCGCACGGTGCATATTCGTACCGAGGTGAAGAACTACACCGATCACCGCGAGACGATTCAGGTGGTCAATAAACTCTCGAACGCCAACGGCGGCCAGACCTTCCGCTTGGTCGAGGAGGTGACGCTCGAGGCAGGTGAGACGAAGATCGTCGAGCAACAGGCCGTGGTCGAGCAGGCTGAGCTTTGGTCGCCCGAACGACCCTATCTCTATTCGTTGGCCTCGATGATCAAACGCGATGGCGGCAAACGTACGACGGACGAGATCACGACCCCTTACGGCATTCGTACCTTCTCGTGGCCCTGCTTCCGCCAAGATGGCGATGGACGTTTCTATGTCAATGGGGTGCCGACCTTCATCAACGGTGTTTGCGAATATGAGCACCAATTTGGTCAGAGCCATGCCTTCTCGCACGAGCAGGTGGCTGCTCGTGTCAAGCAGATGCGCGCTGCCGGTTTCAATGCCTTCCGCGATGCGCATCAGCCACACCATTTGGACTATCAAGGCTATTGGGATAAGCACGGCATCCTCTTCTGGACGCAACTTTCGGCCCATATTTGGTACGACACGCCCGAGTTCCGCGAGAATTTCAAGTTGATGTTGCGCCGTTGGGTCAAGGAGCGCAGAAACTCCCCTTCGGTGATGATGTGGGGCTTGCAGAACGAGAGTGTGCTGCCGCGTGATTTTGCCGAGGAGTGTGTCGCTATCATCCGCGAGATGGATCCCACGTCGGCCACGATGCGTCCGGTGACCACCTGCAACGGCGGTGTGGGCACGGATTGGAACGTCGTGCAGAATTGGAGCGGTACGTATGGCGGCGATCTGTTTGCCTATGGCGAGGAGCTCTCGCGACCCACGCAGTTGCTCAATGGCGAGTATGGCGCCTGGCGTACGACGGGCTTCCACGAGGAGCTGCAGGGCTTCGACCCGGCCGGTGGCTGGAGTGAGGATCGAATGGCCTTGCTCATGGAGACCAAGGTGCGTCTGGCCGAGGAGAATAAGGCGCGTCTGTGTGGCCAATTCCAATGGATCTATAGTAGCCACGACAATCCGGGACGTCGTCAGCCCGAGGAGGGCTATCGCCGTATCGACAAGGTTGGCCCCTTCAACAACAAGGGTTTGGTCACTCCGTGGGAGGAGCCGAACGATGTCTACTACATGTACCGCGCCAACTACATTTCGCCCAAAAAAGACCCGATGGTCTATCTCGTTTCGCACACGTGGGCCGATCGTTTTGCTACGGGAGCTCGTCGGGCGACGATCGAGGCCTATAGCAACTGCGACTCGGTGCTCTTGTACAACGATGCGGTCGATAATCCGAAATGTTTCTTGGGTCGCAAACGCCAACAGGGCGTAGGTACGCACTTTACGTGGGAGCACCGCTTGGTACAGTACAACGTGCTGCGTGCGGTAGCTTATTATGGCGGTAAGGCGGTTGCCGAGGATATGATTGTGCTCCAAGGCTTGGAGCAGGCGCCCCATTTTGAGGCTCTTTATGCAGAGGCCAAACCGCTCGTGCAGGGAGCTGAGGGGTATAACTACCTCTACCGTGTAAATTGTGGTGGCGATCGCTATACCGACTCATTCGGACAGGTTTGGGATACGGACGATGTACGCTATTCGCGCTCTTGGAGTGCCGATTTTGAGTCGCTTTCGCCCTATTTGGCCAGCCAACGTCGCACCTTTGATCCGATTCGTGGCACGCGCGATTGGGAACTCTTCCAGTCGTTCCGCTTTGGTCGTCATAAGCTCAACTATCGCTTTGCGGTGCCGGATGGACGCTATCGGGTAGAGCTTTACTTTGTCGAGCCGTGGCATGGCACGGGCGGCGGTTGGGGTACCGACTGCGAGGGGTTGCGTCTGTTCGATGTGGCCGTGAATGGTCGCACGGTGGTCGATGACCTCGATATCTGGGCCGAGAAGGGGCACGATGGTGCGCTCAAACAGGTGGTTGAGGTGCAGGTGGAAGGCGGTGAACTGACGATCGACTTCCCGGAGGTCAAAGCCGGTCAGGCGGTGATCTCGGCCATTGCCATTGCAACGACTGATCGTGAGACGCGTGCAGCCGACATGCCCGCCTCGACCTGGAGTTGGGCTGCTGCCGAGCGTGATGTAGTGGCCAAAACACCGAAGGAGGAGCTGCCCGAAGAGCCGGATACCCGCCCGACGGTCACCTATGAGGCCGAACAGGCCAAGATCGAGGGCAAGCACCACGTAGAGCTGCTCCGCAAACGCGAGGGTGTCTTCTTCGAGGGCGGCGCAGGCAGCATCGAGTGGACCATCCAGACGGGTCTGGCGCAGGTCTATGCCTTCCGCTTTAAGTATGTCAATTTTACAGGTCGGCAGGTGCCGCTGCGTCTGCAATTGATCGCTCCGAATGGGGTGACGTTACGCGATCAGGAGGTGCTGTTGCCTGACCTGGGTGAGAAGTGGCGCGTGTTGAGCACCACTTCGGGAAGTTATATCAATGCCGGCGAATACCGTGTGATCCTCTCGGGTGAGGAGCTTTCGGGATTGGCCTTTGAATCGTTGGATGTTCAGTAACCTATGAAACGACTTTTGATGCTGCTGGCGGCAGCCGTAATTACCGCCCCGACATGGGCCTCGACGCCCGATTGGGAGAACCACCATGTGTTGCAAATCAACCGCGAGCCGGCGCGCGCCTCGTTTATCCCCTTTGGCGAGGTGAAGGGCGATCGGACGCTGCTGCTCAATGGTACCTGGCAATTTCGTTGGACGAAGCATCCCGACGAGCGTGTGGTGGATTTCTATCGCACGGACTTTGACGATCGTGCATGGACGGCATTTCCCGTGCCGGCTAACTGGGAGGTAAACGGATATGGTACACCGATTTACGCCTCGGCGGGCTACGTCTTTAAGATTGATCCGCCGCGGGTGATGGGAACTCCGAAACAGAAATTTACGACCTTCGAAGAGCGTAACCCCGTGGGGCAGTATCGTCGCTCGTTTACGCTACCCGAGGGGTGGTCGGACGGGCAGACCTTCCTGCGCTTCGAGGGGGTGATGAGTGCCTTCTATGTTTGGATCAATGGCAAGCAGGTCGGCTACTCGCAGGGGAGCATGGAGCCTTCGGAGTTTAACATCACGACCTACCTGCAGCCGGGCGAGAACCAAATCGCCGTTGAGGTCTATCGGTATAGCGATGGCTCGTATCTGGAGGATCAGGATTTCTGGCGTTTTGGCGGCATCCACCGCGATGTGTTGCTCTACCATACGGGCGATGTACGTTTGACCGATTATGCTGTGCGGACATTGCCCGATGCGGCGTATCGCAACTTTACGTTGCAGATCGATCCCGAATTTGCCGTCTATCGGGGCGAGCGAGGCGAGGGATATACCTTCGAGGCTACGCTTACGGATGCCGGTGGTGAGCAGGTCGAGCAGCTTGCAATTCCGATTGAGCCGGTGTTGGATCTGAATCATAAGGCAGCCAATATGAATGAGTGGTTCCCGCAGCGCGGCCCGCGTAAGTTGGGACGCATGACGGCCACGATCACCGCTCCGCAGCGTTGGACGGCCGAAACGCCTTACCTCTATACGCTGCACCTCGTGCTGAAGAATGCGCAAGGCGAGGTGGTGGAACGCGCCTCGCAGCGGCTTGGCTTCCGCTCCGTTGAGGTGAAGAATGGGCAGGTGCTCATCAACGGAGAGCCAATCCGTTTTCGTGGTGTGAACCGCCACGAACATGATCCGCTGACGGCCCGTGTGATGACCGAGGAGCGGATGTTGCAAGATGTACTGCTGATGAAACGTGCTAATATCAACGCCGTGCGCACGGCCCACTATCCCGATGTGCCGCGTTGGTATGAGTTGTGTGATTCGCTGGGCCTCTATGTGATGGATGAGGCTGATATCGAGGAACATGGCCTGCGTGGTACGTTAGCCTCTACACCCGATTGGCATGCCGCCTTCCTGGATCGAGCCGTCCGCATGGCCGAGCGCGATAAGAACTGCACATCGGTGGTCTTTTGGTCGATGGGCAACGAGAGTGGCTATGGCCCCAATTTTGCCGCCATCTCGGCCTGGTTGCACGATTTTGACCCGACACGTCCGGTGCATTACGAAGGGGCACAGGGTGTTGGCGGCAGTCCCGATCCGGCAACGGTCGATGTCATCAGCCGTTTCTATCCGCGCGTGAAGGCCGATTACCTGAATCCGGGCATTCCTGAGGGGGCCGATGCCGAGCGTGCCGAGAATGCCCGCTGGGAGCGTCTGTTGGAGATTGCCGAGCGGGAAAATGATACACGTCCTGTTCTGACGAGCGAATATGCCCACTCGATGGGTAATGCGCTGGGCAATTTCCAGGAGTATTGGGACGAGATTTACAGCCATCCGCGCATGCTGGGCGGCTTTATCTGGGATTGGTGCGATCAAGGCATCTTACGCACGCTGCCCGATGGCCGCACACAGATGGCCTATGGTGGCGACTTTGGCGATCAGCCCAATCTGAAAGCCTTCTGCATGAACGGTGTGATCTTTGCCGATCGCACGTATGGCCCGAAATACGATGAGGTGAAACGGGTCTATCAGCCGGTCTATTTTGCCCTGAAGGGCTTTGACAGCTCCTGTTTCCGCGTTGCGCTGACCAACCATAACCACCACGTCGGATTGGAGCAGTATGGTGGTCGCTACGAGTTGATTGTCGATGGCCGTGCACGTTGCTCGGGCTTCTTTACGATGCCTGATTTGGCTCCCGGAGCAAGTGGCGAGGTGCATATCCATCCCAACGAGAAGGTGGTGCGCACGATTGATTTTGAACGCCAGGATGTGCGTCTGAATCTTTCGGTCTATTTGAAACAGCCGACCGTATGGGCCGAGGCCGGTTTTGAGGTGGCACACGATCAGCTGACCCTGCACGATGCCCAAGTGGCCGTCTCGCAGCGTGCGGTGAAGCCGACGGGTCGCGTGGCGGCTGTGCAGAGCGATGCGATGGAGCTTCAGGCGGGAAATACGCGCCTTGTGATCGATCGGCAGACGGGACATCTGAAGGAGTTGACCTATGGTGGTCGCGCCATCTTTGTGGAGGTGGATTCGTTGGCCGGAAATGCCTTTACGGCCTTCCGCGCACCGACCGATAACGATAAATCGTTTGGCAACTGGCTGGCCAAGGATTGGACGCGCCACGGCATGGCTGCACCGAAGGTTGAGTTGCTGCGCCTTGAGCAGCAGACGGTCGATGAGCGCACGTTGCGCGTCGAGGTGGAGCAGCGTTATGGCTATGCTGAAGGGGTGATTCGTGTGGCTAATCAGTATACGGTGTATGGCGACGGCACGGTCGATTTCGAACAACATTACGCCTTCGAGGGGACATTGCCCGAGGTGGCTACCTTAGCAACGGTTTGGACGGCAGCCAAACGCTTTGAGACGATAGAGTGGTATGGCTATGGTCCGATGGAGAGCTATCCGGATCGTTATCGGGCCGCCTCGATCGGACGTTGGTCGGGGATCATTGCAGATCAATATACCCACTATCCGCGTCCGCAAGATTCGGGTAACAAGGAGCAGGTCTCCGAGCTCGCGTTGTTGGATGCGCAGGGACGAGGCGTACGCATTACGGCACTCGATCGGCCCTTCTCGGCCAAATATTTGCCCTATACGGCCGAGCAGCTGGCCACGACGAGCCATGACTGCTTCCTCGAGGAGCATCCGTCGCGCAATTTCCTGACCCTGTCGGCTGCTGTGCTGGGTCTTGGTAACAGCAGTTGCGGCCCGGGTGTGTTGAAGAAATATGCGATTGATAAGCGCAAGGAGCATACGTTGAAGGTGCGTATTCAGCCCATTCGATAGCGTAAACTGAATAGGACTTCAAACGAACAAGGGACTGTCGCAACACGTTTGTTGGACAGTCCCTTGTTTGTTGGTTTGAAGGGGTGATTACTCGGCAACCTCTTCGGGTGCGAGATTCATGGTCACATTCTCGTAGTGGATCGGGTCACACATACCCGAGATCGACTCCTCGGCCTTGACGTTGTTGAAGGTGCAATTCTTCAGGTAGATCTCGTGGACGTTCGAGAGCGAATCAAGCGCCGTGACACAGACACCGTAGCGGCTCTTCTGGCTGGTCATGTTCTCCAGATAGACATGCTGCACGGTGGGGTGGAACTGGGCATCCTTGATCTCCTTCGTGTCATAAATCAGGTTGATCTTCAGGATCGCCTCCTTGCACTCACCGACGGTCACGTTACGTACGTAGATGTGCTCGATGAGGCCACCGCGACGGCTGTTGGTCTTGATGCGGATGGCACGATCCAGCTGGGGCGAATCCATCGTGCAGTTCTCGACAAAGAGGTTCTTGTAACCACTGCCGATCTCGCTGCCGATTACCACGCCACCGTGGCCGTTCTTCATCTCGCAGTTGCGGACGATCATGTTCTGGCTCGGAATGTTGATCGAACGGGCATCCTCGTCACGACCCGATTTGATGGCGATGCAGTCGTCGCCGGTGTTGAAGAAGCAATCCTCGATCAGCACGTAGTTGCACGATTCGGGGTCGCAACCGTCGCCGTTCGGGCCGTCGTTGATGAACTTCACGTCGCGTACGGTGATGTTCTCGCAGAATACAGGGTGGAGATTCCAGAAGGGCGAACGGATCATCGTAACACCCTCAATCAGAATATTCTTACACTCAAAGGGGCTGACTAACTGCGGACGCATGCCGTAGCCATGACCCAGCAGACGCTCCTCGACGGGCTTGCCCTGCTCGAGCCACTCCTTGAGCAGCGGACGACCCACCTTCTGCGAGGCGCGACGCTCCGGCTCCCAATCGGTCTCCAGATTCCAGCACATAGCCCACCAATTCTTCACCGAAGCACCGCCATCGAGCGTGCCGAGACCCGTTACGGCGATGTTCTCCTGGTTGTTGGCGTAGATCATCGGCGAGTAGTTGTAGCAATCCATGCCCTCCCAGCGGGTGCGTACCATGGGGTAGTGGTCCAGATCGTCCGAGAAGAGGATTGTAGCCCCCTCTTCGAGGTGCAGATCGACATTCGAGAGTAGCGTGATGGCGCCCGAAAGCCACTGGCCGGCCGGAACAATGACATGGCCACCGCCCTCGGCGTTGCAGGCCTGAATGGCGGCATTGATTGCCTCGTGGCAGGCCACCTCGGGCTGTGCACCGAAGTCGCGGATGTCAAAATTGCGATCGGGGAAGGTTGGAGCGACGATCTTGGCCTCGATCTGCGGATAGAGCTCGCTCCAAGCTTTGTCAGCCGGCGAGGTGCAGGCCACACACGCCAATGCGGCCAGGGGCAGGAAAAGATGAGGAATTTTCATGAATAATGGTAGGTTAGTGTAAAAAATGAAATGAAATTTTGTGAAAAAAAATATTTTGATTACTTTTGTTAGCTGGGGTGTTAAATCGTTTTAGATTTGCCGCTCTTTGCAAAGTTAGCCAAAAAAAGCGAAATTCAAACAAGAACCATAAACTAATACGAAAAACAGTATGAAAAACTATCCCAAAATTGGTATTCGTCCTGTGATCGACGGCCGCCGTCGCGGTATCCGCGAGTCGTTGGAGCAGAAGACGATGGGCATGGCCGAGGCTGTGGCCAAGTTCTATGCCGAGCATTTGTGCTATGCTGACGGTACGCCCGTGCAGTGTGTGATCGCCGACACGACGATCGGTGGTGTGGCAGAGGCTGCTGCTTGTGCCGATAAGTTCCGTGACAACAACGTAGGTGCCGTTTTGTCGGTAACGCCCTGCTGGTGCTATGGTACGGAGACGATCGATATGGATCCGCTCATGCCGAAGGCTATCTGGGGTTTCAATGGTACGGAGCGTCCGGGTGCTGTGTATTTGGCTGCTGCGCTGGCTGCCCACACGCAGAAGGGTCTGCCCGCATTTGGCATCTATGGCCGTGATGTGCAGGATCTGGAGGATATGTCGATTCCGGAGGATGTGCAGGAGAAGCTTTTGCTCTTCGGTCGTGCCGCTGTAGCGCTGATGCAGATGAAGGGTAAGGCTTACCTCTCGATCGGTTCGGTTTCGATGGGTATTGCCGGTTCGACCTGTAACCCCGACTTCTTCCAGGAGTACCTGGGCATGCGCAACGAGTTCGTCGATTGTACGGAGCTGCTGCGCCGCATGGATCAGGGCATCTATGACAAGGAGGAGTTCGAGAAGGCAATGGCTTGGGTTGAGAAGTATTGCAAGCCCAACGAGGGTCAGGATTGGAACCGCGAGGATCTGGTTTACGACCGCGAGCAGAAGGATAAGAACTGGGAGTTCGTCGTGAAGATGATGCTCATCATGCGCGACCTGATGATCGGCAACGAGAAGCTCACCGAGATGGGCTTCGAGGAGGAGGGCTGCGGCCATAACGCTATTGCCGGTGGTTTCCAGGGTCAGCGTCAGTGGACCGACTGGCAGCCCAACGGCGACTTCGCCGAGGCAATGCTCAACACGTCGTTCGACTGGAACGGTATCCGTGAGCCGTTTGCATTTGCTACCGAAAACGATACGCTCAACGGTGCTTCGATGCTGCTGATGAAGCTCCTTACGAACCGTGCACAGATGTTCGCCGATGTGCGTACGTTCTGGTCGCCCGAGGCTGTAGAGCGCGTAACGGGTATGAAGCTCGAGGGTAAGGCTGCCGGTGGTATTATCCACCTGATCAACTCGGGTGCTTGTACGCTCGATGCGACGGGTCAGCAGTCGGATGAGAACGGCAACCCGATCATGAAGCCCTTCTGGGAGATCACCGAGGAGGAGAAGGAGAAGTGTCTGGAGGCTACGACGTGGTTCCCCGCAGACCGCGGTTACTTCCGTGGAGGCGGTTACTCGTCGCACTTCCTTACGCGCGGTGAGATGCCGATGACCATGTGCCGTCTGAATCTGGTGAAGGGTCTGGGCCCCGTGATGCAGATTGCCGAGGGTTGGGCAGTGGATACCGATCCGCACATCTTCGAGGTGATTAACAAGCGTACGGACCGCACGTGGCCGACGACGTGGTTTGCTCCGCGTCTGACCGGCGAGGGTGCTTTCCGTGATGTTTACTCGGTGATGAACAACTGGGGTGCCAACCACGGTGCGATCAGCTATGGCCACATCGGTGCCGAGATCATCACGCTCTGCTCGATGCTGCGTATTCCGGTTTGCATGCACAACGTGGCCTCGGAGAAGATCTTCCGTCCGTCGGCCTGGGCATCGTTCGGTATGGATCCCGAGGGCTCGGATTACCGTGCTTGCGAGACCTACGGTCCGGTGTATAAGTAGTAGTTAGCATTTCAGTTGAAGTCGTCTGATTAGGTGATTTTTGCGTCTTGCTCGCCCTGGAGGGGCTCGTTTATGGGTCAATAAACACACCTTCTCGGGTCTTGTGAGCCTTGAGAATTCCGCTAGTCATACGCTTCCCGATCACAAGGGGCTGTCCAACAATGATTGTCGGACAGCCCCAATTTTTTGTTTTTGGTAAAAGCATAGCTTTTCTTGCCTTTCGTTTGGCATTGTCGTGGGCTTTTCGTATATTTGTAAAATACCGAAGGACTACACTTATGAACTCCGTTATACGCAAAATTGCAGGTTTGATGCTCCTGCTTGGCTGTACGCTCTCGGCTGCGGCGCAATCGTTGGAAGAGGCTTTCCGAGCCCCGTCGGGTGATGCCAAACCCTGGACGTTGTGGTATTGGATGTATGGCGCAGTCTCGGATGAGGCGGTGCGAGCCGATTTGGAGGCTATGTCGCAAGCCGGATTGGGCGGTGCCTATCTGGTGACGATCCGTTCGAGCGACGATCCGCGTGGCGGGGAGTATCGTGGTGATTCGGATCAGCTGACCGAGAATTGGTGGAAGCGTGTGCATACGGCCATTGCGGAGGCCGATCGACTGGGGCTGCAGTTGGGTGTGCATATCTCGGACGGCTTTGCGCTGGCCGGAGGTCCCTGGATCGCACCCGAGGAGTCGATGCAAAAGGTGGTCTTCTCGAATACGTATCTGCAGGAGGGTGGTCGCGTGGAATTGACCCTGCCCAAACCGGCCCATTACGAGGACTATTACGAGGATATTGCTCTCTTTGCACTGCCCTATGAGGGCTATGTCGGGCCTTCGTGTGAGCCTTCGGTGCGTTGCGAGAACTTAGATCCGCAGGCGACCGAAAAGCAGCGCGTCTCGATCGACGAGAAGGGGGTAATTCGTGCCGGAGCACCCTGCCGATTGCTCTATACCTTCCCCGAAGAGGTGGAGGTGCGCCATGTTGAGATCATCCTCTCGGGCAATAATTACCAGGCCCATCGCCTGACGATGCTGGCCAAAGGGGCGGATGGGGCCTATCATTTGGTGTCGCAACTCGAACCGGCCCGCCATGGTTGGCAGAATACCGATTTCCAATCGACCCACGCTGTTCCGGTGACGAAGAGCCGCGAATTTGCCTTCGAATGGACACCCGCAGGCAGTGAGCCCGGATCGGAGGATCTGGATGCAGCCAAGTGGAAGCCCAATCTGAAGATCAAGGAGATTCGCTTTGGGGTTGAGCCGCGTATCCACCAATGGGAGGGTAAAGCCGGTTATGTGTGGCGCGTAGCAGCTTCGACGGGCGATCGCGTGGCCACGTCCGACTGCTATGCCATGGATCAGGTCATCTGCCTGACCGATAGTCTGGAGGGCGATCAGCTGCGTTGTACGTTGCCCGAGGGCCATTGGCGACTGTTGCGCATGGGGCACACCTCGACGGGCCATACGAATGCCACGGGAGGTGCCGGTCGCGGTCTGGAGTGTGATAAATTCAGCCGTGAGGCGGTCTCAGAGCAGATTGATAATTGGTTTGGTAGGGTGTATGAGTCGGTGGATCGCGCCGTGGCCGAGCGAGTGCTGAAGGTGCTCTATGTCGATAGCTGGGAGTGTGGTTCGCAGAATTGGAGCAAGCATTTTGCGGCCGAATTTAAGGCACGACGGGGCTATGACCTGACCCCCTGGATGCCGCTCTATGCCGGAGTGCCGATGGTCTCGGTGGAGGATTCGGAGCGCGTATTGCGCGATATTCGCACGACGATCGGTGAGTTGATTCACGATGTCTTCTTCGATGTGTTGGCGGCGAAGGCCGATCATTATGGTTGTCGCTTTACGGCCGAGAGTGTGGCCCCGACAATGGTTAGTGATGGTATGTATCACTACGATAAGGTCGATCTGCCGATGGGTGAGTTTTGGCTCGACAGCCCCACGCACGACAAACCGAATGATATGTTGGATGCCATCAGTGGCGGCCATGTCTATGGAAAGCGGATCATCTCGGCCGAAGGTTTTACCGAGGTGCGAGGCGTGTGGAACGAGACTCCGGCGATGCTCAAACCGGTCTTGGACCGCAACTATGCGCTGGGCTTGAATCGCTTGGTGTACCACGTAATGACTCATAATCCCTGGATGGATCGTCGTCCGGGCATGACGCTCGACGGCATTGGCCTCTTCTTCCAGCGCGACAACAGTTGGTGGGAGCATGGCGCTTCGGCCTTGAGCAGTTATGCGGCACGAGCCCAGACGCTGTTGCAATATGGTACTCCGGTGGTGGATTTGGCGGTCTTTACGGGTGAGGAGATGCCGCGTCGCTCGATCCTGCCCGATCGGTTGGTGCCGACGTTGCCCGGTGTGTTTGGCGAGGAGCGGGTCGAGAGCGAGCGGCTGCGCCTGAAAAACGAGGGGCAACCGCTGCGTGTTAAGCCGGTGGGCGTAACCCATTCGGCCAATATGGCCGATCCGGAGGATTGGATCAACCCGCTGCGGGGCTATGCCTACGACTCGTTCAACCGCGACGCCTTGTTGCGTTTGGCCAAGGTCGAGGATGGGCGGATGGTGCTGCCCGGAGGGGCTTCGTATCGTGTCTTTGTGGTACCCGAGCCACGTCCGTTGAATCCCGAGCGTCCGATGAGCGAAGCGGTGCGCGCCAAGATCGAAGAGCTGCGCCAGGGAGGCGTTGTGGTGGTCGATACCCCCTATACGGAGGCCGATTTTGCGGCCTATGACCTGCCGCGCGATGTGGAGGTACCCGCGCAGATTGCTTGGGCGCATCGTCGCTCGGAGCAGGAGCATACCGATATCTATTTCTTGGCCAATCAAACCCCCGAGCGGCGATCGTTCACCGCTTCGCTGCGGGTAGCCGGTCGTATTCCCGAGTTGTGGGATGCCGAGAAGGGGACGATCTGCGATGCCGCCTCGTGGCGCGTGGCAGAAGGCCGTACGGAGGTTGATGTGGTGTTGGATGCCTATGCCTCGATCTTCGTTGTGCTGCGTCGGGAGGGTACTCCGACCGCACAGCAACAGCCGCAAGAGGCGGTGCAACCCCTGGAGACCGCTTCGTGGCAGGTGAGCTTCGATCGGCATGCCGACGGCGTGTTGGAGGTGGAGAGCCCGGCACTCTTTGACTGGGCGCAGAGCGAGCAGGAGCAGATCCGCTACTTCTCGGGTACGGCAACCTATCGCACGACGTTCCGCTATCGTAGAAAGGGCGAGCGTGTGGTGCTGCGTCTGGGCGATGTGCGCGATGTGGCAGCCGTGACGGTCAATGGCGTAGCGTGTGGTGTGGCGTGGACAGCCCCCTATGAGGTGGAGATCACCGAGGCCCTCCGTCGGGGTGAAAACCGATTGGAGATTCGCCTCTCGAACAGTTGGGCCAATGCTATCTTGGGTATGGACGAGGGTAAGGCTCCCTATAGCGGTATTTGGACCAATGCCCGCTACCGCACGAAGAACCAACAGCTGATTCCGGCCGGTCTGCTTGGCCCGCTGGAGTTGGTCACCAGCCAGCAAGAATAGACGAAAAAAAGAATAATAACCTACAACGATGAAACAGATGAAATCTTTGATGCTGCTCATCGCCCTGATGATGGCGGTGACGGCAACGGCCGAGGTGCGTATGCCGGCCTTCTTTGGTGATAATATGGTGCTGCAACAGCAGAGCGATGCTCCGCTGTGGGGCTGGGCAACTCCCAAGAAAAAGGTGACGGTGAGCCCGTCGTGGAGCGAGGAGAGCTATACGACCAAGGCCGATGAGCAGGGTCGTTGGCGCGTGAGCCTGCCGACACCGGAGGCCGGAGGTCCCTACTCGATTACGATTTCGGATGGCGAGGAGCTGACGCTGCAGAATGTCATGCTGGGCGAGGTGTGGATCTGCTCGGGCCAGTCGAACATGGAGATGCCGATGAAGGGTTTCAAGAATCAGCCTGTCGAAAACGGCAACCTCGATGCTGCGAAGGGTACGAACCCGAATATCCGCCTCTTCACGGTGAAGCGCAATGCGCAGCTTGAAGCCGTAGAGGATGTGACGGGTAAATGGGCCGAGGCCAAGCCCCTTTCGATTCGTGATTTCTCGGCTACGGCCTACTACTTCGGTCGTATGATCGAGGAGGAGTTGCAGGTGCCCGTAGGTTTGATCTGTGTGGCGTGGGGCGGCTCGGCATGTGAGGCGTGGATGACCCCCGAGATGCTTTCGGCCTTCCCGCAGGTGAAGTTGCCGGCCACACAGGCCGAGGTCGATAAGACCAAGCAACGTTGCCCGACTGCCCTCTGGAACGGCATGCTCAAACCGTTGGTGGGTATGGCTATGCGCGGCGTGATCTGGTACCAGGGTTGCGACAACTGGAACCGCGCCTACTACTATGCCGATCTGCACGCGACGATGATCCGTGGCTGGCGTGAGCAGTGGGGTATTGGCGATTTCCCCTTCTACTATTGCCAGATCGCTCCGTTCGATTACGATATCATCACGGCCGTAGGGCAGCCGCGTTACAATTCGGCCTACCTGCGCGAGCAGCAGGCCAAGGTGGAGCACATGGTGCCCAATACGGGTATGGCCGTGTTGCTCGATGTCGGTATGGAGCGAGGCATCCACCCCTATGATAAGCAGACTCCGGGCGAGCGCCTGGCGCTGCACGCCTTGTCGAAAACCTATGGCTTCGAGGGTATCTATTGCGATAGCCCCGTCTTTAAGGGGATCGAAATTAAAGGCAATGTTGTGGAGGTTTCGTTCGATCGCTCGCCGATGTGGATCTCGTGCAAGCATGGCTTTGCCTCGAAGTGCTTTGAGGTGGCCGGTGAGGATCGGGTATTCTACCCCGCCAAGGCTGAGGTGAAGCAGAAGAAGATGATCGTCAGCTCGGAGCAGGTACCGAACCCCGTAGCCGTGCGCTATGGCTTCAAGGATTGGGTTGTGGGCGATCTGTTTGGCTCGGATGGTCTGCCGATCTCGTCGTTCCGATCGGATGATTGGGCCGATCCGGCACCGATCAAGCAGTAGTTCAGTGCAAATTTAGCAGGTAGCATTCCACCATGATCCATGTAAAAACGCTTCTTTTCACCATAGGGATGGTGTTGTGGTCGTTGATGACCATGGCACAACCGGCCGATTACAGTTGGACAACGCAAAGTGCCAACTCTTCGGAGTCGATGCCGTTAGGCGGCCATGATCTAGGTCTTAATGTCTGGGTCGAGCAGAACGATCTGCTGTTCTACATCACCCGCAGCGGCTCGTATGACGAACACAATACGCTGCTCAAGGCGGGGCGTGTGCGCCTGTCGATCGAGGGCGGCAACGAGCAGGCGGCTTTTCGCCAGACGTTGCGCCTCTCGGAGAGTGTGATGCTGGTTGAGTTGCAGGGGGCGACGGTGACCTTGTGGGTCGATGCCTTTGCTCCGGTGATTCATGCCGAGGTGCGTTCGCCCAAAGCGATCACCTGCACGGTCAGCTACGAGAATTGGCGTTATCAAGATCGCCCGTATCGCAAAAATGAGGGGCGTCAAGCCTCACACAAGTGGCGCAAGCCGGCCGGTCTTGTGACCTCGGCCGATTGCATCGAGGCAGACGAGCAGGCGGTGACCTTCTATCACCACAATCCGGCTACGACACTCTTTGACCGCACGGTCGAGGTCGAAGGCATGGAGGCCGTGAAGGACCAATTGTGGAATCCGCTGGCACACCGCATCATGGGTGGAAAGCTGTGGAGTAAAGAGCTGATCTATCAAGGTACAACCGATGGGGTCTATGCCTCGACCGATTACCGCGCTTGGCAATTCCGCTCACGCCGCCCGATGAAGCGTCAGGGCTTCACGATTGCCCTGCACACGATGCAGAGTGAAGCTGTTGCGCCTTGGTTGGAGGGGCTGAAGCGAACCGTAGCCGAGGCCGAGATGGCACGCAAAGATTCGCGGGTGCGTACGGCTGCCTGGTGGCAAGCCTTCTGGCAGCGTAGTTGGATCGAGGCGACGGGCGAGGCGGCTGAAATCACCCGTAACTATACGCTCTTCCGCTATATGCTGGGTTGCAACCGTGTAGGAGCCGATCCGACCAAATTCAATGGTGGCCTGTTTACGTTCGATCCGGAGTATGTTGCTGCCGAGCAACGTTTTACGCCCGATTTTCGCAATTGGGGAGGTGGCACGATGACGGCGCAGAATCAGCGTCTGGTCTATTGGCCGATGCTCACGAGTGGCGACTATGATCTGATGCCCGTGCAATTTGATTTCTACGAACGCATGCGTGGAAATGCCGAACTGCGTTCGCGCCACTATTGGGGCCACGAAGGGGCCTCGTTTACCGAGCAGATCGAGTTGTTTGGTCTGCCGAACTACATGGAGTATGGCACGAAACGTCCGGCGTGGAGCGATCCGGGGGTGGAGTATAACGCCTGGTTGGAGCATTGTTGGGATACGGTACTCGAATTTTGCCAGATGGTGCTCGAGACCTATCGGTATGACAGAGCCGATATCGATCGATATAAACCCTTGATTGAAAGCTCGTTGCGTTTCTTTGACGAGCACTATCAGTACCTCGCTTCGCGTCGCGGTCGCAACCGCCTGGATGGCGATAAGAAGCTGATCCTCTATCCGGGATCGGGCTGCGAGACCTATAAGATGACCTACAATGCCTCCTCGACGATTGCCGGACTGCAACGCGTGTTGGATACCTACATCGAGGTCAAGCAGATGCAGGGGGATACAGCCCTTGCTCCGTGGCGCGCCTTGCGTGACCGCATCCCCGAGGTGCCGATGCGTGAAGTCAATGGCCGAAAGATGATCGCTCCGGCCCAAGCTTGGGAGCGCATCAACAATAGCGAGACGCCGCAACTGTACCCCGTCTTCCCGTGGCGTTACTACTCGATGGCCTCATCGGGCGATATCGAGGTGGCTCGCAATACCTATCTCTACGACGAACATGCCGTAGCGATGCGTTCGTCGAAGGGGTGGAAGCAGGATGCCATTTGGGCTGCGATGCTGGGCCAACAGGAGGATGCTGTGCGCCTGGTGAAGGAGAAGTTGGGCAATGGACCGCACCGTTTCCCCGCCTTCTGGGGCCCGGGATTCGACTGGACACCGGACCACAATTGGGGTGGCAGTGGCGCGATTGCGCTGCAACAGATGCTCATGCAGTGTGATGGCGATCGCATCGTGCTCTTCCCGACCTGGCCCAAGGAGTGGGATGTACGTTTCAAGCTGCATGCGCCGCATCGCACGACCGTCGAGGGTGAGTTGCGTGATGGTAAAGTGGTGTGGATGCGCGTGAGCCCGAAGGAGCGCGCCCGCGATGTGGAGATTTTGTAAGAAGAGTAAAAAGAAAAAACCAACCGATAGATGATGATGAAAAAAATTGTGCTGTTAGCGTTGGCCTCGTTACTTACCGTGGCGGTGCAGGCCGAAGAGTATCGTCCGGCCGAGACCTCGGTGGCGGGATTCATTCCGCTCGAGGGGAGTGGGCGTGTAGTCTATGATTTCAATGGCGGCTGGCGCTTTATGAAGGGCGATGTGGCCGGAGCCGAGGCTGTCGCATTTGACGATTCGGCCTGGGAGGTGGTCTCGACCCCGCACACGGTCGAATTGGTCCCTGCCGAGGCGAGTGGTTGCCGCAACTACCAGGGCGTTGTCTGGTATCGCAAGGCCTTTACCGTGCCGGCCGATTGTGCCGAGAAGGAGGTGCTGCTGCACTTTGAGGCGGTGATGGGCAAGCAGGCCTTCTATGTGAACGGTGAGCTTGTTGAGGAGCACCTGGGAGGCTATCTGCCGGTGATGCTTTCGCTCTCGAAGGCGGGGGTGAAGGCCGGAGATCGTTGCGTGGTGGCTGTCAAGGCGGACAACTCGAACGATAAGACCTATCCGCCCGGAAAACCGCAATATACGCTCGACTTCGCCTATCATGGCGGTATCTACCGCGATGTATGGCTCATTGGTCGCTCGAAGGTGGGTCTGACGGATGCCGTGGCTGCCAATCGGGTGGCCGGAGGAGGTGTCTTTGTCCATTTTGACAAGATCTCCGATGAGCGTGCCGAGGTGATTGTCAATACCGAGGTGGAGAACCTGGAGCAGCGTACCCGCTCGGTGCGTGTGGAGACAACGTTGAAGAATCAGGCCGGTGAGCTGATCAAGACCCTTTCGTCGCGTGTGGTGCTTTCGCACGGGGCACGAGCCGTGACCGAGCAGCGTTTTGTGGTGAACGATCCGCACCTGTGGTCGCCCGATGATCCCTATCTGTATCGTGTGGAGTCGCGCGTGGTGGCTAACAAGCAGACGATTGATGGTGGTGTGACACGTGTCGGTATTCGCTCGTTCGACTTCTCCAAGGAGCAGGGCTTTATCCTCAACGGCAAGCCCTTCGGGAAGCTCATTGGTGCCAACCGCCACCAGGATTTTGCCTACGTGGGTAATGCTGTACCCAACTCGCAGCAGTGGCGTGATGCAAAGCGTCTGCGCGATGCCGGATGTCGCATTATCCGTGTGGCGCACTATCCGCAAGACCCCTCGTTTATGGATGCGTGCGATGAGTTAGGTCTGTTTGTGATCGTCGCTACGCCCGGTTGGCAGTATTGGAACAAAGACCCGAAGTTTGCCGAGCGTGTACACCAAAATACGCGCGAGATCATCCGCCGCGATCGCAACCACCCCTCGGTGCTGATGTGGGAGCCGATCCTCAACGAGACGCGCTATCCGAAAGACTTCTCGCTCGAGGCCTTGCAACTCACCAAAGAGGAATATCCCTATCCGTATCGTCCGGTGGCAGCTGCCGATGTGCACTCGGCCGGCGTGAAGGAGCACTATGATGTGGTCTATGCGTGGCCCGGTGATGAGCAGAAGGCCGATGCACCCGAGCAGACGATCTTTACGCGCGAGTGGGGCGAGAATGTCGATGATTGGTATGCCCACAACAACAACAATCGCGCCTCGCGCAGCTGGGGCGAGCGTCCGCAGAAGGTGCAGGCGTTGTCGTTGGCCGAGACCTATAATAATTTGTATAACACCGAGCCACAATTTATCGGCGGTGCGCAGTGGCATCCGTTCGACCATCAGCGCGGCTACCATCCCGATCCCTATTGGGGCGGTATCTACGATGCCTTCCGCCAGCCGAAGTATGCCTATTGGATGTTCCGCAGCCAGACAGCTGCCGATCTGAAACACCCGACGGCCGAGAGTGGTCCGATGATCTACATCATGCACGAGATGTCGCAATGGTCGGATAGCGATGTGGTGGTCTTCACGAACTGCGATTCGGTGCGCCTTTCGATCTACGATGGTAAGAAGAGTTGGACGAAGCCGGTTGTGCGCACCGATCGCACGATGCCCAATCCGCCCGTGGTCTTTGCCGATGTGTGGGACTTCTGGGAGGCACGTTCGTATAGCTATACGAATAAGAATTGGCAGGCTGTCAATATGGTGGCCGAGGGCATCATCGACGGCAAGGTGGTCTGCACGACCAAGCGCATGCCGTCGCGCCGTTCGACCAAATTGCGCCTCTATGTCGATTGGGAGGCCAAGCCGCTTGTGGCCGATGGCTCGGACTTCGTGGTGGTGGTGGCTGAGGTGACCGATGATAGTGGTCACGTGCGCCGCATGGCCAAGGAGCATATCCGCTTTACGATCGAGGGCGAGGGTGAGATCATCGGGGATGCCTCGATCCACGCCAATCCGCGTCCGGTAGAGTGGGGCTCGGCTCCGATCTTGGTGCGTTCGACCCGCCAGGCGGGCAAGATTCGCATCAAGGCCGAGGTGGAGCATCCCGGAACCCATGCCCCGACGGCTGCCGAGATTGAGTTTGAGAGTGTGCCGGCGACGACGCCCTTCTGTCATGAGGTGCAGCAGCGTCAGGTCGAGCAACAGCAGCAGGCGCGCACCGCCGCAGGACAACAGTTGAGCGAGGCTGAGAAGCGTCGCCTGTTGGAGGAGGTGGACCGTCAGCAGCAGGAGTTTGGCGTGCAATAGCGTCGCTTGACACCTCGTTTTGGACGATTCACCCCTGCCCGTGGGGAAGTTGTGTAAATTGATGGTATTTTTGTAGCCGAAACGAACAGAAAATCAACACATCAATAATAACCTAATTGAACTATGAAGAAGATTTTTATTTTCGTGATTGCTGCGGTGATGGCATGGCCCGTTGCAGCACAGTATCCGACGATTCCCGACTCGGTGATGCAGCGTGCAGCGCGTGAGCAGGCCGAGTATGCCGCTTTGCAGAAGAAGGCTTGGGAGGCGGCCTACAAGGTCGTACAGCAGGAGGAGAAGGAGTTTGGTCGCGTCTATCGCCCGTGGGCTGCCAAGCCGGAGGATCTGCCGCAGGCCAAGATTCCGGCCTTCCCGGGTGCCGAGGGTGGTGGTATGTACACGCCCGGTGGTCGTGGCGGTAAGGTCTTTGTGGTGACCTCGCTTGAGGATCGCGGCCCGGGTACGTTGCGCGAGGCCTGCGAGGCGGGTGGTGCACGTATCGTGGTCTTCAACGTGGCCGGTGTGATCCGCCTCAAGTCGGCGATTGATATCGATGCCCCCTACATCACCATTGCCGGTCAGACAGCTCCGGGGGATGGCGTCTGCGTGACGGGTGCTTCGGTGCACATCAATACGCACGATGTGGTGATCCGCCACATGCGTTTCCGTCGTGGTCAGACCGATGTGGCGTTCCGTGACGATGCCCTTGGCGGTCAGGCTGTTGGTAACGTGATGCTCGACCACATCTCGGCATCGTGGGGCCTGGACGAGAATATGTCGATCTATCGCCACGTCTATAACCGCGAGAAGGATGGCAAGGGCCTGAAGTTGCCCGCAGTGAATGTCTCGATCCAAAATTCGATCTTCGCAGAGTGTCTGGATATGTACAACCACGCCTTTGGGGCTACGATCGGTGGTTATAACTCGACCTTTGCACGCAATGTCTTTGCCTGCAATGTGGCACGTAACTGCTCGATTGGTATGAATGGCAGCTTCAACTTCATCAACAATACGGTCTTCAACTGGTGGAACCGTTCGGTCGATGGTGGTGACCACACGAGCTACATGAATATCATCAACAACAACTATAAGCCCGGCCCGATCACCCCGGAGGGTAAACCCGTGGCATGGCGTATCGTCAAGGTCGAGAATGGTCGCAGCCCGGAGGCGCGCGGTCTGTTTGGTCGTGCCTATGTAGCAGGTAACAAGACCTGGGGCAACGATGAGGTGACGGCCGACAACTGGAATGGTGGTGTGATGGCCGGTGATCGGTTCGTTACGAAACAGAACGAGGCGCTGTGGAACCGTGTACACATGGAGGAGCCCTTCGAGATGGCACCTGTTACCATCCTGCCGGTGGATGAGGCCTATGCCTTTGTCATGGAGCAGGCCGGTGCTTCGTTCCCGAAGCGCGATGCCGTCGATGTGCGTGTCATGAAGCAGGTTGAGACGGGTAAGATCTTCTATGCCAAGGATGCCAAGGAGCACCAGCCGCTCTATGTGAAGCGTCGTCTGCCGGCTGATTCGTACAAGCAGGGTATCATCACCAACCCGCAGCAGGTGGGTGGCCTGCCCGCCTACAAGGGTAAGTCGTACAAGGATAGCGACGGTGACGGTATGCCCGATAAGTGGGAGAAGAAGTATGGTCTGAATCCGAACGATGCCTCGGATGCCAATGGCGATCTCTCGGGTGACGGTTACACGAATATCGAGAAGTATATCAATGGTATCGATCCGACCAAGAAGGTGGATTGGACCAATCTGGAGAATAACCACGACACGCTCCTCGGCAAGAAGAGCCTGTTCTAAAAAGAGGATCCTATGAATACGAAGAAGCTGATAATGACGCTTCTCGGAATGGTCGGGTTGTGCTGCATGTCGGGTGTGGCACAACCCGCTTTGCCTGTATCAATGGTACAAGGCAAGCTGCAATATGCCGATTTGGGGCGAGGCAATCAGATGCTCGACTTCTCGGTCTGCGGTTACCACCACTCCGAGCAGCCTATTCCCGATGTTCCGGTCTATTGTCTGGTAAGTCCCTCGAAAAACGACTCGGAGCAACTGCAATTCTGCATCGATCAGCTGGCCGGACAGCCCCTCAATGCCGAGGGGGTGCGTGGTGCCATTTTGCTGGCCGAGGGTACCTATTATCTGGATCAACCGTTGCGCATCACCGCCTCGGGTATCGTCCTGCGCGGAGTGAGCAAGGAGAAGACGGTGCTCGTTAAGCGCGGTGTCGAGCGTGAGGCGATCATCTATATCGAGGGAGCGATGGATCGTACGTTTGCCCCCGAACGAAAGGTGACGACCGCCTATATCCCCGTGGGGACGACAACCTTTGAGGTTGAAGGTGCCGATGGGCTCTCGGTGGGGCAGCAGATTCTCGTGGAGCAGCAACCCGTAGCACGTCCGCGTGGCAAGCAGGTGGTGATCAGCGAGGAGCTGGGCCGAGCTCTCGGACCGGGTAACTTCCGCATCGGCTGGGATCGTACGATTCGTGCCATCGAGGGAAATCAGATCACCATCGACCATGCTGTAACTATGCCGCTCGGTGATCCGAAGCGTCCGATCGTGGTGAAACCCTACACGTGGAAGGGTCGTATCGCCGAGTGTGGTGTGGAGCACCTATCGCTGGTGTCGGCCTATGATGCCGCCAATCCGTTGGACGAGAACCATGCCTGGACGGGTGTCTGGATCGAGGCAGCCGAGGATTGCTGGGTGCGTCAGGTTGATTTCCGCCACCTGGCCGGTTCTGCTGTGGCGTTGCAGCCCGCTACGCGCCGCATTACGGTCGAAGATTGCCAATCGTTTGAGCCGATTTCGGAGATTGCCGGGATGCGTCGTCGTACCTTCTTTACGTTGGGGCAGCACACCCTCTTCCAGCGTTGCTATTCGGAGCATGGTCAGCACGACTTCTCGGCCGGCATCAATGCGCCGGGTCCCAATGCCTTTGTGCAGTGCGACAGCTACCTCTCGAAGGGCTTTAGCGGCTCGACCGGGGCGTGGGCCTGCGGTCTGCTCTTTGATATTGTCAATATTGATGGGCACGACCTGGTCTTCAAGAGTCTGGAGCGTACGAATGGTCGCCCGGGATGGAATACGGCCAATAGCGTCGCTTGGCAATGTACGGCTGCCGGTATCGAGTGTTATCGGCCGATCGGACTGGAGGGTGTAGGAAACTACGCCTTTGGCAGCTGGGCTACGTGTGCCGGCAACGGCTTGTTTGTGATGAACGATGAGTTTGTGAAGCCTTACAGCCTCTTCCGAGCCCAGCTCTCCGAGCGCATCGGCAAGGAGCAGGCACAGCGCATCAGCCGCATCTACGACCGCGATACGAATGCCTCGTCGAGTCCTCCGATCGAGCGGGCTATCGCCTTGTCGAAGGCCGCCTATGAGCCGCGTATGACGCTGAAGCGTTGGATTGCCGAGGCTCCCTTTACGGCTCCCGTAGAGGGCGAGCGTTTGCTGATGATGAAGGCTCCGGTTCGCGGTCTTGCACCGCTGAAGCAGTATGGCTTGACGCAGGGCCGCTTGACGGTCAATGGACAGTTGTTGGTGGGTGGTCACCAAAATATTCGCTGGTGGAACGGTTCGATCGGCTTTGATCAGTTGGCTACGGCGACGGACCACGTTACGCGCTTCGTGCCCGATCGCGAGGGCCGAGGTCTGACCGATCGCATCGACTCGGTGGTGACGCACATGGCCATGCGCGGGTCGTTGCTCCTGGATCATAACTATGGTTTGTGGTATGAGCGTCGTCGTGACGACCATATCCGCGTACGTCGCCGCGATGCCGATGTGTGGGCTCCCTTCTACGAGCAGCCCTTTGCCCGCACGGGTCAGGGTGCCGCCTGGGATGGCATGTCGCTCTACGATCTGACGAAGCCCAACACGTGGTATTGGAGTCGCCTGCGTGAATTTGCTGACAAAGCCGGCAAGCGCGAGCTGCTGCTCTTCCACCAAAACTATTTCCAGCACAACATCATCGAGGCGGGTGCACACTGGGTCGATTCGCCGTGGCGTTCGACGAACAACATCAACGAGACGGGCTTCCCCGAGCCGACCAATTTTGCCGGTGATAAGCGTGTCTTTGTGGCCGATATGTTCTACGATGTAAACCATCCGAAGCGTCGGGAGCTGCATCGAGGCTATATCCGTATGTGTCTGGACGAGCTGGCCGCGTATCAGAATGTGATCCATCTGGTGAGCGAGGAGTACACCGGTCCGCTCCACTTCGTGGAGTTCTGGTTGGACTGCATTGCCGAGTGGCAGGCCGAGACGGGTAAAGATCCGCTCATCGCCCTGTCGGCTACGAAGGATGTGCAGGATGCCATTCTGCGCGATCCGAAGCGTGCCGCCGTGGTCGATATCATTGATATCCGCTATTGGCACCATCGTGCCGACGGAACGACCTATGAGCCGCAGGGCGGTGTGAACCTTGCACCGCGTCAGCATGCACGTCTGGTGAAGGTCGGTTCGATTGACTTTGCCTCGGTCTATCGTGCCGTGAGCGAGTATCGCAAGGCCTATCCGACGAAGGCTGTGACCTACTTTGCCCAGAATTATCCCGCTTATGGTTGGGCCATCTTGCTGGCCGGCGGATCGTGCCCGACGTTGCGCCTGGCGGACGATCAGTTGCGTCGTGCCATTCCGCAGATGAGCTCCATCGAGCAGGATAAGCAGAGCTATCGTCTCGTAGGGGCGCAGGGTCAGTTGATCTACCTGCCCGAGAAGGGCACGAAGCAGGTGAAACTCCCGGCCGGTACGTACGCTCTCAAGCAGGTGGATATGCGCACCGGAACGGTGAGCATGCTGCAAGAGCAGGTCGTTGTAAAACGAACGCTCAAGTTAGAGGGTGGTGCACTCTACTGGTTGCAGAAGTTGTAAACGGCATCCATGAACAAACGAGGGCTGTCCCAATCGGGACAGCCCTCGTTTCGTTTGAATCGTTGCGGATCGGATTAGGCGGCAATCAGACCGGCGATCATGTTCGTAGCAGCTACCGTCAAAATAGCATACAACTCGGGGAAAGCGGCCAGAATCAGCGTCTTACCCATTACGTCCTGACCGTTACCGATGGCTGCGATACCATTGGCGCAGACCTTGGCCTGATAAATGGCAGCAGCCAAGTTGGCGATACCTACCAAGATACCGGCACCCAGGATACCGGCACCCTGCAACATCGTAGGAGCGGTCAAGAAATCCTGCACCATGAAGAAGCAGACGAAACCGTACAGACCCTGCGAACCCGGAAGAGCCGAGAGGATCATGTAGCTACCGAAGGCGTTGCTATTCTTCTTCATAGCACCTACCGAAGCCTGTCCGCAGATCGAAGTACCGACGGCCGAAGCGATACCGGCCAAACCTACCATCAGTGCTACGCCGATATAGGCCATTACCATTGCTGTTGTTTCCATAATTTTGTTTGTTTTTTAGTTTGTTTAATAAATTTGATTGTTTACTCGTTGTTATCCATTTTGCGGATGGGGTCGAAATTGCGCGATGCCATCTCGAAACCGGCATTTTTGTAGAACTCCACAAAGGTCAGACGCATCGGGTGTACGAACGACGAGATCGTGGACATGAAGAGGTTGATGGCGTGACCAATGAAGAGGATGATGGCCATCGTGATCACCTTACCGACGATGTTCTCAGGTGCCATGCCCTCGGCCAGCTGGTTGAATACCAGTGCCAGAACACCACCCGAAAGACCGATTGCGAAGAGACGAATGTACGACAGCACGTCGCTCAACAAGCCTGTGATATTATTGTAGAGATTCCACAGACCCGATCCGATATTGACGAACGGATTGAGGAACTTACCCGGCGTGTTGAGGAACAGCATCATGAACATACCCACCCCGATAGCTCCCAGGAAGATGGGTGAATCGGTCGTGAAGCCCGGAATAACCCACGCCTCATTCATCATCGGCAGACCTGCAGCTAGCGAACCGGCCAGCAGAACGATCAGCCAACCCAGCGTGTTGAAGATATACTTCACGCCAAAGGTTCGCAACGTGACATAGACATTGATCGCCAGACCAAAGATGATCTGCACCATACCAATTGCCAAGGCCCAACCGAAGAATTGACCCTGGAAATCGAAGAAGGGAATCCCCTTGAAGCACTCAAATTCGCCCAGACTCATGCCGAAGAACGAGCCACAGAAGGCTCCGAAGAGGGTTGTCGAGAGGGCGCACAGCGTGGCAAACCAGGCGGCGCGAGCCATCATACCCGTGCGGTGCTTGTGCATCATCCACAGACCGGCACACAAGAGAATCAGACCATATCCTGCGTCGTTCAGACAGATGCCGAAGAAGAGCATGTAGAAGGGCGCAAAGAAGGGCGTCAGATCGAGCGTACCATACTTCGGACGGGCATACAGATCGCCAATCATCTCAAAGATACGCGCAAAGCGGTTGTTCTTGAGCTTGACGGGCGTGTTGTCCTCGGGCGTCGGGTCGCTCTTCAGGTAGATCACGTTGGGGTACTCCTCCAACAGCGCATCCACCTGCTTCGAGGTGGCCGTTTCGGCCCAACCCTCCATGACCAGCAGCGTGCCATCGGCTGCGCGCTCGGCTGTAGCCTCTACGCGAGCACCCTGCAACTGCTCCTTCAAGGCAGCGGCATAGCTCTTCATCTCCGCTTCGCTGGCAGCGATGCGTGCAAAGCTCTTGTCCAACTCGTTCAGGGCCTCCTGCTCGCGGGCAATCTGCTGCTCGGCCTCGCGGATGTCAAACTGCGGAGCCTTCAGCTCCTGGGCGTCGATCGAGAGCTCCTGTCCGGGAGCCGTCAGTGCCACGAACCATATGGTCGATTCCGAACGGTTGATCTCCTCGATCGTGTACTGCTCACTCCAGGCGGCCAGCTCCTTCTCGTAGGTCGAACGCGAAGCGGTCAACAGGTGCATGACGATGCCCTGCTCGGCCAACGAGCGGATAGCCTTCACGTCGAAGGCTCCCCAGGGACGCAGCTCCTCGCAGAGCTTCTCCATGCGGCCGATCTCGGCGTGGTGGGCTGCAGCCTGACGGGCTGCCTCCTCGTAGGCCTCAAAGGCCTCGCGGCCCGAGCTGTATTTCGCGCTCTGCTCCGCCATTGAGGCGTGCTCACCTACGGTGCGCCACTGGGCCAGGAAATTCGAAGCTTTCGCCATGGCCTCGATGTCGATCATCAGCTGGCGATCCCCCTCGGTGGGCTCCCACCCCGTGGTGGTGATATCTACCAAACCCAGCTCACGCAGGCGGGCGATGAAATCTTCGCTCTGTGCTGCAAAGAGCACAAAGTTGTATTTTGACATGCGTGCGATCATAACGAAGAGCCCTCCCCGGCTTGCTGTTGTTTGGTTTTTACAATCTTCTGGGCAGATTTCGAGAGATTCTCCTCATCCTCCATGAAGCGTTTGATTTTACGAATGGCATCCTCGTACCCGGGTATCTGCACCTTTTCGTACAAGTTTACCTTTTGCGTGGTTTTGCGGCGGGCGTAGTCCAAAAGTTCCATCTTGCGATTGTAAACCTCGAACTCGATTCCGAGGCGGGCCATCTGCTCCAGCACCGTCACACCGTCGGCATACCAAACCGGCGACGAGAACAGGTCGTAGGCCTTGCGCTCGAATCGAACCTCCTTCAAGACGGGCGTGCGAACACCCGCAATCTTCTGTACCGACAAATCCACAGCGGCAATGCGCACCAACGTACAATCAAACTCGCCCCACAGTGCTACCATGTAATCGTATTGGGCCATGAGCTGGTCCAAACGCTCGCGGTAGTCTGCGGCCGTATCCTTCGCTCGCTTCACCTCGGAACGCAGCGCAGACTCCTTCGATTTGATCGTCGGAAGGGCCTTCTGGCGCATCTTGAGCTGCTTGCCGAGTTCGCCGAGCGAGGTTTTGTTGTATTGAAATTTGATTGCCATTGTCTGTTATGCTTTCCAGTATTTTTCGATCAGCTCGGCCTTGATAGCAACCTCCTCCTTCGAGAAGTAGGCGGCAAAGAGCTCCCAGGCCGTATCCAACATTTCGGTGATCTCGATGTTGATGTCGATCGCCAGCAGCTTGCGCGAGTAGTCGCGGGCAAACTTCAAGGCGCGCTCATCGTAATCCGACAGGTCGAAACCGTTCTCGAGCTTCGTCTTGGCGTTGGCAGCATCGGCATACAGACGCACACAGGCGTTCATCACCTGCGGGTGATCCTCGCGCGTCTTCTTACCGATCACGAGCTGCTTCAGACGCGACAACGAACGGAACGGATCGACGATTACCTTACCCGTATCCGAGTCGTTACGCAGGAACAACTGACCCTCCGTGATGTAACCCGTGTTGTCGGGGATGGCGTGCGTAATATCGCCACCCGAAAGGGTCGTCACGGCGATGATCGTGATCGAACCACCGTTGGGCAGCTGTACGGCCTTCTCGTAGATCTTGGCCAGGTCCGAATAGAGCGAACCGGGCATCGAGTCCTTCGAGGGGATCTGGTCCATACGGTTCGACACGATAGCCAGGGCATCGGCGTAGAGGGTCATATCGGTCAAGAGCACCAAGACCTTCTCACCCTTATCTACGGCGAAGTACTCGGCAGCCGTCAGGGCCATATCGGGCACAAGCAGACGCTCTACGGGCGGATTCTCGGTCGTATTGACGAACGAGACGATGCGGTCCAGTGCACCGGCATTCTCGAACACCGACTTAAAGTAGAGGAAGTCGTCGTTCGTCAGACCCATACCGCCCAGGATGATCTTGTCGGCCTTGGCACGCAGGGCCACGTTGGCCATCACGGCGTTGTAGGGCTGGTCGGGGTCGGCGAAGAAGGGGATCTTCTGACCCGTTACGATCGTGTTATTAAGGTCGATACCGGCGATACCCGTAGCGATCAGCTCCGAAGGTTGCAGACGCTTGAAGGGGTTCACCGTCGGGCCACCGATCTCGCGAGCCTCACCCTCTACGGCCTCGCCACCCTCGAGCGGCTCGCCATAGGCGTTGAAGAAGCGGCCGGCCAGGTTGTCCGAAACCTTCAGCTTCGGCGGCTCACCGTGGAAGATCACCTCCGAGTTGGTGGCGATACCCTCCGTGCCGGCAAAAACCTGCAACGTAACATTCTGGCCCATAATTTTCACCACCTGCGCCAGCTTACCACCTACGGTGGCCAGCTCGTCGTTACCTACGCCCTCGGCACGCAACGTGACCGTGGCTTTGGTGATGTTGTCGATTTTCGTGTATATCTTCTGAAATGCGCGTGTAGTCATAACTCTTATTGGATTTTTTCACTCACATACTGTTCGATCTTCGACTTGTAGTCGTGGAACTTCTCCGACTGCCACTGCGAGTAGTTCATCTGGCGGAAGAGGTTGATCAGACCCTTGAAGAACTGCGAGCACTCCTCGAAATCACCAAAGGTGAAGTCGTGGCGGCAGATGTCGAGCACCATCTTGTACATCATCTGCTGACGCTCGATGGGGCAGTTGGCGTCGATGTCGTCAAAGGCATCCTGCTGCAGGATCACGAAGTCCAGCAACTCCGACTTCCAGAAACGCTCGTGGTACTCTACGGGTACACCGTCGTCACCGAGGATGTTGATCTGGTCGTTGGCCTCCTTACCGCGTTGCACGAAGGTCTTACCCTCGTACACGGCATCTACCCAATCCTTCTCGATGTGCTCGTCCAGATACTCGCGGATCTCGGGATACTCCAGATACTTCGAGTAGCTGTCCAGCGGGTCGATAGCCGGATATCGCTTCGAGTCGGCACGACCCTGCGAAAGGGCGTAGAAGCAGCGAGCTGCCTTCTTTGTCGATTCGGTTACCGGCTCCTTGAGGTTACCACCGGCCGGCGATACCGTACCGAGGAAGGTGACCGAACCCGTCTCGCCGTTGGTGAGCTTCACCAGACCGGCACGAGCATAGAAGGCGGCGATGATAGCCGAAAGGTCCATCGGGAAGGCGTCCTGACCCGGAAGCTCCTCCAGACGGTTCGACATCTCACGCAGGGCCTGTGCCCAACGCGACGTCGAGTCGGCCATTACGAGCACCTTCAGACCCATGGCGCGGTAGTACTCGCCGATGGTCATACCCGTGTAGACCGAAGCCTCACGAGCTGCCACAGGCATGTTCGAGGTGTTACAGATGATGATCGTACGCTCCATGAGCTTATGGCCCGTGCGGGGGTCTACCAACTCGGGGAACTCCTTGAAGATCTCCACTACCTCGTTGGCACGCTCACCGCAAGCCACAATGATGATCACCTCGGCATCGGCCTGCTTCGAAATGGCGTGCTGAAGCACCGTCTTACCGGCACCGAACGGACCCGGGATGAAGCCCGTACCGCCCTCGGCCAGCGGGTTGAACGTATCAATAGCGCGCACACCCGTGTTCATCACGCGGCTCGGGCGCGGCTTCTCCGTATAGGCACGGATGGCCTGCTTAACGGGCCACTTCTGTACCATCGTGATGTTGTGATCCACGCCCTCGGCGTCGGTTACCACGGCGATCGTGTCGGTCACCTTGTAGGTGCCGGCAGCGGCTACACTTTTGACCGTATAGCTCTCGGTCATCGTGAAGGGAACCATGATCTTGTGGTTTACCCACTGCTCCTTCACCTCGCCGAGCCACGAAGCGGCCGAAACCTTATCACCGGCCTTGGCCAGCGGCTTGAACTCCCACGTAGCCTCGTAGTCGATCGGGTCGGTCACCGAGCCGCGCTCGATGAACAGACCCTCCATCTTGGCCAAGTCGTTCTGCAGACCATCGTAGTTGCGCGACAAAAGACCCGGAGCCAGCGTAGCCTCGAGCATGTGACCCTCGAACTCTACCTTGTCACCGATCTTCAGGCCACGCGTCGAGTCGAATACCTGGACATAAGCGTCATCGCCTATGACCTTGATGACCTCGGCCATCATCTTCGTATCACCTACATAAACATAGCAGATCTCATTCTGGGCCACAGCTCCGTCGGCCTTGACGATCACGATGTTCGAGATGATACCGTTTACACGTCCTGTTGTTTTCATTCTCTATGTTGTTATTGTTTTATTTGATCAGATCTTTACCGTCGAGCGACTGCATAAGCTGGGCGAAGAGTTCGCGGCCGCGTTCGGGGTCGAGCATCGACCAGCGGGCCACAATGTTCACGCGCACCAGATAGGCGAGCACGGCGTTGATGTTGAAATAGTCGAAAGCGGTCAGCTCAACCGACTCGTTCCAGCGAATCAGGTCGATCTTATGCTCTTTCTCTACAAGGTTGGTCTCGTCACCGACAGCTGCGATGAGTTGGTCGAGCCAGCTCAATTCGCCACGAAGGCCGAAATCAGCTGCCGACGAACGCTCCAACTGCTCGACGACCTCACCGGCACCGACCGTCACCTCGTCGATCGAGCGACCCAGCTGACGTGCCGTGATGGCGGCCGAGACATTGCGTAACGTACGGTCAAATTCACCCCACTGACGCAGGAAGTGGCTGCCGGCTTTGGCGCAGAGCGCGTAGTAGGCCTCGAAGAGAGCCTTCTCAAAGCGGTCGTTGGTAGCCACCTGGTCGGCATCCTCCCCTTCGGGATCGGCAAAGGCGCGCAAAACGCGTTGCAGAGCCTCGGGCAGGAGTGAGGGGCGCTGCAGCTCCTCGCCAATCTGCTCGGCTGTCAGATTACCCAGGGCATTGTGCACCGAGCGACCGGCGCGACGTGCGCAGAGGTTCTCACAGTCGTAGTAGGCGTAGAGCAGCTTGACCTGCTTGGCATCAGCGCCCGAAATGTGCTCAAGCACCTCGTCGCGGATAGCCTGCGGGTCGAAACCCTTGTGGTCGGCATCGAGCTGGTATTCACGCAGCCCGGCGACCAGGGTGTAATAATTCGAAGCGAACATCACCTTATGCCTTAAAAAGCATGTTGGAAACCTTCTCGCGCAGATACTCCGAGATCAGCGCCTCGATGTCGGCGTCAGCGAACGAGATGTAGTAGCCACCCTCCTTCTGCGAAACGCGGAAACCGCTCTTCACCTCCTTCGAGTAGCCTACCTCGATACCGGCAGCCAGCAACTCCTTGGCAGCCTGCTCAAAGGCGGTGTCGAGCTGCTTGCGCTCGGCCTCCGGCAGCAGGGCCTTCAGCTCCACCTTGCCGCTGGCAGCACCGTTCCAATTCTTGGCTACGGCTACGAGCATCTCCTTGAGGAATGCGGCATCCATCGTGGCAGCCTTCACCCCCTTCGAGGTGGTCTGGGCAACGATCAGCGAGCTGATCTCCGACTTGATGCGGGCCACGGCCTGCTTACCGGCCAGGGTGATCTCCGTCTCGGTGTTCTTGGCCGTATCCTCGGCCTTCATCTCGGCCTGCTTGATGATCTCTTCGGCCTCTTTGCGGGCATCGGCTACGATCTTGGCAGCCTTCTCTTTGGCTTCGGCCACCAGCTTGTCGGCCTCATTGCGACCCTTCTCCAGCCCCTCGTCGTAGAGCTTCTGGGTCAACTGTTGCAGTTTGTTTTCCATGTGTGAAATTCTATAATGATTGATTATTTGCTTCTTGCTCATTTTAAGGCATGCAAAGATAATCATTATTTTCGGATATACCTATTTATATTTAGAATAATTGTGCGTAAAAGGCTCATTGAAACGCTTTTTGGGAAGCATTGGCTGTTTGGGGTGGAAGTTGAGGCGGAGAAATAGGTGGTTCACCCCGTAAAAAGGGCGTTTGGCCCATCTGTTAGGTGGTTTCTCCGTGAGAATGTGGTAATTTTGTTACACATTCGAAATCCGCCTATACACGATGAAACGAACCTGGCTATTGACGCTTACGCTGCTCTGCCTCTATGTGGGGGTGGTCGTTGGACAACCTCGGACAGGTCCGATGAGTGGTTTTGTCTATGAAATGACGACCGATCAGTTTCAGCAGCGTCGGCAGGCATTGGTTGGAGCCGTGATCGAGGTCTTTGCGCCGACCGACACGTTGCACACGACGACCGATCTGAATGGTAATTTCCATCTCAAGCAGGTCCCTTCGGGCGATGTGCGGGTGCGCGTGACCTATTTGGGCTATAAGCCCCATGTGCAGGACTCGGTGCACATTGCTCCCCGTTATGGGTTGGCGCGTCCGTTGCGCGTGCAGTTGCAACCCGATACGCAGCAGATCGACGAGGTGGTGGTCAGCGGCCGAGCGCAGCTCTCGACCCAGCGCGGTGATACGCTCGTGTTCAATGCTGCGGCCGTGCGTACGATGGCCGGTGATGAGGCGGTGCACATCTTGGAACAGATGCCCGGTGTGGAGGTCTCGGAGGATGGGTCGGTGAGCGTGCAGGGCGAATTGATATCGCGGGTCTATGTCAATGGACGACAGCTCTTTGGCGAGGATCCGAAGGCGGCACTCACCTCGTTGATGGCCTCCGATATTACCAACTTGGAGGTCTATGACGAAGATACGGACGATGAGCGTCGTGCCGGTCGTCGTTTTGCCGAGAAACAACGTGTGATGAATGTCCGCACGAAGCGTGATATTGCCTCCCTGTTTGATGGCTATTTGTTGGCCAGTGCCGGTGCGGATCTCGACCGCGATGTGGAGGGCAAGCGGCAGGGACGCTATGGCGTGGGACTGACGGCCAACCTCTACTCCGAGAAGTTGCGGCTGACGCTCGATGGCTATACGAACAACATCGGCCGATCGACGAATCGCCTGCGTGCAGTGCTCAACAATCGCCTCTCGTCGGGTAGCTACAAGGAGCAGCACGCCCTCTATGTGGCAGTCTCGAAATTGTGGGGCAAGAATCGGCGTGAAGGGCAGGTGGTAGATCTTTCGTACAACTATTCGGATGCCTATACGCGCTCGCAGTCGATGACTCGACGGGACTATTTCCAGACCGAGGTTTCGCCGGCGCGTCTCTATGCCGATACCACCTCGCAGAGCTCTTCGGGCGGTACACATACGGTCAAACTCTATGGTCTGGTGCACCCCGGAGGCCGTCATCAACTCTCCTCGCGCAACGAATTTTCGTACAGCTCGCCCTCGTCGCGTTCGGCCAAGCAGAGTGTCAATGAGTCGGCCGAATTGTACCAGCGTGTCGAGTTGCTGGAGCGATCGTCGGGCCATAGCTATACGATCAAAAACAATCTGAATTGGTCGTGGGATAATCCGCGGGTAGTGCGCCCCTACATCTCGCTCAATTCGACCATCAGCCGCTCGGAACGAGCCGGTTGGCGCGTCGATACGCTCACCCACGAGAAGCGGGTGCTGGAGACCGATTATGTCGGCCCGCGCGAGTCCTACAATGCGGAGTTTTCGTTGCAACGCGACATCTACGAAACGGATGGTATGCGTATGGAACTCTTTGCGGCCTATGTCTATGATTATGAGCATAGCAGGACGCATCAGATGGCTCTTAACACCTACGATCCGGTGGTCGAAATAGACCCGACAAACACCTACAATTACACCTACAACTACACGACCCATACGGGGCGCATGGCCTATCGCATCAATTCGTCGCTCTATCGTTTTCATCTGAATTGCGATGTGCGCTCGGCGTCGATGAATAAGGATGAATTTTATCCCGATGAGGTGGCCTATCGGGAGCGATTTGTCTCGGTGCTGCCCTCCGTCTCGTTTACCTTGATGCGCCACGGACGACGCATTCGCATCTTCAGCTATGCCACCTCGGCTACGCTCCCCTCGGTCGAGCAGTTACGCGATCGTATCGACAACAGCAATCCCCTGTTGTTGCAGAGCGGTAATCCCGACCTGAAGCAGAGCGTGCGACACGCCTTTACGTTGAGCTATCCGGGCAAGGTGAATGCGGCCAATGGTCGCAATATCCTGCTGGAGCTGACAGGTGCTTTTGCAACGAACAGCATCACGCAACGCTCCTACTATTTCACGGAAGATACGATGCTCGATCAGTGGGACTATGTGGCTCCGGCCGGTAGTACGCTCTACACCTACGAGAATATCGACGGGGCCTATAATCTGGGAGGATTGGCTCGTTTTAGTCAGCGTATCAATGCCTTGCGATCGACATTCACCCTCGCAGCGCGCTATAGCTACAACTGTCGCCCGACCTTCATTGGCGACGAAAAGAATATCTCGCGTCAGCAGCAGCCTTCGCTCTCGATCGGGTTGAGCGGCACGCAGTCGGCCGGTGTGCGTCTGGGTATTCATTCGACCACCTCCTATTCGGATGTGCGCAACACGATCGGTGAGGATACGCGCTATATTTATGAGACCGCCTCCGCTTCGGCCGATCTGCAACTGTTTCGGGTCTTGTGGATTCAGATGAACTACAACTTAGCCTATTGCCACTATTTGACCGATACGGGGCGCAATACGACGACGCAGATGCTCAATGCGATGGTCGGTTGTCAGCTGATGAAGGGGCGCATGTTGTTGGGCATAGCTGCCTACGATCTGCTCAATCGCGGCTCGTCGTTTACGACGACCACTTATGCCGATTACGAAATGCAGCAGTGGCAACCCTCGTATGGCCGCTATTTCACCTTTAATTTGGGCTTCAGATTGAATAAGAATACACCGTCGAAGCGTGGCTATCAAGGCCCCGGTGTGCGACGATAGGGGTGAAACGAAAGTCGGAAGAGCAGTCGATCCGACGAGGCCTCGAAACGAGGTAAATAGAAGACTGCGTGAAAGTTAATAAAGTCTGAGGAGGGTGAGCACGCGATCAATGGGTCGTGTGCTCCTCTTTTTTCTTGCGGCCCTTCCAATGTGCTTTGAGGCGACGGACCCCCTCGACCCCCAAAATGGTCAGTCCGGCATATTGGGTTGTCTTGGCCAACCCAAACAACACGATCCACAGCACTCCTTTGGTTGAAGCCGAGAAGGGAAGGGCAAATTGCACAAAGGAGAGGATGTAGCAGGGGATACAACAGAGCAATACGATCACTCCCGTGCGGAACGAGAGGCGCGAAAGAGTCTGTTTGATGCGTTGGAACATGGGGCAAAGATACAAAAAAAGCGACGCAGCGTGTTGTAAATTTTAGGCAAAAAAAGAGGCTGTCGCACCTTGTATCGGTTAGACAGCCTCTTTCGGTTGATTGTCTCGCTATTGGTGTTGCTCGCGGAGCAAATCCTGTACCACTTTCACCGGCGAGAAGGTGGTGATGGGCACATCGACAAAGATCGTGTTCCACTTGGCCATGGCACCATTCCACAAGCCCGGCAACTCTTGGGCGCGCAGATCACGACCGCCGGCCGACTTCTCGGAGATGAAGCCCGTAGCCGGATCGGTGTAGCCGCGCAGGTCGAATTTCTCGCCCTTCGAGTTCTTGACACCGCAAACCAGATCCACCGGATTGAAGTGCGTAGCCGACTTCATCAGCGGCATATCCTCGGGAGCAATCTGGCTCGACTCGGCAATCTGCAACGACTCGGTGCCATCCTCGTTCTTCACCCAGAAGGGACCGCCTCCCGGCTCGCCCTCGTTGCGTACCATGCCGCAGAGGCGGATCGGGCGGTTGAGAATCGCCTGAAGCAGTGCAGCATCATACTGCTCGGGCAGTTTGACGCAGAGCTCCTGCTCGATGAAGGCGGCAATCGGCTCGAGTTCGGCACCACCTACGGCCAGGGCCTTCAGGTACTCGAACGAACGCTCCTGCAGCTGCAGCAACAGACCGGCCAAAATCTTCTTGTAGCGGGTCGTGTCGGCACGACGAGCATCGGTCGTGACGTTGTCGATATTCTTGATGAAGACCACGTCGGCGTCGATGTCGTTCAGGTTCTCGATCAGCGCACCGTGGCCGGCCGGACGGAACAGCAACGAACCGTCGTCCTGGCGGAAGGGGGTGTTGTCGGGATTGACAGCGATCGTGTCGGTCGAAGGCTTCTGTACGGAGAACGAAATCTCGTAACGGATGCCGTAGCGCGCCTCATAGAAGGGAACCTTCTCGGTGAGCAGGCTCTTGAAACCCTCGATGTGCTCGGGCGATACGGTGAAGTGGATGCGGGCTACACCACCGGCCGTAGCGTAGGCTGCGCCCTCGGCCAGATGCTCCTCGACGGCCTTACGAGCCCCCTCGGGATAGGCGTGGAAGGTGACCAGACCCTTCGGCTTGGCACCGTAGTTGAGCCCCTCCTTGATGATGGCACTCACGAGTTGCGTATCGTCATACTCGGCCGGAAGAACGGCCTTCAGCTCGGGCCAGAAGGCGAACTTCTCGATCTCGTTGATCAGTCGATCGATACCCGGCGTACGCTTGCCCTCGCCTACAAACGAGAACAACTCTTTGAACATGCGGGTGGCAGCACCCGAGGCGGGGACGAATTTCACCACCTGGATCTGCTCCTTGCTGGCCTCATAGCGAGCAATGGCCTTGTCGGCCTCCTCGTCGCTGACGAGTACGACGCCATCACCGGGGGAGGCGGCACGCACGATCCCCAAGTAGGGGAATCCGCGACGGAAATTTTCGATCTGCAGCTCGACCGCTTCGGGGGTTAGGCCGTGGTCGGCAATTTGTTGAAGGTCTTTGTCGGTAAACATGATTTATTAGTTTGTTTTAGTTGGTTCGATCGGAAAATCTCTTCAAAGTTAATAAAAATTTCTAACTTTGCACTATGATTCGTCTATTTGAAGCGATAAATTTAACAGATCGGAACAGTTTTCATGTCCGACAGTCGGCCGAGCGGCTTGTAGAGTTCGATACGGCGGCCGATGTGGCTGCCATTTTCGAGCAGTGGAAACCCGCGCGGTGGATGGTCCTCTCGGGGGGTAACAACATCCTCTTTACGCGCGATTATGAGGGGTTGTTGCTGACGCCCGTCTCGCAGCAGATTCAGTTGCTTGAGGAGCAGGATGACGAGGTCGTCGTGCGTGCCGATGCGGGCGTGGAGTGGGACGATCTGGTGGCCTGGGCCGTGGAGCGCGACCTGTGGGGATTGGAGAATCTTTCACTCATCCCGGGTAAGGTGGGTGCTGCTCCGGTGCAGAATATCGGAGCCTATGGCGCCGAGGCCAAAGATGCGATCCGCGCCATTCATTGGGTCGATACGGCCGAAGGATGCCGTGTGCGGGTGATGGCGGTCGAGGAGGCGCAGTTTGGCTACCGAGAGAGTATCTTCAAACACGCCTTGAAGGGGCGAGCCATCATCACGGCGGTCGATTTTGCCCTGCACCGCACGCCGCAACCGCGTATCGGCTATGGCGATGTGGAGCGTGAGGTGATGGCCCGGGGCGGGGTTTCGTTGCACAATATCCGCGAGGCGATTTGTGCCATTCGCCGCTTCAAATTGCCCGATACGGCTGTGTTGGGCAATGCCGGCAGCTTCTTTAAGAATCCGGTTGTGGAGCGTGCAGTGGCCGAGGCGTTGTTGGCCGAGTGGCCCGAGATGCCGCACTATGCAACGGCCGATCCCGAGCGGGTTAAGTTGGCGGCCGGATGGTTGATCGACCGTGCCGGTCTGAAGGGCTATCGCCGCGGGGCTGTGGGTGTGCACGAACGCCAAGCATTGGTGTTGGTGAACCATGGCGGTGCCACCGGTGAGGAGGTCATCGCGCTGGCTGATTATGTGATTGAACAGGTGCAGGCCCGATTCGGGATTCGGATCGAGCCGGAGGTAAATATCCTATAGATGGTGATGTTGCAGGCTCGTTTTGAGCAATATATTGCGGAGCATAAGCTCTTTACGACCGAGGATCGGCTCTTGCTGACCGTCTCGGGCGGTGTCGATTCGATGGTGATGCTGGCCCTATTTGTTGAGGCGGGCTATCGGATCGGAGTGGCGCATTGCAATTTCTGCCTGCGCGGTGCCGAGAGCGATGAGGATGAGGAGCTCGTAGCGCGTGTGGCGGCACAATATGGTGTGCCGCACTACAACCGCCGCTTTGATACCGAGGCCGAAATGGAGCGTACGGGTGAGTCGATGGAGATGGCTGCCCGTCGTTTGCGCTATGCCTGGTTTGAGGAGTTGTGCGTCACGGAGGGATATACGGCCATAGCAGTGGCACACCATGCCGATGACTCGATCGAGACCTTCTTTATCAACCTGCTGCGAGGTACGGGTTTGCGTGGCCTGACGGGTATTTCGCAACAGCGGGGTGCCGTGGTGCGTCCCTTGTTGTTTGCCACGCGCAAGGAGATTCTGGAGTATGCCGTGGCGCATCATATTCCCTATCGAGAGGACTCCTCGAATCGCTCGACGAAATACCTGCGCAACAAGATCCGATTGGGCTTGGTGCCGCGTATTCGGGAGATCAATCCGCGTTTCACCCCCTTGATGTGTCGGAATATTGATCGCCTGACGGAGGCACAACGTTTCATCGGTCAGGCCATCGAAAAGATCCGCAAGCAGGCCGTTACGCACGATCAGGGGGTCGATACGATCCATTTGGAGCAGATCGATGCCGAGTTTTCGCGGAATTTTGTCCTCTACGAATTGCTCAGCTCGGCCTATGGCTTCAAAGGGGATGTGATCGATGCGCTTTGCCGCGCCCTCGACGAGGGGGTGTCGGGCCGTCGTTTCTATGCCCGCGATTGGGTGGCCTGCTCGGATCGCAATCGGGTGGTTGTGAGCCGTATCGAGGAGCAGGATAGCTGCGAGGTGGAGGTCCCGAAGGGGGCTTTGCGCGCCTATTGTGGCAATTCGGTGCTCTATTTCGAGGAGCAGAATATCGACCTCGTCGAATCGTTGCAGGTGCCGGCTCAGATGGCACTCTTTGATGCCGATAAGTTGCAGTGGCCCTTGCGGTTGCGTCGCTGGAGGGAGGGCGATTGGTTCGTGCCGTTCGGCATGGCCGGCAAGAAGAAGTTGAGCGATCTGCTGATCGATCAGAAACTCTCGCTCATGGAGAAACAACGGCAGTTGGTGTTGCTCTCGGGAGAGGATATTATTTGGGTGGTAGGTCTTCGGACGGATGACCGTTATCGGGTCGATGATCGGACCGAGCAGGTGCTTTCGATCCATCGCGAAATTGTATAAGTCATGGCGAAAAGTGGAGTGAAATTTCGAGACTCGGTAGCCGAGTTTGAACGCCTCAAAGGGCAGATTGCAGCGCGATCGTTTGCTCCGATCTACCTATTGATGGGCGAGGAGAGTTATTTTATCGATCGGTTGCAGGAGTTGCTGGCCGACTCGATTCTGAACGAGGCGGAGCGCGCCTTCAATCAGATCACGGTCTATGGAAAGGATAGCGAGGCCGGCCAGGTGGTCAATCTGTGTCGGCAGCTCCCGATGATGGGCAGCTATCAGGTGGTGATCTTGAAGGAGGCACAACAGCTGCGTCAAATCGAGAAGCTCTCCTTCTATACGCAAAATCCGCAGCCTACGACGATTCTGGTGATCTGCCACAAAGAGAAGAATGCCGATCGTCGATCGGCATTCTACAAGGGGTGCGCTGCCCATGGTGTGGTCTTCGAGTCGGTGGCTCCGCGCGATTACGAGATCGGCGGATGGCTCGAACAATTTATCGGCAGTCGGGGGCTGAAGATCGACCGCAAGGCCTTAGCCATGCTGACCGACCACCTCGGTACGTCGATCGCCAAGATAGCCAACGAGCTGGAGAAACTGACCGTTTCGTTGCCCGAGGGGACGCGACAGATCACCGACGCCGACATCGAGACCCATATCGGCATCTCGAAGGAGTTTAACAATTTTGAGCTTTGCAAGGCGGTCGTTACGCGCAACATGGGGCGTTCACTGCAGATTGCCGACCACTTTGCCCGTAACCCGAAGGATAATCCGTTGCTGGTGACTATCATTGCACTCTTTGGCCAATTCCGAGACCTCTTCACGATCAACTATCTCGGTTGGTTGGCTCGCCATAAGGGGAAACCGATGCCCTCGGATCAGGAGCTGATGCGCATCCTGCGTAAGCCGAGTGTTTATATCGTCGGCGAATTGAAACAGCAGGCCGCGTTGTGGCCCAACAAGAAGGTCTTTACGATTCTGGGGTTGTTGCGCGAGTATGATGCCAAGAGCAAGGGTCTGAATAGCGGTGGCGCCTCGGATGGGGAGCTGCTGCGCGAATTGTTATTGAAAATCTTCCTTTTGTAAATCAGTTGTTTATGCAGCCGTCGGCTCTTTTTCAACAGATCCATGTAGCCCACGGACGCCCGCGTCTGGTGGCCGAACATGTAGCCTTGCTGGAGCGGGCTGCACGGCGGTTGTTTGGGCTGCAAGCTCGTCTCTCTACGGCCGATTTAGAGCGCGAAATTGTGGTTTTTGTAGCTCGGAAAAGGTTACCCGATGCCGTTTCGTCGTTTGTGCGCTTGGAGCTGACCGAGGAGGGGCAGACACGTCTGTTGGAGGGGGGTGTCTCGCACTATGCCGGCTATGCCGTGCGTAGCATCCGCCCGCAGACCTGCTCGTTGGTCTATGAGCTGCCTCTGGAGGAGTGGACGAGTGTGGCGGCCGAGTCGGTGCACGATTTGATGCGGAGTTATGCGCATGGTCGAGGCATGGATGGTGTGGTGCAGGTCGATCGGTTAGATCGTTGCCTTGCGTTGGGCGGAGCGCAGCTGTTTGCCTTCCGCGAAGGGGTGTTGCTCTGTGCCGTAGAGCCGCAGACAGTCGAGGCCAAACTCTTGGCGTTGGTGGCCGATCGGTTGCATATCGCGTTGGAGGTGGGGGCGTTGGGTCGTGCCGAGCTGGCGCGTTGCGATGAGTTGTTTGCCGTCGATGTGCAGGGTATCACCTCCGTGGCACGGTGCGATCAGTATTCGTTTATGAGCCTGCGCGTGGAGCGTCTGGCCGCAGAAATGGAGCGTCTGGTTAGCGCTCGATAATCACAAAATCGGAATAGATCAGTTGGGTGTGGGGATTCGAGGAGCGGATCTCCTGGCGAATCGCCTTGGTGCCCCAACGAAAGAAGAGGAAGCGGTGTGGAATGCGTCGCACGATCTGGTGCAGCGTGTCGATGCTCTCGATGCGGCAGGCGATCGTGTCGCGGCGCAGCTCCCCCTCGATGCGTACCCAGGGATCATGCCAGCGAAAGCATTGCAGCGAGTCGCGGATCAGCAGCGTGTCTTGTCGCACGATGCGGATCGTGTCGCGCAGCGGGGCTTGCAGGGTGAGCCGAGTTCCCAAGACCTGTTGCGAAGTGCTTTGCAGTTCGCGCAGACGGAGCCCCAATCGCCGAATCGTGGCGGCATCTTGTTTGCGTAACTCCCTAAATTCGCGGCAGCGTAACTGCAAGACCTCGATCGAGGCCTCTTGGGTGTGGAGGAGGGTGTCCTGCGCATGGAGCCGCTCGTAGAGGGCATGTTGATTGGCCGCAAGGCGTTCGTTTTCGCGGTGGCTGCGGTGGAGCCGTGAGCCGACGATCAACAGGGCGGCCGAGACCGCCAGGGCGTAGAGAAAGAGGTATTTTTTCATGATAAAAAAAGAGAATAAAAGGGTTTTGCGACAAAGATAACACCTGCGAGGAGCGACATTTTCTATTTTTTACAGACAAAATGAGTGGCAATTCCAAAAAGGTTTGTATCTTTGTCACTTATGGAACGTACTGCCATTTTTCCGGGATCGTTCGATCCCTTTACGCGCGGCCATGCCGCGATTGTCGAGGAGTCGCTCAAACTCTTCGATCGGGTGATTATCGGTATTGGTAACAACTCGCTCAAGCAGGGGTTGCTGACCGTGGAGAATCGCAAACGCCTCATTGACAAGGTCTATGAGGGGAATCCGCGGGTCGAGGTGCAGATCTATCACGGTCTGACGGGCGAATTTGCCGAACAGATGGGTGCGGTCTCCATCATCCGTGGTGTGCGAAATACGACCGACTTCGAGTATGAGCGGACGATGGAGGCGACGAACCATCGCATCTATCCCGAGCTGACGACCGTCATGCTGTTTACGCCCGCTCCGGTGGCCGATATCGCCTCTTCGACGGTGCGCGAAGTGCTCTCGTTTGGCCGCTCGGTGGAGGAGTTCCTGCCCGAGGGTATTGATATTGCAGATTATTTATAAACGACTATAATTATGGAATTTACAGCAGAAATGATCGCCGGTTTTTTGGGCGGCGAGATCGTGGGTGATAAGCTGGCGGCCGTCCATACGGTCTCTTCGATCGAGGAGGGTAAAGCCGGTTCGTTGGCCTATCTGACCAATCTGAAATATGAGGAGTTTCTCTACACGACGGGAGCCTCGATTGTCCTGGTGGACAAGAGCTTCGAGCCGAAGCAGGAGGTGCCGGCAACGTTGATCAAGGTGGAGAATGCTGCCGAGTGCATCGTGAAACTGTTGCAGATGTATGCCGCCTCGAAGCCGCGTCGTAAGGGTGTCAGCCCGCGTGCATCGGTCGATGAGTCGGCTACGGTTGAGGGGGATACCTATGTGGGTGATTTTGCCGTCATTGAGCAGGGTGCCAAGGTGGGTGCCAACTGCCAGATCTATCCGCAGGTCTATATCGGACCGGGTGTGACGGTGGGTGAGGGGACAACCCTCTATCCCGGTGTGAAGATCTACGAGGGTTGCCATGTCGGTAAGAACTGCATCCTGCATGCCGGTGCAGTGATTGGCGCTGATGGCTTTGGCTTTATGCCGCGCCCCGATGGCGGTTTTGACAAGATTCCGCAGCTGGGTAATGTGATCATCGAGGACGATGTGGAGATCGGTGCCAACACCTGTATCGACCGCGCCAAGACCGATTCGACGATCATCCGCCGCGGTGTGAAGCTCGATAACCTGATTCAGATCGGCCACAATGTGCAGATTGGTGAGAATACGGTTTCGTCGGCACAGACCGGTATCGCCGGTACGTCGAAGGTGGGCAGCAACTGCTTCCTGGCCGGTCAGGTGGGTATTGCCGACCACGTGACGATCGGTAACCGCGTGATGATCGGCTCGAAGAGCGGTCTGGATAAGAATGTGCCCGACGGAGAGATCCGTTTCGGTTATCCCGCCCTGCCGGGTATGCAGTATCATCGTGCAGCAGCTGTCTTTAAGCGACTGCCCGAGCTGGATCGCACGGTACGCCAATTGGAGAAAGAGTTGAAAACGCTTAAAAACGAATAACAAAGATGAAAAAGATGATGTGGGCCGCCTTGAGTGCGGTGGTGATGATGGGTTGTGCACAGCAGCCCCAGTTTACGATTTCGGGCCAGGTGGCCGATATGGATGGTCAGTGGATCTATCTCTGCAACCGCGATGGTGTGGTTGATTCGACGAAGGTCGAGCAGGGTGCTTTCCGTTTGGAGGGCGTAGTCGATATGCCGCAGGTGCTTTACGTGGCCGATAACAGCGACGTGCGTGCCGCTTCGGTCGCTGCGATGGCCTTTATCGAGGAGGGCGAGATGACCTTCGAGATGAGCGAGGAGGGTTGCAAGGTGACGGGTACGCCCGCCAATGATGCCTACAATGCCGTAACGGCAGCTCAACAGGCTCTCTTTATGGAGTATCGCAATCCCGAGACCTCGGACGAGCGTCGTGCTGCCATCGAGGTGGAGTTTGATGCCCTGACCAAGGATGCCTATGCACAGAACAAGACGAACCTCTACGGTGTGGTGCTGTTGCAGAATGAGGCCTATTCGCTCTCGGCCGATGAGATTGAGGCCGAGATCGCTACCTTCCCCGAGGCTTTGCAGCAGATTGAGATGATGCAGCGCATCGCCGAGATGGCCCAGATGAAGCGCAAGACGGAGGTGGGTCAGCCCTACATCGACTTTGCACAGAACGACAAGGAGGGTACGGCCATTTCGCTCAAGTCGGTCGTAGAGAATCCGGCCAATAAGTATGTTCTGCTCGACTTCTGGGCATCGTGGTGCGGTCCCTGCATGGCTGAGGTTCCCCACCTGAAGGAGGCTTATGACACCTACAAGGGCAAGGGCTTCGAGATCTTCGGTGTATCGCTCGACAACAATGCCGAGGCTTGGCAGAATGCCGTGACGGAGAAGCAGCTCAATTGGCTGCACGTGAGTGACCTGCTGGGTTGGCAGAATGCTGCCGCTGCCGAGTATGGCGTGCGCTCGATTCCCGCCAACTACCTGATTGACTGCGCAACGGGTCAGATCGTAGCAGTAAATCTGCGTGGTGAGGAGGTGAAGGCCAAGGTGGCTGAGCTGTTGCAGTAGTCGCAGCGCGATCGGTTTGCGCGAGGAGCATCCGCGAGTTGCAAGGTCGAAAAAGCGTATGGTGAAGGAGGAGAAGTATCGGATCATGGGCATCGACCCCGGTACCAATTACATGGGTTATGGGGTGCTGGAGGTCGAGGGCCGCACGGTGCGGTCGGTCGTATTGGGCGAAATCGACCTGCACAAGTTGAGCGATCCGTATGCCAAGTTGCGCTACATCTTTGAGCGGGTCGGGGCTCTTGTCGAGCAATACGCCCCGCGCGAGGTGGCCCTCGAAAGCCCCTTTTTCGGCGAGAATGTGCAGTCGATGCTCAAGCTGGGTCGGGCACAAGGGGTGGCTATGGCGGCCGCATTGAGCCGCGATAAGCAGGTCTTTGAGTATGCCCCGATGCGCATCAAGCAGTCCATCACGGGGCGCGGTTCGGCCTCCAAGGAGCAGGTGGCCGCCATCGTGTGTCGGACGCTTGCTGTCGAGGAACCGCCCAAACGGCTCGATGCAACGGATGGGATGGCCGTAGCGCTGTGCCACTACTACATGATCTCCAGCCCGATCCACCAAGCACTCTCGAATGAGCGTGCCAAGGGGTTGGGAGGTGGTAAACGAGCCGCTTCGAAGAGCGGATCGAAGAGTTGGGAGAAATTCCTCTCCGAACACCCCGAGCGAGAGATCAAATAGAGACGCGCAGGTGAAGTGGACGCTTGGCGGAGACTTCGCTGTGAGAGAAATATGCTAATTTATCAATAAATTTATGGAGAATACCTGCCTAAAAAGCGGAACAGTCTTGCAGGGTGCTACCTATACCTATACGATCGAGAAGATCCTCGGTCAAGGGTCGTTCGGTATCACCTACCTGGCCTCGACAACCGTCAAGGTGGAGGGCTCATTGGGTACCTTCGATAGTACGATCCGCGTGGCCATCAAGGAGTTCTTTATGCGCGACATCAATGGCCGCGTAGAGAGCACCGTGACCAGCGGTACGAAGGGCGGCATCTACGACCATTACCGCCGTAAGTTTGCTCGTGAGGCACAGAATCTGAGCAAGTTGCGCCATCCGCATATCATTCGCGTGTTGGAGGCCTTCGAGGCGAATAATACGGTCTATTACGCGATGGAGTATTGCGAGGGTGGCAGTTTGGACGACCGCATCGTGCGCTCGAAGGGGCTGACCGAACAGGAGAGCGTGGAGTATACGCGCCAGATCGGTGCCGCTTTGAGCTATATGCACAGCCAGAAGGTGTTGCACCTCGATTTGAAGCCCTCGAATGTGATGTTGCGAGGCGATGGTTCGCTGGTGCTCATCGACTTCGGCCTCTCGAAACAGTACGATGAGTCGGGAGCCCCCGAGTCGAGTACGACGATCGGTGGTGGTACGCCCGGCTACGCTCCGCTCGAGCAGGCCAATTATCGCGAGGGCGGACAGTTCCAGCAGACGATTGATGTCTATTCGCTGGGTGCTACGCTCTATAAGATGCTCACCGGCAAACGTCCGCCCGAGGCAACCGACATCTTCAACGACGGCTTCCCGTATGGCGAACTGCGCCAGCGTGGCGTGAGTGCGGCATTGACGGCTTGTGTGGAGCGGGCGATGTCGAGTGCCAAGCGTGATCGCTATCAGTCGGTCGATGACCTGATGGCGGCCTTGGATGGGCTCTCCACGGAGGCAGATATTGAGGCTACGGTGGTCGAGGAGCTGGTTGAGGTGACGGTGGTTGATGGACCGGCGCGTCGCCGTCAGCCGGTGCATCCGGCAGACTATGAGGACGAACCCAAAACAACGCCTGTCCTCAAATCCGGATCGGCCAAGTCGAACAGTCCGGAAGAGCCGGAGGAGATCTCCGACGAGGTGCCGCGTCGCCCCATCAAAGAGGTCTATGGCGGCATGGCGGTGGCGAGCAACCTGTTTGTAGTCTTGAGCGTGATTTACGGGCTCGTTATGGTCATTGTGAAGGAGAGTGAAGGGGATGAGGATCTGGCGGCATTTGCCTTTATGCTGGGTATGCCGGCCTTGATCTTTGAACTGATCATCTGGGGTAAGGTGCGTCGAGCGCTGAAACAGATGGAGGCGCCCCAACTGCCGATGGTGATGATGATGGTGCTGGTCACGCTTTGCAATATACTCGAATTTATTGGAGCGATCTGCGGCGATTGGGAGGTTCAGGCAATGGTGTTGGTGCTCGTCACCTCACAACCTTCGTTGGTGTTGATCATCCTCTCGTTTGTGAGCGCGCACCGTCTTAAGAGTGATGCGCGGGTGAAAGGTCTGGGGTCAATCTTCCGCGTGGTGTCGATTTTGTTGATCGTCGGAGTCTTGTTCTCGTTGCTTGTCATGATCGGAGATTATGAGGTGGGTTGCGTATTGCTTTGGTTGGTGAATTGCCTCCTGACCACGATCCTGTATTGCTGCGGCTTTGCGCGCATGTTCACCTCGAAGAAGATTCTGGTGAAGAGCGAGTAATCGCTTATATACCTTCAAACGAAACGGGGCTGTCTTGAAAGAGACAGCCCCGTTTCGTTGTGGAATCCTCGGCAGCTATTGCAGCAACGACTCGAGAATCTGCACGGCATTCAGTGCGGCACCCTTGCGAATCTGGTCGCTTACGCACCAGAAGGTCAGACCATTCTCGTTGGCTATGTCGCGGCGAATACGGCCCACATAGACCGGATCGCAACCGGCCAGGAAGAGCGGCATAGGATACTCTTTTTCGGCCGGATTGTCGCAGACCACCACACCGGGGGCTGCGGCAAAGGCGGCACGTGCCTCCTCGACCGAGATCGGACGCTCGGTCTCGACCCAGATGCTCTCCGAATGGGCACGCATGACCGGCACGCGTACGCAGGTGGCCGATACGCAGATGTCCGAGTGCATGATCTTGCGCGTCTCGTGGAACATCTTCATCTCCTCCTTCGTGTAGTCGTTGTCGGTGAATACGTCGATATGTGGAATGACATTGTAGGCGAGCTGGAAGGCAAACTTATTGACCGTAGGCTCCTTGCCCTCGACCAATTCGCCATGCTGCTGCTCCAACTCGGCCATGCCCGAGGCTCCGGCACCCGAAGCCGACTGATAGGTCGATACATGCACGCGACGGATGTGCGAAAGTTGCTCGATGGCATTCAGGGCCACTACCATCTGGATCGTCGTGCAATTCGGGTTGGCAATGATGCGGCGCGGGGTATTTTTGGCATCGGCAGCATTGACCTCGGGAACGACCAATGGCACATCGGCATCCATGCGGAAGGCCGACGAGTTGTCGATCATGATCGTGCCGTATTTGGTAATCGTCTCGGCATACTCCTTTGAGGTGGAGGCGCCGGCCGAGGTGAGTGCAAAGTCGATATCCTTGAAATCGTCGTTGTGTTGCAGGAGGCGTACCGTCAGCTCCTTACCCCGAAAGGTATAGGTCGTGCCGGCACTGCGCGGCGAACCGAACAGGACAAGTTCGTCGATCGGAAGGTCGCGGTGCTCGAGAATACGCAGAAACTCCTGTCCTACTGCGCCCGAGACACCTACAATGGCTAATTTCATCGCTCTAAATCTGTTTTTATTAAGTTGTTGTGTCGTTTATTCAAAGAAATCATCTTCCAGCTGGGGCTCCTCCTCGGCTTGCTCGGGATCGACCGACATCTCGCAGTTGTAGTCGGGCGTGCGCGGCGGTCGCACGAAGAGATCGTTGCGGCTCACGCCGAGTGATCCGTCATCATAGACCCGTTTGAAGAAGTCGCCGACGATCGGCAGCGCCACGACGCTACCCTCACCGCGGGAGGTGAGGTGCACCTGCTGATCTTCGCCACCGACCCAGGCTCCGGCCACTAAGCGGGGAGCTACACCGATGAACCAGGCGTCGCGGTTCTCGTTCGAGGTACCGGTCTTACCGCCCAAATCGACATCGTTGAGGCCGAACATCCACTTCAGACGGCCGGCCGTACCGCTATTGACCACGCGTTTGAGCATCGTGAGCATCGTGTAGGCCGAGCGTTCGCTGATGGCATCCTGCGACTGCGGGATGAATGAGGCGATCAGGTTGCCCTGACGATCCTCGATGCGCGTGACAAAGATCGGGTCGGTGTGTACACCGCCGTTGGCGAAGGTCGAGAAGGCGCTGGTCAGCTCGTAGGTGTTCGACTCCGAAGAGCCCACGCAGAGGGCCGGTACGGGGTCAATATAGCTGCGGATACCCATGTTGTGGATGAAGTCTGCGACGGCTGCCGGCTCCTTGGCCTGCTTCATGAGCCATGCCGAGTAGTTGTTGCGGCTCAAGGCCAGACCCCACATGAGCGGATGCAGTACGCCGTCGTACTCCACCTTGCCGGCCTCCTTGGGTGACCAGGCTTGTCCGTTGGCCGTCTCGATCGTCACGGGCAGGTTCGGAACCATCGTACAGGGGGTAAGCCCCAAGTGGTCGATGGCAAAGGTGTAGATGAAGGGCTTGATCGTCGAGCCGATCTGGCGTTTGCCCTGCTTGGCCATGTCGTATTTGAAGTAGCGGAAGTTCGGGCCGCCGACATAGGCTTTCACGAAGCCCGTGCGGGGATCCATCGCTACGAACGAGGCGCGCAGGATGCGTTTGTGGTGCAGAATCGAGTCGCGCGGGGTGAGCAGTGTGTCGCGTTCACCCTTGTAGGTGAAGACCTTCATCGGGCACTTCACGTTGAACGAAGCGAGAATCTGCTGCTCGCTGAAGCCCGCCTCCTTCATCTCGTAGAAACGATCCGATTGGCGGATGGCGCGGTTGATGATGCGCTCCTGCTCCTCGGGTTCGGTATTGACAAAGAGTACCTTCGACCAGCGATATTGGGCATCCATCTTGGGTTGAATCTCCACCTCCATTTGGCGTTGTACGGCCTGCTCGGCATAGCTCTGCATGCGCGAGTTGATGGTCGTGTAGATCTTCAGTCCGTCGCGGTAGATGTTGTAATTCGTGCCGTCGGCCTTCTGGTTCTTGTGACACCAGCCGACGATCGGGTTTTGCTCATACTCCTTGAGTGCCTGCTCGTAGTCCCATTCGTAGAAGAATTGGTTGCGGCGCGGCTTCTGGGCTGTCAGTGTCAGACGCAGCATCTCGCGGAAGTAGGTGGCCGTACCCTCGTTGTGTGAGATGGGTTTGTAGTTGAGCACGATCGGCAGGGCCGAAATCGAGTCGCATTGCTCCTGGGTCAAGGCACCGGCTACGGCCATGCGCGAGAGTACCAGGTTGCGTCGGTTGAGGGCATTCTCGGGGTTGCGGACCGGCGAATAACGGGTCGGAGCATTGACTACGCCGACCAACACGGCCGCCTCCTGCACGGTCAGATCGCACGGCTCCTTGCCAAAGAAGGTCTGGGCGGCCGATTTGATGCCGTAGGCATTCGAACCATATTCGACCGTGTTCAGATACATCGTAGCGATCTCCTCCTTGGTGTAGTTGTACTCCAATTTGAGGGCCGTGATCCACTCCTTGAGCTTCGCCACGACCAGCTTGGAGGTCTTGACGATCTTGCCGCGGTTGCGCACCGTGTCGCGCGGGAAGAGGTTCTTGGCCAACTGCTGCGTAATGGTCGATCCGCCGCCCTGCGACGAGCGTTGCATCATGACGGTCTTGATCGCTACGCGGAAGAGCGAGGGGATGTCGATGCCCGAGTGGCTGCGGTAGCGCACATCCTCGGTCGAGATCAGGGCTGCGACAACGGGCGGCACACGATATCCGTCGAGGGTGATGTAGTCGGCCGAATCTCGCGGGAAGAGGTCGGCATATTGCACATAGGAGCGGTTTTGGATGAAGAAGGTGGAGATCACCTTGCCATCCTCGGAGTAGATCTCCGTTGCCAAATTCGATTTCGGATTCTCCAACTCCTCGAACGAAGGCATGCGACCGAAGAGCCCCAGCGCAGTCAAGATGAGCAGCAGTAAGAGCAATACGATCGGGAATAGCACAATTCCCCATAACCACTTAATCGTGCGAGGAGAGACCTCCCACCAATGCTTTTTTGCCATATTTAGCCTCTTTTATAATCCTGTTTGTTCCGATATAACGGTGCAAAGATAGTTTTTATTTTTTAGAACGGCAGCCCCAACGAGGCGGAAATCCACGTATCGCTCTTTGAAGTGCGGAAACACGAGATCGTCAGCGACGAGGTGGCCGAGTCGGGCATGCGCAGCACATTGAAGTCGAAGGCCAATTCGCCACCGACCGACCAGATCTGTTGTTTGCGCCCCACATAATCGAATTGGGCGGCGTCGTAGCCCACTCCGAGGCGGACTCGCTTGATGTAGAGCACCGACGGAATACCCCACTCGGGATAGCACAACGGCAGACGGTAGTTGCCCGAGAAGGAGGCGTACCGCTCGGCATAGATCTCACCACCGGAGAATCCGCGCGGAATGAGTGCCGAGGAGTGGAAGGTCAGCGGGCGATAGCCCGAGGGGAAACGGTAGCCTCCCGTCGAATTTTGGTAGGAGGCGGCCACCTGAATCGAGTTGTGTGCGCCGAAGCCAGGCAGATAGAGCGATCCGTAGAGCGAATAGAGATTCGAGAAGTTTCGATTCGAAGGGTCGAGGGCATAGCCTATCGAGAGTGAGTAACCCAGGCGCGGCAGGAAGTCTCGGTGGGCCAGGTTGGCCTGATCGGTAAAGGCAACGCCGAACGAGAGCTTATGCAGTCCGTGCTCGTAGCCGATTTGGGCTATGTTGGTGATCTTCTCCCCCTCGATCTGCATTTGATCCATGCGGGCAACCTGACCGTTGGAGTAGTTGTAGGAGGTCGAGAGTGAGAGCATCTGGGTGTGCGATCCTCGGTCGAAGAAGAGGGGCAGCGCAGCTCCCAACGTGAAGGAGTAGTAGGTCTCGGCTGCCGGCTGGGGCTGTACGATGGTCTTTTTGGCCTCCTTGTCATAATAGGCCAGCGAGTAGAACTGCTGGTCGCCTCCATAGCGGCCGTCGAGGCTCAAGACAACGCCCAGACCGTTGTAGCGCACCCCCAAATCGACCACCGAGCCTTCGCGCTCGTTCCAGCCGTAGGAGGCGTAGCCCTCGGTGTTCGAGAGCAGGTTCTGCGAGAGGATCGTAGCACCTGCGTTGAGGTCGATCTCATGCTCATCAACCGCTTGGAAGGGGTCGAAGGCGACGGGTGCCCAGCTATGGATGCCGGCCAGGTGCAACCCTTTGCGGTAGCGTTTTGCCGGTGAGGCGGCAGCCTGACGAGTGGCATCCTCGGCCGTGAAACGTACCGTGTCGAGGTTGATCGTCTGCCAGGTGCGACGCGTGGGATTGACCAGGTTGTGGGGCGTGGAGCGTGGGGTGACAGGCTCCATCAAGGCCTCGGTGAGTCGGGTGAGGCGATAGCCTCGGCGATCGTAGGTAGTCATCAACAGACCACCGGCTGCGGGTGCCGGGGCAAACGATCCATATTTGGATTGCGAAAGGCGGTATTCTCGGCGTTGGAGGAGGTCGTAGAGGTGTACCTCGTCACGCCCCGAGTAGATCGAACCAAAGTAGAGCTTGCCATCGCGGGCTCGCAGGTCGCTCAAGGTGATGTAGGCCGGTTGGGTGATGGTGTGCAGCCCCTCGCGGTCGATGCGGGCTATCGACATACCCTCATCGGCGGTGACTAACGTGTAGAAGGCCTGCGTGGTGTTGTCCCACGTCAATCCGTGCAGCTCAACGCCTACGGGCAGCAGGACGTGTTGCTTACCCTCGACCATGAGGGCATAACGCCCCTCGGGACGATACTCGACCCAGGCTAACCCCTCGTCCGACGAGGTGGGGTAGAGGGCCTGCTTGATGCCCTGCACCTTGCGAGGCCGTTCGTCTGTCAGATCCATCTGCCAGAGTTGCGAGAAGACCTGCTCCTCGAAGAGCGTCGAACGGCTCAACTCGGTCCAATAGAGGTGTCCGCGGTGCAGTTCGGGGCGCGAGGTAAGCAGACCGACATGCGCCACCAAGCGCTCGTTGCCCTGCGAGTCGATCGTCACCAGGCGGGCTGTGTGTCCCAGGTCGCTCTTAACGGCCAGAATCTCGGCCTCGTTCAAGGCCATCGGCCAGCGATAGGTCGTGTAGTTGGTCGTATCCAGGCTGGTCAGCGTGCGGTTGTTCTCCTCGACACGTGCCAGCGGTGCCCAATGGGCTTGCAGGTCGTCGAAGGTGGCGTGGAAGAGCTCACGCACCGAGGTGTTGTAGTATCTCTTCAGGCCGACGTGGGTGGCGGCGATGACGTAGGGGTTGCGGACTCCGTAGCGACCCACCTTGTCCCAGATATTCTCCCCATACCGATCGTAGGCGAAGCTGCTCATCTGGTAGCCCAGCGCGTAATGGTCGGGAATATGGTCCCGGTAGGAGCCGGAGAACCAACGATCGACATTCTTGCGAGCACGACCGCGGTGGTCGCGGCCGATCTGATCACCCCACGCGCGGTAGGCCATCGAGAAGGAGGGTTGCAGGCCGCGGCCGTAGGTGGACATGAGCGTTTCGTTCATCACGGCATCGCCCTCCAAGGCCCACAGCGGCATGTAGAGTAGGCCGGTTACTGACCCCTGCTGCCCCAAAAACCAACTCAAGACACGCGGCACACCGCGGTTGAGGTTGTTGTACTGCACGGCGTGGCGATATTCGTGGGCCACGAGCTGCTTGTTCCAGGGCATCGAGTAGCTCTCGATGGCAGGCATGGCGAGGAACTCGACACGCTTGGGCAGGTACATCACCAGGCCGTTGGCGTCGGCATTCTGGGGGTGCAGCACAAAGGGAATCTCCATCGGGCCATAGCGAAAGCCCTCACCGATGGTGGGTTGCACGGCGTGGATGTAGTGAAGTGTACGGGCCGCGAGCTGGGAGGTGGTGTCTGGGGCAATGATGCGGACATTGTTGCCCTCGCGTTGTTGCCACTTCATGGGGGCATCCGAGCCCCAGGTGTAATATTGTGCTTCGGCCTCTACGATAGTGCAGAGAGTTGCCAGCAGCGCGATCAGTCGGTGGAGTTGTTTCATGATGGATGGAGTTTGGATAAGGTGTGACGAATGGGGCTTTCGGGCATCGGGGCGATCATCCGCCGGCCTTCTTGCAACCGTAACCACTGCGGGTGAGGATCTCGATGACGCGGTCGCGGTGGTCGCCCTGGATGAGGATCTCCCCCTCCTTGGCGGCACCGCCTACGCCGCATCGGGTTTTGAGCAGGCGGGCCAGCTCTTGCAGGTCGGCCTCACGCCCTACAAACCCCTTGACGAGGGTCACCACCTTGCCGCCCCGTTGCTTGCGGTCTAACCACACGCGCAGTTGTTGTTGTGCGGCGGGAAGGGTCTCGGGCTCCTCCTCTTCGTCGGTTGTATATTGAAAGTCGGGATTGGTCGAATAGACCATGCCCAAGCGGGCTTTCCAATCGTTGTCTGCCATGTTGTTTGTCGTTTTGTGGCGAAAAGTTGTGTGCTTGTTCACCAATTTGTGCAAATGTACGAAAAATATTATCTTTGTACGAACTATGGCCAACAACTTTACCAAAAAATTAAAGCGGCTGAACCCCTTCGGGAAGCCAGACCCCAATCCGGGGTTGCCGATGCCGTTGCCCGATACGTCGGATAAACGGCTCGTGAAGGTCTATGTCGAGGGCTATGAGGATGTCGCCTTCTGGCGGGCCATCTTTGACCATTTCCGGAATCCCTACATACGGTTTGAGATCTCGGTGCCCGAGCGCGGTGATCTGCCGAAGGGCAAGAAGGTGATCTTGAGCATGATCCCGCAATCGTCTGAGGAGTTGCTGCTGTGTGTCGATTCGGACTTCGACTATCTGTTCAACGGCTCGACCGAGACGGCGCGTCAGGTCAATGAATCGCCCTTTCTGTTTCACACCTACGCCTACGCTACGGAGAACTACCTCTGCTATGCCCCCTCGCTGCATAACGTCTGCGTCAAGGCGACCAAAAACGATACGCGCATCTTCGATTTTGTGCGTTTCATGGAGGGCTATTCGCGGACGATCTATCCGCTCTTTGTCTGGTATGCCTACTCGGCACAACTCTCCAAGGAGCACATCTTCCCGTTGGCCGATTTTCGGGCTGCGGTGCGTTTGGGCTATCTCGATCTGTCGGAGCATGGCGACAATACGCTGTTGTGGCTGGGGCGCAATGTGATGCGTCGGGAGCGCATGCTGCGCGAGAAATATCCCGAGAAGGTGGCCGGCATGGCCCAATTCGAGCAGCTGTTGGCGGCCCGTGGCGTGCGTCCCGAGACAACCTACCTCTATATGCACGGCCACACGTTGATGGACAATGTGGTGATGGTCTGCCTCGAGACCGTGTGTCAGAAGCTGCGTGAACTCTCGATAGCCCGTATTCGTGCCTCCGAGAAACAGGGGTTGGCTCTCAAAAACGAATTGGCCAACTACAACAACTCGCTGCGTTCGATCCGCGATGTGTTGCTCGACAACGAGAATTATACGGAGTGTCCGCTCTACGAACGGCTGCGGGGTGATATTGAGCAATATCTGCAACGGGCCATTGCGAAGATACGCCAAGCCTAAAGCCTATTCGTTTTGAACGATCACTACCCAAAATAAGGGGCTGCCGAACGATTTGTTGGACAGCCCCTTGCTGATTGTGTCTTGGCCTCTTTTTAGCTGATATTGAAATCGCGCAGCGTGTCGTTCAGCGAGGTCTTCTTGTCGGTCGATTCCTTGCGTTTGCCGATGATCAGGGCACACGAAACGCTGTACTCGCCGGCCGAGAACTGCTTGCGGTAGCTGCCCGGAATGACTACCGAGCGAGCCGGTACGTAGCCCTTGTAGGTGATCGGCTCCGGCCCCGTGACGTCGATGATGTGGGTCGAGCCGGTGATCACCGTATTCGATCCGAGCACCGCCTCGCGGCAGACGTGAGCCCCCTCGACGACGATCGAGCGCGAACCGATGAAACAGTGGTCCTCGATGATGACCGGTGCCGCCTGCACGGGCTCTAATACGCCGCCGATGCCGACACCTCCCGAGAGGTGGACATGCTTGCCGATCTGGGCACACGAGCCGACCGTAGCCCATGTATCGACCATCGTACCCGTATCGACATAGGCTCCGATATTGACATACGAAGGCATCAGAATGGCTCCCGGAGCGATGTAGGCTCCGTAACGTGCCACGGCCGAGGGAACGGCGCGAACGCCCAACTCGTCATAGCCGTGTTTGAGCTCCATCTTATCGTACCATTCGATCTCGCCCCCTTGCATCTTGCGCATGGGTTGGATCGGGAAATAGAGCAGGATCGCCTTCTTGACCCACTCGTTGACCTGCCAGAGGCTCTGCTCGAGGTCCGTAGGCTCGGCCGTGCGCAACTCGCCGGCATCGACCCGGCGGACAACCTCGCGGATGGCCTCGATCGTGGCACTCTCTTTCAGCAGGGCTCGCTCCTGCCAGGCGGCTTCGATTATTTTGCGTAAATGTTCCATAACGATCAGTTTTTGAATTTGAATTACCAAAGGTAATCATTTTTTTCGTAACTTTGTCCGCGTAAAAATAAAAACAATGAAAGTATATAAATTCGGTGGTGCGTCGGTCAAGAATGCCGACGGGGTGCGAAACCTGCGCAAGATTATCGACGATGAACAGCAACTTTTCATCATCGTCTCGGCTATGGGTAAGACAACCAACGCGTTAGAGCGTGTCTTTATGGCTGCGCAACAACACGACGCCAAGGCTGCTTTGGCCGAGATCGCCTCGATTCGGGAGCAGCATGCCGTGATCATCGAGGAGTTGTGGCACAAACCGCATACCATCGAGCGCGTTGAGGAGCTTTTTGCCGATTTGGAGCAGTTTGTCACCGCAACGGTCTACGATCCGGCCGAAGCCGAGGCGTGGTACGACCGCATCGTGGCCTATGGCGAGTTGGTCTCGACGACGATCATCTCCGAGTACCTGAACTATGCCGGGCTGCCCAATACGTGGATCGACATGCGCCGAGCGATTCGTACCGAGCAGCGTCACAAAGATGCCGAGGTCGATATCGAGGCCTCGACGCCCTTGCTGCGTGCCGCTGTTGAGGAGGCTCCGACGACGATCTTCGTGGGACAGGGCTTTATCGGTGGGGCACCGGATGGAACGACCACCACGCTCGGTCGTGAGGGATCGGACTACTCGGCGGCCGTCGTAGCCCACATTCTCGATGCCGAGTCGATGGCCGTGTGGAAGGATGTCGATGGCGTGCTCAATGCCGACCCGAAGATCTTCCCCGATGCGGTGCAGATTGCCGAGCTGAACTACCTCGATACGATCGAGTTGGCCTATAGCGGTGCACAGATCATCCACCCGCGCACGATCAAGCCGCTGCAGAACAAGAATATTCCGCTTTACGTGCGTCCGTTTGGCGATAAGCGCAAGCCGGGCACGGTGATTCGCGGTATGTCGGCCAAGGTCGATGTGCCGATCTTGATCCTCAAACGCGACCAGGTGCTGCTCACGATCCGCTCGCGCGACCTGTCGTTCGTCTTGGAGGAGAAGTTTGCGAAGATCTTCGCGTTGCTCGAGCAGTTCCGCATCAAGGCCAATTTGGTGCACAACTCGGCCGTCAATTTGAGCCTCTGCGTCGATCGCAATTGGCACATTGACGAGGCGGTGGCTGCCCTGCGCAAGGCGGGCTTCGATGTGATGAAGACCGAGGAGATGGAGCTGCTGACGATCCGTGGCTATACGGACGAGTTGTGGCGCAAATATGCCCGTTCGCCCAAGGTCTTTATCAAGCAATCGACCCAGACGACCGTGCGCATCGTCCGCAAGAAGAACTAAACCCTGCGCCCGAGATGGTCAAGCCTCCTGTTCATCGCCCCTGGCGGGTGCTCCGCAGTGAATATCTGAGCCGCCGCCCCTGGTTTACGGTGCGCCGTGAAGAGGTGCAGCTGCCGTCGGGTGTGGTGGTGCCCGAGTGGTATATTTTTGAGTTTCCGGATTGGGTCAATGTCATTGCCCGCACGAAGGAGGGGCGTTATGTGATGATCTCACAATATCGCCATGCCATCGGTCAGACGCGCTACGAGTTGGTGGCCGGATGTTGCGAGGCAGGGGAGAGCCCCGAGGAGAGTGCCCGCCGTGAATTGCTCGAGGAGACGGGCTATGGCGGGGGTGTGTGGCGCGAATGGATGGTCACCTCACCCAACCCGACCAACCATACGAATCGTTGCTACACCTTTTTAGCCGAGGGGGTCGAGCCGATTGCAGCGCAACAGGCCGAGCCGAGCGAAGATATTGAAATCCACCTGATGGAGGAGCATGAGGTACGCGATTTGCTGGAGCGGGATGAAATTTTGCAATGCCTCCATGCAGCCCCTTTGTGGAAGTATTTTGCCACCCGATAGAACCGAGCGATGATCTACCGATTTGATATGCTCACCTCGACCAACGACGAGGCGCGCGCCGAGCACTACCGCCACGGCGATCTGATCGTGGCAGAGCAGCAAAGTGCCGGCCGCGGACAGCGAGGCCATACGTGGCTCAGCCCCGAGGGGGAGAATCTGACCTTCACGTTGGTCACCGAGCCGACCTTCCTGGCCGCACGCGACCAATTTCTGCTCTCGGAGGCGATCTCGGTGGCTCTCTGCGACTGCTTTGCCCACTTCGGGATCGTGTCCCGCATCAAGTGGACGAACGACATCTACCACGAAGATCGCAAATTGGTCGGGATGCTGATCGAACACTTCTATTCGGGCGACCGATTGCGTCGTACGTTGGTCGGCATTGGCATCAATGTCAATCAACAACAATTCGACAGTTCGCTGCCCAATCCGATCTCGATGAGCCTGATCAAGGCGCAGCATTTCGATCGCAAGGAGGTGTTGCACACCTTTGAGGAGCATTTTCGGTTGCGTTATGCGCAGTTGGAGGCGGGCGATCAGCATGCCTTGCAAGAGGCCTATCGCAAGCGGATGTATCGCTTGGGTCAGGAGCAGACCTTCCGGTTGCCCGATGGCGAGCTGTTGGTGGCGACGATTGAGGGGGTAGAGCCGGGGGGTGCTCTGGTGTTGCGCCATGCCGACGGTTCGCGCCATAGCTACCAATTCAAAGAGGTTGAATTTGTGATTGATAAAACCACGCTATAGTGGGTGATGAGATAGACCCAAAGAAAGTTGCTATGAAGACAATCAAAATATTTTTGGCATCGAGTGAAGAACTAGAGATCGATCGCGCCCGTTTTGGTAATCTGGTGCGTCGGCTCGACCGCATCTATCGTAAACGTGGCATCAGCCTCGATCTGATCATGTGGGAGGATCTGGATGCCGCTTACAACGGTGAGCGTAAGCAGTCGGAATACAATCGGTATATCCGTGCCTGTGATATGTTTCTGGCCGTATTCCATCAGAAAGCCGGAAAATACACGATCGAGGAGTTTGATGTCGCCTCCGATGCCTTCAAGCAGCAAGCCTCGCCCAAGATCTATACCTATTTCAAGGACCTGGCCGAGGGCGAGCAGGAGAGTAAGGAGCTGGTTGAGTTCAAGCAACGCCTGTTCGATGAGTTGGAGCACTATTGGTGTCGCTATGGCAATACCGATACGATGCAGCTGCACTTTGTCATGCAGTTGCAGCTGGTCGAGAGCGATATGCCGCTCAAAATGGAGTTGCAGGGCGAACAGATCATGCTGGGCGACAACGTCATTGCCCGTATGGATAACCTGCCCTTTGCCGCCTGCAATGAGGACTATTTGCGTCTGCGGGAAGCCGTTAGCGCGATGGAGGAGGAGTTTGAGAAGGCGCAGAAGCGTGCCTCGCGCTATCCGGACGATGAGGAGTTTCAGGAGGAGGCCAAGAAGAAGCAGGCGGCTCTGGAACAAGCCAAGCGTAAATATGCCAATTATGGCAACACGTTGTTCGAGACGGCGCAAAAGATGGCCACCTTCCGCATGCACCATATCACCGAACGCAAGAGCCGTGCCATCGAGGCCTTTGAGCGAGGTGCCTTTCGCGAGGCTTTGGCGATTTTGGCCGAGGCGGAGCACGATGCCGAAGAGTCGATCAATCAATACAAACGCGCGGTCGAATTGACGGATGAGTGCCGCAAGGGGGTCTATGTCTCGATCGATGAATTGAAGGTCAAGGTGAGCATTCAGATTGCGAATCGCCCGGTTGAGTCATGGAAGGCTGAAGAGGAGTTAGAACCCTATGAGGAGTGGATAAAGAATACTCCCGAACCTTCCAAAGATTGGGACAAGGAGGTCTATAAACCCTGGTTTGAAGAGATTGTGGCGTTGTATGGTCGCCTGAGCGAGATGGCTTTGACGCTGGATGATAAGGATCTCTATTTCCAATTGCAGACCGAGTACGACCGTTTCTTGCAGAATGAGGGTTATAATGCCAACGATGTGGATCCCATAATCCTGTCCATCAAGCTAAATGAGCAGTTGTTAGTCTTTGCGGAGGAATATTTCGGCAAGGAGTCCTATCCGGTGGTGGAGCGTTATATGGCTCTGGCTGATGCATATAATACATATAGTGGATTTGAACGCGACGATGGACAAGCGGGATTCGATGCAATCCGAGAGTCAGTTATTGCGATTGTAAAGGCTGACGGGGAGCAGACGTATCGAGAACTTGATAAACATTGTTTCGATGCCTATGATGAAATCTGTTGGGAGGAGGGCTACCGTGAAGATCATGTTACCTTTGGGTATAGTGAATATACAGAAACGGCTGCACTACTGACCTATCAGAAGGCGTTGGCTTTGTTGGAGCAATTAAGCGAGGGGGCGGAGCGTGTAAAGGCTCAATTGTGTGAGGAGATTGCTGCTGTGTACCAGAGTTTGAATACGCACGGTCTCTTCCGTGATAAGCGCGAGGAGGGTCTGCAGTTGTATGAGCGAGGGTTGCAGTATGCGATGAAGGATGTGTTGGCCAATTATGGGGCCGAATCGCGCGAAATGTGCGATCTCTACCGTCGCTATGCCGGATTCTACGAAGAGGAAGAGGTGGAGTATCTGCAAAAGGCCTTGCAGATTGCCGAGCGGTTGGAACTGCCGGAGCTCGTTGCCGATATTTGTGATGAGCTGGCCTGTACGTTGCCCTGCGAGGAGGCCTTAGAATACAATCTGAAGGGGCTGGAGTCGATGAAGGGTACACGCTTGGAGTCTGATTTCTGTTTATCGCGGGCGCGCCTCTATATAGAGTGCGATCGGTGGGAGGAGGCGGCTGAATATGCCCAAATGGCTCTCGATCGGTTTATCTCCGATGAGGGATATGAGCGATTATGGTACACCGGCGATGCATGCCGATTGTGCCGCATCTACGAATGCCTTACCGAGATTGCGGAGAAGCGGGGCGATTGGCAGGCGGTGATAGACCTCGGCCAAGCGGGGCTTGACCGAGTCCATGCCTTGTGTGTTCGTGAGGTCGAGGAGGAGGTGCTGGGCTGTAATACACGTCTGGAGGATCTTCCGGCTGAAAAGCAAGCGCTCATAAAGGAGTTTGTTGAGTCGGAGTTTGAATCTTGCAAACGCTCTGTTCCCGGCATGATCGTGCGTATGGAACGAGCCAAAGAACATTTCTTGTAAAAATTTGGCATCGTTTTATTGCTGTTAGAAAAATAACAATTATCTTTGTGGCTGATTCATACACAACGCTTAAAACAGAACGATTATGAGCAATGTACCGGCTAATTTGAAGTATTCGAACGACCATGAGTGGTGCCTCGTTGAGGGCGATGTAGCCACGGTGGGTATTACCGATTTTGCACAGAGCCAGCTGGGCGACATCGTATTTGTCGATGTGCCGACCGTGGGCGAGACGATCGCTGCCGGTGAGGTCTTCGGCTCGATTGAGGCGGTGAAGACCGTCAGCGATGCCTTCCTGCCGATGGGTGGTGAGGTGGTTGAGTTCAACGAGGCGGTCGATGCCGATCCGTCGTTGGTCAATAAGGATCCCTATGGCGAGGGCTGGTTGGTGAAGGTGAAGATCTCGGACCCCGCAGAGTGGGATGCCCTGCTCACGGCCGAGCAGTATGCCGAGCTGATCGGTTAATCGGTCGAAAAGGAGTTGCTTGAAGCTGTTTCGCATCGGATGGTGTGGAGGGGCTTTGAGCGTATGTAGATGGATGAGTGAAGTTTATCAATAAAAAGTTAAGAAAAACAAACTATGGCAACAAAAGTAACAGTGGTTGGCGCAGGTGCAGTGGGTGCAACGTGTGCCAATGTATTGGCTGCCCGCGGCATTGCCAGCGAGGTGGTTTTGGTTGATATCAAGGAGGGCCTCTCGGAGGGTAAGATGCTTGATATGTTCCAGGCTGCAGCAACGTGCGGCTATAAGACGAAGCTGACGGGTGTAACGGCTACCGATGCCGAGGGCTACAAGCCGACGGCCGGTTCGGACGTGATCGTCATTACGTCGGGTATTCCCCGCAAGCCGGGTATGACGCGCGAGGAGCTGATCGGCATCAACGCCAATATCGTCAAGAGCGTAGTGGCCAATGCCTCGAAGTGGTCGCCCGAGGCGATCTTCGTGATCATCTCGAACCCGATGGATACGATGACCTACCTGACGCTGAAGGCTACGGGTCTGCCGAAGAGCCGTGTGATCGGTATGGGTGGTGCGCTCGATTCGTCGCGTTTCCGCTGCTACCTGTCGAAGGCTACGGGCGTGGGTATTCAGGATATCGACGGCATGGTGATCGGTGGCCACGGTGATACGACGATGCTGCCGCTCTTGTCGAAGGCCTCGATCAAGGGTGTGCCCGCTACGCAGTTCCTCTCGAAGGAGGAGCTGGAGCAGGTGGCTGCCGATACGATGGTGGGTGGTGCTACGCTCACGAAGCTGCTCGGCACGTCGGCTTGGTATGCCCCGGGTGCTGCCGGAGCATCGGTCGTAGATGCTATTATCAATGACACGAAGGCTGTCGTTCCCTGCTCGGTTTATCTGGAGGGCGAGTATGGCCAGGAGGATATCTGCATCGGCGTTCCCGTTGTGTTGGGCAAGGAGGGTGTCGAGAAGATCGTGAAGGTGGAGCTGACGGCCGAGGAGGCTGAGAAGTTCGCTGCTTCGGCCGATGCCGTTCGCAAGGTCAATGGCGCACTCTACGAGATTGGTGCTTTGTAGGAATTTGTTATACGACCTCAAACCAAAATGGGCTGTTCAACATCGTGTTGGACAGCCCATTTACTTTTTTCTGCGGTGCTTTAGAACGGCAGGTCATCGACCTCTTGTGCCGGCGACGGAGCGGCATAGCTCGGTTCGGCAGCCAGCGGCGGCAGATCGGGCATTGCCGGTGCGGCAGCGGGTGCCTCGGCCTGCTTGGGCTGCAGACGCCATGCGCGGATGTCGGTGTACCAACGGCCGTTGTATTCGCGCGATTCGATGTTTACCGAGACCTGATAGGTTGCACCCTCGCGCAGCTTGGCTACATCGTCCGGGCGGTTGAAAAAGGTGACGCAGATCTTGCGTGTAAAGTTGCCTCCGCCGTCGTTGTAGTCGAACACAACATCCTGACGCTGCCAGGGACCACGTGCCGATTCACCTTGCGTGAGCGGCATGATTCTATATACGGTTCCTTCAAATTCCATAATTGTACTGTTTTATTGTTAATTCATTTGGGGCAAAGGTAGTTAAATTTAGCGGTAAAACACGATAATTGGGTGCGAAAAATTGTTTGAAAGGAGAAAAAATATGCAAGATGGCTTGTACTGCTCTCTATGGGGTGGAATCTGTTGGATTGGGCGAAATGGATGCTTTTTGGGGGTGAAATGACTGCTTTATATTTTGTGGTCTAAATAATTAGAGGTATCTTTGCGCCCGGATTTTTTATGCAATGAAATTGGCGCAAGCCAAAAAAGCTATTTTTATACAACAGTCTATGCAACGATTTATGAGAAAGTATCTGCTCGCAGTGGTGTGGCTGCTCGCTCCGTTGGCTCTTTGGGCCCAGGGGGAGAAGGTTACTGTGAGTGGTGTGGTAATTTCGGCCGAGGATAAGCTGCCGCTTATCGGTGTGGCCGTAGTTACGGAGGCGATGACCGGTGTAACCACGTCGATCGATGGTGATTATACGATCGAGGCTGCAGCCGGTACGACGCTGACCTTCCAGTATGTCGGCTTCCAGACGGCACAATGGGTGGTGCCGACGGGCCAGACGGCTGTGACCTACAACCTCGAGCTGCTGCCCGAGGCACAGGAGGTCGAGGAGGTGGTCGTGATCGCCTATGGTGTCCGCAAGAAGGGCACGGTGGCCGGATCGGTTTCGACGGTCAAGGCCGAGAAGATCGAGAATACCCCGACGGCCGCCTTCGACCAGGCTCTGCAGGGTCAGGTGCCGGGTCTGACGGTGCTCTCGAATACGGGTGAGCCGAGTGCATCGGCCACGATGACCATTCGTGGTACGAACTCGATCAACTCGGGTACGGCACCGCTCTACATCATGGACGGTGTGCCCATTTCGAGCTCGGATTTCAACACGATTAACCCGGCCGATATCGAGTCGATCTCGGTCCTGAAGGATGCCTCCTCGACCTCGATCTATGGTGCGCGTGCCGCCAACGGTGTGATCGTGATCACGACCAAGCGTGGTCGTATGGCCGATCGCCCGAATGTGGAGTATCGCATGCAGATCGGTATTTCGCAGGTGGCCGGTGACAACTGGGACCTGATGAATACGGCCGAGCGCATCCAGTATGAGAAGGAGATCGGGCTGACGGCCGGACAGAACTACAATGTCTTGAGCCAGACCGATGTCAATTGGATGGATGTGGTCTTCAATTCGGCCGCCTTGCTGCAAAGCCACGAGTTGTCGATCTCGGGTGCTGACGAGAAGACGAACTACTACCTCTCGGCCGGTTATTACAGCCAGGAGGGTACGGCGCTCGGATCGTTGTTCGATCGCTACTCGATGCGTGCCAATGTGGAGCGTCGCGCTACCGACTGGCTTAAGATCGGTACGCAGACGATGCTCAACTACCAGGAGATTCAGCAGGCCGACGAGGGTAGTTATACGCTCGTGACGCCGATCTCGGCTGCTCGATTCATGATGCCCTATTGGGATCCCTACAAGGCCGACGGCTCGATCGCCTCGATCGAGGATGGTTCGTGGAAGGGTACGGGTCAGAACCCATTAGAGTGGCTGGAGAATAACCCGGTGGAGTATAAGAAGTATAAGTTGATCTCGACCCTCTTTGCCGAGGCAACGCCGATCGAGGGGCTGACGATTCGTTCGCAGTTCAGCCTCGATTATGGCCACACGACCGGTTTCGGTAAGTCCTACCCGAGCTACTATCCCAACCAGGGCGATGGCTCGGCCTCGCGCAGTTCGACCGACAGCTACACGCTGACCGTCACGAACACGATCAACTACCGTTTCATGAAGGGGAACAAACATTCGTTCAACTTCATGGTCGGTCAGGAGGGTATCGACTACCACTACGAGGCCTTCTCGCTCATGACCAAGGGGCAGAATAACGACCGCCTGACCAACATCTCGACCGGTACGCGTGCCACCTCGTGGAGTGATACGACCGACTCGGACTACGGATTCCTCTCCTTCTTCGGTCGCGGTGAGTACAACTACGATAACCGCTACTATGTCGAGGCGGCTGTGCGTGCCGATGCTTCGTCGCGTTTCGGTGCTTCGCGCCGCTGGGCCGGCTTCTGGTCGGTGGGTTTCATGTGGAATCTGCGCAACGAGCGTTTCATGGAGTCTTCGTCGCGTTGGCTGACCAACATGCAGCTCTCGATCTCGACCGGTACGTCGGGTAACTCGTCGATTCCGAACTACGAGCACCTGGCACTCGTCGGTGGCGGTTTGGACTATATCGGCAATGCCGGTATCTCGCTCATGCAGCCCGGTAATGAGGATCTGGGTTGGGAGAAACCCTGGACTTCGAACTTGGCTTTGAAGTTGGGTTTCTGGAATCGCCTCAATGTCGATCTGGAGCTCTACTACAAGCGTACGTCAGATATGTTGATGGAGGTACCGCAGCCCACCTCGGATAAGGGTTATGGCTACTACTGGGACAACGTCGGTGAGATGGTCAATAAGGGCTTCGAGGTCAATGTGATGGGTACGCTCATCCAGAACGAGAAGTTCCTGTGGACGGTCAATGCCAATGTCTCGTATAACAAGAATGAGATCACGGAGCTCTACAACGGCGTGCAGGAGTATGAGCGTTCGAATACGAACACGAAGCTCGTCGTGGGTCACCCGCTCGGTGAGTTCTACATCAACCGCTATGCCGGTGTCAATGCCGCCAATGGTGATGCCTTGTGGTACACGAAGGAGGGTGAGCTGACCAACGAACTGAAGGATAGCGACAAGGTGCTGGTCGGCAAGAGCTACATCGCCCCCTGGCAGGGTGGTTTCGGTACGACGCTCAGCTGGCAGGGGCTCTCGCTCTCGGCACAGTTTAGCTGGGTGGCAGACCGCTGGATGCTCAACAACGACCGCTATTTCGACGAGTCGAACGGCCGATTCCAGTCCTACAACCAGTCGAATCGTCTGTTGAATCGTTGGAAGCAGCCGGGTGATCAGACTGATATCCCGCGTCATGGCGTCTATACGGAGTTTGACAGCCGTCTGTTGGAGGATGCCTCGTTCCTGCGCCTGAAGAACCTCATGTTGAGCTACTCGGTACCCGAAAAGTGGATCCGCAAGACGCGTGTATTCTCGGGTGCCCGCATCTATGTGCAGGGTCAGAACCTGCTGACCTTCACGAAGTTCTCGGGATTGGATCCGGAGGGTACGACGAACATCTATGCGGCGCAGTATCCCATGTCGCGCCAATATACCGTAGGTCTTGATCTTAAATTCTAACCAAAGACTATGATGACTCTTTTACGCAATACAAAACTCTATACGATGGTGGTGGCTGTCAGCTTCAGCCTCACCGCGTGTCTGGATAAGGTGCCCGAGTCGGCAATTCTCGAGGAGGATGCGTTGCACACCTATCAGGAGGCCGAACAGTTCCTGTCGGGTATCTATGCCGAGATGATGGGGGGTGCCTTGTGGAGCGGCTACCTGACCCTGGCTCCCGATATTCAGGCCGATTTGGTCTATGCCGTGGATGGTTACTCGAACACCTATGGCAACATCTGGCAGTGGCAGATCCGTCCGACCAATGCCGAGATCGGGGCGGTCTATGGTGCGCTCTATTCGGTGATTGCCAAGTGTAACTTCTTCCTGGAGCGTATCGACGGCGTGATTGCCGATCAGACAATCGATGCCAATATCGAGGCCCTGGACTACTACAAAGGCGAGGTCTATACGATTCGCGCCCTCTGCTACTCGGAGCTGATCAAGTGCTATTGCAAGGCGTATGACCCTGCTACGGCCCAAAACGAGCTGGGTGTGGTGATCCGCACGAAGTATAGCGAGCCGGAGGGATCGCATCGTTCATCGCTCTACGACTCCTATCAGTTTGTGCTGTCGGATCTGGCCGAGGCCGAGCGGTTACTCGATACCGAGAATGATGGCTATACGAATCCGTGGATGACCCAGGCGGCAGCTTATGCGCTGCATGCCCGTGTGGCCCTGCACATGCAGGATTGGGAGGAGGCTATCCGCTACTCGTCGAAGGTGATCGACCACCCGAAGAAGGCCTTCCGCCTGTCGAGTGCCTCGGAGGCCTATACCTCGTCGATGAGCTACTTCGATTATATGTGGAACTACGACCTGGCTACGGAGATCATCTGGACGATTGGCTTTACGACTACATCGTATGGTGGCGCGCTGGGTCAGCACTTCCTGAACTTCAACAACGATTATACCTATTATTATCCGGACTATGTGCCGGCACAGTGGGTGTTGAATCTCTACCAATCGACCGACCTGCGCTATGCGAGCTATTTTACACAGTTGCAGACCGGTTATGACCATGGTCTGGTTTGGCCGTTGCTGACCAAGTATTATGGCAATCAGGAGTTCATCTCGAGCATGATCTTCCACGTCTCGCAGCCGAAGCCCTTCCGCTTGGCCGAGCAGTATCTGATCCGTGCCGAGGCCTACTGCCGTCAGGCTACGCCCAACTACTCGAAGGCGTCGGCCGATCTGACGACGCTGCGCCGTGCCCGCTTCATGGCCGGTGGTGGCAGCATTTCGCTGACGGCTGACAATTATATCCAGCAGATTGCCGACGAGCGTGTCCGCGAGCTCTATATGGAGGGCTTCCGTCTGTGGGACCTGAAGCGTTGGGGCAATCTGTATAACAATGGAAAAGGCTTTACCCGCCAGCCGCAGACCAGCTCGCTGGCCGAGGGTAGCTCGCTCACGGTGACGATGGAGAATCCGCTCTTCGTATGGCCGATTCCGCAGCATGAGATCGAGTCGCCGGGATCGAACGTAGAGCCGAATGACAGCAACCTTTAGTAAATGGATAAACGCATGAAGAAGATGATCAAATATATCTTGACGGCTATCAGCGCATTGGCCTTCGGCTTTGTGGCTACCTCGTGTGACGAGGAGTACACGACCTATTCCGATGCCGAATATGTGATGTTTGCCGATACGCTCTCGACCCACATGGTGGTGAGCGATGCCGAGTATTTCTCGGTTCCTGTGGCCTCGACGGTTGCTTGTGATTACGATCGTACGTTCGGTGTGGAGGTGATCGATCGCGGGAGCAACGCCATCGAGGGGAAACACTACCGTCTCTTGTCGAATACGGTGACCATTCCGGCCGGCAAGCAGGCTACGGAGGTGAAGATTAAGGGCTTCTATGATCAGATCGAAGCTACCGACTCGCTCGGGTTCGTTCTTCGCCTGGTCATGCCCGAGCAGCTGGAGTGGGATCTCTATAAGGAGTATAACCAGACGAAGGTGGTGATGTATAAAGCGTGTCCGTTCGACATCAACAACTTTGTCGGACCGTGTATCCTCACCTCGTTGCTGTTGTATAGCTATCCGGGTGAGAATATGAGCTATCAGCGACTGATTCGCAGCGAACGTCACCCCTCGGAGGAGAATATGGTGATCCTGCGCAATGCCTTCTTCGATGGCTACGACGTCACCTTGACCTTCGATCCGGCTGATCCGGCACGCCCGCTGGTGACGATGGACAAGGATCAGGTGCTCTCCGATTCGGGTTCGATCTTCGGCATGATCCACGGAGACAACAAGGTGCTGGTGACACACAGCCCCTACAACCCCTCTTATTTTAACGCTTGCCAGCGTTTTGTAGAGTTATGGATCTATGTCTATGTCGAGAATCTGGGCGCCTCGGTTGGTACGGTTGGCAACTTCTATAACATCCTCGAGTGGATCAGCGAGGAGGAGGCCGATCGTCTGGAGCGCGAGGAGGGCATGTAACGAAAAATGATGAGATTGATGCTTATGAAAACGAATATATTCCGCATGCTGGGTGTGCTGACGTTGTTGAGCGGGGTGATGATTGCCTGCTCGGACGACGAGACAACGCCCGAGGTGGCTCCCACCTTCCCCGATCCGGTGTCGGCCGAGGTGGCAGCCGGTGATACCTATACCTTTACGATTTCGCCTTCGACGGATTGGACGCTGGGCTTGAGTGACAGCTCGGTGAGCTATTTTAGCCTCCTCGATGGCGAGATGGCAGCCTATCGCATGTATGGCGAAGCCGGCACCCATCAGATCACGGTGCAAGTCTCCGAGTTTGAGGAGTTTGACACAGATCGTCGTTGCGAGGTGTGGCTGACGCAAGGCACAGGTACGCTGCAAGAGACGCGCACGATCCTTACCCTGACGCGTCGCAGCATGACGCGCGAGTTGAGCCTCTATATGGCACAATATGACGCCGATGCAACTGATCCGGATTTTGTGCGTGACGAGGATAGCAACCTGCTCTATGAGGCGGAAGCCGCCTCGGAGATGGACTATATCTACGACAGCTACAACCAGATCTATCTGCAGCGATTTGCCATCGACGCGAACCTCGCATGGTCGTTTACGGAGCTGCCCGCTTGGTTCGGCACGAACGAGGTGCGAGGTGGCGAGGTGGGTCGCACGGAGATCTTCTCACGTGTCAATAGCACGGCCCATCCTTTTGAGGATACGACCTTCGATTTGGGATTTATTGATGTGAGCAATGCCAATGCTCCGAAGGTGTTGGATACCAAAGTGCGTGTCTCGCTGCCGGGCTGTGATGCCTTCTGCGCTGTGGATCGTCTGGCCGCAACGGTCGCCTTTACGGCTGCCGGCGAGTATGACAACAACGGAGCGTTGGTCGAGACCGGAGCGGTTGGTACGTTCAATGCCCCGATGGGTGCCCGCCTGCTGGTAGCTGCCAAAGTGGGGGATCGCTACCTGTTCGATGCCGATCGTGTAGATTGGGTGACACTGACGATGGAGGAGCTGCCGGAGGCCTCGACCGAGTGTGGTATCTGGTCGCGTTCGTTCACGGTGACGGTGGCGGCCAATAGCGAGGCGGCTCGTTCGGCCGTAGTGATTGCTGTGCCGCAGTCGATTGCCCGCACGATCAGCGATCCTTCGGAGTTGCTGACCGAGGAGGGTACGGCATTGATTGAGGGGGCTACGTTGGTCTCGACACTGAATCAGGCAAGTGGCCTTCCGGAGGATTTTGAGGCGATCCAGGCGGTAGATCCCGCAACCCTGAAGGGTTGGAATATCACCTTTGGCGAGTTGGCAAAGGGTAGTTGGCCCTGGATGAATGATTGGGCTTCGATCCCCTATGCCTATACGTTGAATTATACCTCGACAGAGGCTGTCGGTGAGTTCTTCGTGCAGGTGGATTACGCCTCGTACCGCATCTTCGGCTTCGACGGTCCGGATGAGGAGTACACCGATCTGGAGAGTTGCTGGATTGCCTTAGAGGAGGGTGCGCAGACTGGCTCGAAGCGTGTTACGATGCGTCTCGGCGAGCAGTATACGGCTGCCGATGGTTCGACCAAGACGTACGAGAATCCGTTGGCCGGCGATGGTGGCGAAAATGAGGCTACGATCGTCTTCTACGACCGTGATGGCGTGGCCCTGACGATGCTCTATTGCTCGCTGACGAAGGGCTCGACGCCCGGTGGTGGTGAGGTGGATGAGAATGCCGTGTCGTTTGTCGATGCCGAGGCCGCGGCCGCTGCAGGCGTTTACCTCAAGCCGATGGTCCAGACGGATGCTGATTACAGCCATGAGTTGGCCTATATGGAGGTGCCGCAGTATTACGTGATCTTTACCAAACCGGCCAGCGTGGCACTCAATGTTCCGAGTTACATCTACGGTCACTCGTACAACACCTCGTGGATGAATGTCGAGCAGAGCTCCGAGACGGTGGCGACGCTGGTTGCTACGGAGACCTCGGCCGGTACGAAGAGTGCTGTGACGCTCTACGCCTCGATGGGGTTGGAGGGAGCCACGTCGGCTGCCCAGCTGACCTGTCTCTACGATCCGTCGTATGTTGATGAGGGTGCAGGTGATGATGAGGAGCCGACCACGCCGCCGTATGATCCGCACGGAGCCATTACGTTTGTCGATATGGCTGCTGCCGAGGCGTTGGGAGCAACGCTCTACGCGCTGCCGGAAACCGACGACATGTATAGCTTCGACCTGGAGTACGTTGCCGTTCCGCAGTTCCGCCTGACACTCAAGCAGCCGGGCAGTATCACCTTGCGTGTGCCGGCCTACTACTTCGGTTTCCAATATTCGAGTGGCTGGCTCAGCTTTAGCCCCGATTGGATGGAGAATACGACCGAGGTGACCATTACGATGACCTCGACCGGTACGACGGAGCAGCAAACCTCCCTCTCTCTCTATGTCGATATGGAGACGCAAGCAGCACAGATCCATTGTGTGTTGCTCAATGAGTAAGTGAAGAATAAACGAGTATTACAGAATAAATACGAACGATGAAACTTTACCGATTTTCCGTATATGTGATGCTGACGCTCATGTCGGCGCTCTTGGCTGTCGGCTGCTCGGATGATGAGCAGATCGACAACCGCGAGTTGGACTACGGATATGTTCAATTCAAATTGTATAAGGAGGCTTCGTATACCCCCGCTTCGCGTGCCGTGCAACTGCCGTTGGAGTATCTGGCCGATGCCGAGAAGGTTCGCGTGGTGCTCGCCTATGGCGAGACGACGCTGTCGCAGACCCTTTCGTTGCAAGCCGTTGATGGAGCCAATGCCGAGTATGGCCTGCGCAGCGATAAGCTCAAGCTGCAGGTAGGTAACTACCGTGTGCTCTCCTATACGCTCTATGGGGTGGAGGATGAGCCGATCTACAACGGTACGATCGAGGGCGAGAGTGCGTTTGAGGTCGTAGGTGGAGGCCTTTCCGTACACGATTTGACGGTCGAGGTGGCCGCACGCGGTCAGTTGAGCCTGACGCTCACGAAGGATTTCTCGGATTTCAGCCGAGCTGTCGAGCGTGCTTATACCTTTGATGAGATCGCTACGGCAACCATCTCGGTGCGCCATAAGGCAACGAATCGCACCTTGACCTTCGAGAAGTTGCCGACCACCTTCTCGATCCATTTCGACGAGGGCGACCAGACGGGCTTTGGCTATCAGACCTCGTCGATCGTCTGCGATACGTTGCTCTCGGTTCCGGCCGGTGAATATGCCTTGCTCTCGTATACAGTCTTCGATTCCTCGAAGGTTTTGTTGGAGAACAATACGAATCCCACGAAGACCGAATTTACGGTGGCCGATAACGCCAAGAGTGAGGTGAAGATTCCGGTGAAACTCTATGAGGCAGATGAGTATATCAAGGATTACTATGCCCTCTATGAGATTTGGAAGGGGCTCGATGGTGAGCATTGGTATTACGTAGGCGATAATTATCCTGCCGGCACGAATTGGGATTTCAACAAGGATGTCGATCTGTGGGGCGCACAGCCCGGCGTGCAGGTTCACTCGAATGGCCGTATTGCGCGTCTCGATTTGAGCAACTTTGCCATCCGTGGTCATATGCCCGAGGCGTTGGGTCAGCTGACCGAGTTGGTGGAGCTCTATCTGGGTACGCACAACGATACGAATCTGATGAGCTACGATCCGACACTCGACAGCCGCAAGTCGATTGCAGACCGTAAGGCCAACCGCATGGAGTATCACAAGCAGTATCTGGCGACGCTGCATCCGGGCCCGCAGTTCTCGGAGCCGTGTGCTCGCGCGCTGAAGGAGCACCAGATCTCGATCCCCGCCACGCGCCTCTATGAGACGATGAGCGAGGGTGAGATCTTCGACATGAAGAGTGGTGCGCAGCGTTCGTTCCGTCTCTACGATACCAATCCGGGTACGTTGTGCAATGGCCTGAAGAGTCTGCCGAAGTCGATTGGTAAGCTCAAGAAGCTCGAATATCTCTATATTGCCCACGGTGAGATAGAGTGTCTGCCTGATGAACTGGCGGAGCTGACCTCGTGTACCGATGTGGAGATCTACAACTGCCCGAAGATGACCTCCTTCCCGATGGTGCTGACGCAGATGCCGGAGCTCATTTCGCTCAACCTGTCGAACAATACGCAGTGGTCGGCCGAGGAGATCTACAAGGGGCTGGAGGGGCTGGCAACGGGTCCTTCGCGTGAGAAGGTGCAGATCCTCTATGCGCGTGAGAACAACCTGGAGGCTCTGCCCGAATCGTTTGCCAACATGCAGAAGATTGGTCTGTTGGATCTGGCTTACAACAAGATCTCGAAGGTGCACGCGCTGGGTAAGAACTTCTCGCCCGTACAACTCTATCTGGATCACAACCAGATCGAGCATCTGCCGGCCGATCAAGAGGGTTTCTTCTGCGGCTATGCCGATTCGGAGGCCTTCTCGGTAAGTTTCAATCGGCTGAAGAAGTTCCCCAATATCTTCTCGGCAAAGGCCAACTCGACGATGAAGTCGGTGGACTTCTCGGGCAATGATATCCGTTCGTTCGAGGGCGAGGAGGATGGCTCTTATCGCGGTATCAAGGTCGAACAACTTTCGTTGTCGCAAAATCCCAACTTGAAGCGTTATCCGACAGCCTTTGCGAAGACCAATTCGTTGGTATCGTATATCATTCTGCGCGCCTGCGGTTTGGAGGAGGTCCCCGGAGAGGCATTCACCTATGCCGGTTATACGAATATTGTCAATCTGATGTCGCTCGATCTGTCGTATAACAATCTGACCGATCTTCCGCGCGATTTCCATGCCGGCAATATGCCCTATCTGTATGGCGTGGAGCTATCGTTCAACTCATTCAGCAAGTTCCCTTACGAACCGCTCGATGCGGCTGGATTGACCGTCTTTGCCATTCGTTCGCAGCGTGATGCCAATGGTCGTCGCTGCCTGCGCGAGTGGCCTACGGGTATCTATCAGCATGTTGGTCTGCGTGGTTTGTATCTCGGATCGAACGATTTGCGCGAGATCAACGATACGATCTCGACGCTCTGCTATTACCTCGATATCAGCGATAACCCGAATATCATCTTCGATGCTTCGGATATCTGCTATGCTTGGCAGCTGGGTGCTTATATCCTGATCTACGATAAATCGCAGCAGATTTTGAATTGTGATTTGATGCTCGAATAATCTAAAGTGCAGATTTTGACTATGAAACAGATGAAATATATTGCAGTAGCACTGCTCCTGGCGGCTATCACAGCCTGCTCGGATGACTCCACAACGCCTGACTTTGCCATCGATCGCGATCAGCTCGAGATCGGGGCTGTGGGTGGCTCGGAGCGTGTCTTGGTCAGCTCGGGTGACGAGTGGGTGGCTTCGACCGATCATACGTGGATCACGGTTTCTCCGGCCAATGGTCGTGGTTCGACCCCCTGCCAATTCATCATCGACTCGGCTCTTTCGGTTGAGCCGCGTCGCGGTGTGGTGCGTGTGGAGAACCTGCGTACGCACCAGAAACGGGATATTGTGGTCGAGCAGGCCGGTTTCCCCTATACGATCGAATTGCTGGAGTCCAATTTGGTCGAGGTGGGTAACTACGACGCCTACGATAAACGCCATTTCGAGGTGCGCGTACGCTCGAACATTGACTTCAACGTAGATATTCCGAAGGAGGCTTCGTGGCTGACCAACAAACGTTATCAGCTCAATCTAACCAAAGGTGTACGCCCGCGTGAGGTGACGATTCGCTTTGATTGGAACATCAATACGGCGCCCAACGAACGTCTGGCCGAGGTGCTCTTTACCCCGAAAGAGACGGTCGAGTTGGCCCGTCAGGATAAGTTGCAGGTGAAGCAGCAGGCGGCCGAGCCGATCGAGGAGGGTACGCGCGCCGGCGACTCGGTGGCACTGCTCAGCATTTCGCGCTCGCTCAATCTGCTCAGTGGCGGTTGGGATCCGACCACACCGATGAATACCTGGAGCGGTGTACAGCTCTGGGAGGAGGGCATGGAGGGCTATCTCCCGGAGAATGAGGGCCGTGTGAAGTATGTTGAGTTTATGCTCTACAACTACAAGGAGGGCCTTCCGTTCGAGTTCCGCTACCTGACGGCAGCCGAGGAGATCTACCTGTTTGGTAATACGAATACCTTCTTGCTGAACCTGAATCCGGGTGAGTACATCACCGAACTGACGCAACTTAAGCGACTGACGATCGGTGCTCATGGTCTGACCAGTCTGCCATCGAACTTTAAGAATCTGAAGAATCTTGAGTCGTTGAATATCTGTGCCAACAACTTCCAGACGGTGCCGGATATTCTCACAAAGGAGAACTTCCCGAAACTGCGTACGCTGATTATGAATGCCAACCAGCGTGCGGTGGTCTACGACTTGAGCAATACGGCTCGTACGGATTTGGGCGGTTTTATCGAAGAGCCGGAGTTCCCGACTGATTTGATCAAGTGGGATTTGGATACGCTGGTGCTCTCGGTGAACTATCTGCAGGGTACGCTGCCGACCTTCGAGGAGGATGATACGGTGCCTTATTATACGCAGGAGGAGATCGACGCGGTCGATTCGTTGCCGCAGTTCTTGGTGGATCATAAGATCAAGAAGGTGATGCCTTCGACCAAACGTTTTGCTATCAATCTGAACCGTCTCTCCGGCTCGCTGCCCGATTGGCTGTTGTACCACCCGGCACTCGATTGGTGGTATCCCTATAGTCTGGTATTTCCGCAGGAGGGTCGTGCGAAGAATGGCACACAGGCCAAATTTGACAACGAACCGGTTAGCTTGAGCTACTATTACGATATTTATACCACGAAGGCGCGTCCGACCGATGAGGAGGAGAGCACGGAGGAGTAGGTTTTGAAACGATTGAGGATTATGAAGAAGACGATTTTATATGGATTGCTGCTGTTGGCGGTGCTCGGTATGGGCAGTTGCGCTAAGCAGGAGATAGTTGATCCGCAGACCGACCCTGTGGTCGATGAACCGGCCTATGAGGAGGGAATGCTGCTGGTGAAGTTTACGCCCGAAGTGACCGCCATGCTCGAGGAGGCCGGCGTGACGCGTGCAGCCGTGAGCCGTTCCGGCTCGCTGGCCCTCGACGAGGTGCTGGCGCTGGTAGGTGGCTATGAGTTGGAGCGTGTCTTCCCGGTGAATAAACGCACCGAGGCCTTGACGCGCGAGCAGGGACTGCACCAGTGGTTTGTGGTGCGTTTCGGTGAGCAGTTTACGGCCAAAGAGGTGGCTGATCGCCTGTCGGCACTCGGTGAGGTGCAACGCATCAACTTCAACCATACGATCAAGCGTGCCTACACGGGGAAGGCAATGCCGCTCAAGCGAGAGGCTCTGGAGGCGTTGATTGCCTCGCGTGGCGTGTCGAACAACGATCCGTTGCTGCCCGTGCAGTGGAACCTGATCAACCGTGGCGACCTCTTCCTGCAGGATGGCGTTGTCAAGGGGGTGAAAGATGCCGACGTGCAGTGTGAGCAGGCCTGGGAGATGAGCCGTGGAGATGAGCAGATCATCGTGGCGGTGCTCGATGAGGGTGTCTGTGTCGATCATCCCGATCTGCGTGCCAATATGTGGGTCAATACGGATGAGATTGCCGGCTCGAAGGTCGATAACGATGGAAATGGCTATGTGGGTGATATCCACGGATACAATTTTATCAAGGATATGCCGAGCATCACGACCAACGACATCAACGATACGGGTCACGGCTCGCACGTGGCCGGTGTGATCGCTGCCGTGAACAACAACGGCGAGGGTATCAGCTCGATTGCTGGCGGATCGGATACGAAGCCGGGTGTGAAGATCATGTCGTGCCAGCTCTTCTCGGGTGCCATGTCGGGCACCTCGTTGCAGGTGGTGCGTGCTGTGAAATATGCTGCCGATAACGGTGCTGTGGTGCTGCAGTGCAGCTGGGGCTTTACGTCGGGTGCGGCCAATAGCTACGATTGGGGTGCCGCAGGCCCGGCTACGCAAGAGCAGTTTGAGGCCTATGCCCCGCTCGAGAAGGCTGCTTTGGATTACTTCGTGCACTATGCCGGTTCGCCCAATGGCCCGATCGAGGGCGGTATTGCCGTCTTTGCCGGTGGTAACGAGTCTGCTCCGATGGCCGGTTATCCGGGTGCTGATGAGAAGTATATCTCGGTAGCAGGTACGGCCGCCGATTTTACGGCTGCTGTCTATACGAACTATGGCCCGGGTACCGATATTTCGGCTCCGGGTGGTGATCAGGACTACTACTACGAGTATGTCGATGCTACGCATAACTATGGTGAGCTGGGCTGCATCCTCTCTACATTGCCCTATCATGTCAGCGAGACGGGTTATGGCTACATGGAGGGAACGTCGATGGCCTGCCCGCATGTTTCGGGTGTGGTGGCATTGGCACTTTCGTACCTCTCCGAGCAGCGCTTGCATATCAAGGCCGAGCAACTGCGCGAGTTGGTCGGTCAGACGGCCACGCCGATTGACCAATACCAGACGGGTATCAAGAAGTATTGCCGCTATGTGGCCGATCTGGGTCCGATTCGTCCCATGCAGATGAATCTGAGCGATTATAGCGGTGGTATGGGTGCCGGTCAGATCAATGCTACACAACTCTTGGCAGCCCTGGATGGGGTGAGCGTGGAGGTGCGTTTCCCGAACCTCTATCTGAAAGAGGGTGGTGCCGAGGTGCTCGATCCGGCCCGTTATTTCAAGCAGGGTGACGGCCTGTCGTACATGGTTTCGATTGTCGATCCGACGATTGCCGGTTGCGATATGTTCCAGGGTCGTTGCTACTTCAAGGGATACAAGACGGGCACGACGGCTGCAACGGTGACGGCCTCGAACGGCGAGCAACAGTCGTTCTCGATCACGGTGCGTAAGGGTGCCGGCGGTAACGGCTGGTTGTAACCAAAACGGAGGCTGGAGCGGATGTTGCTGCGTGCAGGGTGGTTTGTGGTGTTGGTCGGGTCGATCTCGACGCTGGTCGGACAGATCCGTACGATCCCGCAACAGCTGCGCGACAGTGTAGCCCATCCGGCCCTTGTCGAGCAAGCTCCGCTCGTGTTGGAGCATCCGGTCATTGATCTGGGGACGATCGACGAGGATCAAGGCCCCTGGCGCGGGACGGTTGTAGCGCGCAATGTGGGGCGAGAACCCCTCTTGATTGAGCGCACGACGACCACTTGCGGTTGTCTGCAAGCCACCTGGGAGCACCGACCGCTTCTGCCCGGCGAACAGATCACCTTGCAGGTGGCCTACCGCCCGCTGGGACATCCGGGAACGGTCCATCAACGGCTCTTTCTCTATACGAACTGCTCGAAACGGTTGCCTACGGCTGTGCTGACCCTGCGCGGGGTGGTGCGTCCTTCGCAGCAGAGCGGATTGAGATACCCCTACGTGCATGGGGCTTTGCAGCTGCGTCGTGAGCGTGTGAACTTTGATCGGCGCGAGGGGATACAACAGACGCGCATTGCTGTCCGCAACGGGGGGCGGCGCAGCGTGACGATCCAGACCGATACGTTGCTCTCTTCGTCGGGCGTGCGTCTTTGGAGTGAGCCCCGCAGCCTGGCAGCCGGCCAGGAGGGTGATTTGGTCGTTGAGTATGAGGCCGAACGATGTGGTGATGCCGCACCGCGGCTCTATTGGCAGGGGATACCTCTCCCTCCGCGTGAGCGAAAAATAGAGGTGACGATAGCAGAAACAAAGTGATAAAAAATACGAAAAAAACAGATACGATGAAGAAGTGGTTCTATTTAACCTGTATGACGATGCTTGTGGCGGTTTGTGGTGGCTGCTCGAGCGATGATGAGTATGTTGAGCCGCAGCTGGATGTGACGCCCCACAATATCAGTGGTGAGTGGCAGTTGGCCTCTTGGCATCAGGGCCTGAAGCCGGCTGAGGGTACCTATGTCTATCTCAGCTTCGAGCGCAAGGATTCGCGTTTTACGATCTATCAGAACATTGATAGCTTCCAGGCGCATATCGCTACGGGACAATTTGCCATTGAGCTGGATCCCGAGTTAGGTGCTGTGATTCGTGGTCAGTATGACTACGATGGTGGCGATTGGGCACATCGCTATCTGGTCAAGAGCTTGACGGCCAAGGAGATGGTCTGGGTGGCCAAGGATGATGCCACGGATGTCTCGGTCTATGTTCGCACGGAGATTCCGGCGTCGGTGCGTCCGTAGCGTGGGCCTAACAAGAAAACAGCGGGTGCTCAACCAATGGTTGGACACCCGCTGTTGGCTTTGTGATCGAGCCTGGGAGCCGATTATTTGCGTTCCTGCATCAGTTCGTTGAAGCAGTGGCGGCAAATGGGCTCGTAGCTATCCTGCGCACCGAGCAAGACCTGCTTCTGATCGGCTGTCAGACGGTGCGAGTGGTGGGCCAGGTTGCCACAACGTACGCAGATGGCGTGTACCTTCGAGACGTGTTCGGCCGTGGCCATCAGCGTCGGCATCGGGCCGAAGGGCTTGCCCATGTAGTCCATATCCAGACCGGCTACGATGACACGCACCCCACTATTGGCCAACTGGCGGCAGACATCGACCAAACTATCATCGAAGAACTGCGCCTCGTCGATACCGACCACATCGACATCGGAGGTCATCAGCAGGATGTTCTGCGGCGACTCGACCGGTGTGGAACGGATGGCATTCGAGTCGTGCGAGACGACCTCCTCCTCCGAATAACGGACGTCAATTTTGGGTTTGAAAATCTCCACCTTCAGGTGGGCAAATTGGGCGCGTTTGAGGCGGCGGATCAGCTCCTCGGTCTTTCCCGAGAACATCGAGCCGCAGACCACCTCGATCCAGCCCTTCTTATTCGCATTCTCTAAAAACATGGTTTTTGCTCTATCAATTTTTGGATTCTAATCACGTGTATTACTCGTCTAAACGGGTGATGCGGGCACCGAGGGCATTCAGGCGGCCGTCGATGTCGCGGTAACCGCGGTCGATCTGGTCGATGTTCTGGATCGTCGAGACCCCCTCGGCCGACAGGGCCGCAATGAGCAGGGCTACGCCGGCACGAATATCGGGCGACGACATCTTCGTGGCACGCAGGCGACGCTGGTGGTCGTGGCCGATGACCGTTGCACGGTGCGGATCGCAGAGGATGATCTGTGCCCCCATGTCGATCAGCTTATCGACAAAGAAGAGGCGGCTCTCGAACATCTTCTGGTGGATCAAGACGGCACCTTTAGCTTGTGTGGCGACGACCAGGAATACCGACAGCAGGTCGGGGGTCAAACCCGGCCACGGGGCATCGGCCACGGTGAGGATCGAGCCGTCGAGGAAGGTGTCGATGCGGTAGTGATCCTGCTGCGGAATGTAAATGTCGTCACCGCGCTGCTCGAATTGAATACCCAGGCGGGCAAATTGAGCCGGGATGATGCCCAGATTCTCGAACGAAACATCCTTGATCGTCAGTTCGGACTGCGTCATGGCGGCCATGCCGATAAACGAGCCCACCTCGATCATGTCGGGCAGCATCGTATGTTCGGTGCCACCCAACGACTCAACGCCGTCGATGGTCAGCAGGTTTGACCCGATACCCGAGATTTTGGCTCCCATGCGGTTGAGCATCTTGCACAACTGCTGCAGGTAGGGTTCGCAGGCGGCATTATAGATCGTCGTGCGTCCTTTGGCCAAGACGGCAGCCATCACGATGTTGGCTGTACCGGTCACCGATGCCTCGTCTAATAACATATAGGTACCGCGCAACTCGTCAGCCTCAATGGCATAGACCTCTTCGCCGAGGTCGAAGTTGAATTTGGCCCCCAATTTCTGGAATCCCAGGAAGTGGGTATCCAGGCGGCGACGGCCGATCTTGTCACCTCAGGGCTTGGGGATGTAGGCCACACCAAAGCGAGCCAACATGGGCCCCATGAGCATCACCGAGCCACGCAGTTTGGTGCCCCGACGACGGTAGTCCTCGCTACGCAGATAGTCGAAGTTGATCTCGCGCGCACAGAAGGCGTAGCTTTCGGGGCCGAGCTTCTCGACCTCGACACCCATGCGGCGCAACAATTCGATCAGATTGGCGATGTCAAGAATCTGCGGTACGTTGTGTACCGTCACGCGCTCCGAGGTGAGCAACGTGGCACAGAGGATCTGCAAGGCTTCGTTTTTAGCACCTTGCGGGGTGATCGAACCGTGGAGGCGATGTCCGCCTTCGACTTGGAAGATAGCCATAACGCGTAGTTTTTGGGGTTATCGGGAGCATACACCAGCCGCAGAACAACCCAAAAAGGCCTCTTGAGGTGGCTCCCAGGACAAAGATAGCAAGATTTCCACGCTTTTTAGCCGTTAAATGAAAATAATTTTACGAAAAATTTTTGTGAATAAGTTTTTTGTTGTACTTTTGCATTCCGTAAAAAAGTCTAAAACAATAAAACGATACAGCTATGGCAATGAAGAGAACTTATCAGCCCTCGCGTCGCAAGCGTGTAAACAAGCATGGTTTCCGTGCTCGTATGGCTACGGCTAACGGCCGCAAGGTATTGGCTGCGCGTCGCGCAAAGGGTCGCAAGAAGTTGACGGTTTCGGACGAATCGACGTTCAAGTACTAATCGACTTCGCATTTGCGAGAAGAAATAGGACCGGTAAGACCGGTCTTTTTCTTTTTGCAACCATTTAGCACGGCTCTTTTCGTATCTTGCTTGCTCGCAAAATCCTCACATACGAGAGTATGCTGCGGTTTTGCTCGCGGCGACAATCTCCAAAAATAGCTCGTGCTAAATAGCTGCAAAGCGCAAGATCGTCCAGCTCGGCTCTTTTCGTATCTTGCTTGCGTGCAAAATTGGCACATACGAGAGTATGCTGCGGGAGGGATGTGTCTAAAACGGTGATTTCTGCGTTACGCTTGCCCTCGAAATACTCATTTACATGCGTAAACTCCGTTTTCTCGGGCTGCGCAAGCCTTGAAATCCCACCTTTTATACACATCCTTATAGGAGGTTGTTTATTGTCTATTATGGATAACCAAAAAACGTATGATCACCATTTGTCCTGCTACATTGGCTGATGTGGACCTCATCCGCCGACTGGCCGAGGTGGCCTTTCCTGCTACCTATCGCCCTATTTTGAGCGAAGCGCAGATCGCGTATATGATGCAGTGGATGTATGCTCCCGAACGTCTCGTGGAGCAAATACATGCCGGACACCACTATCTGCTGGCTGCGTGGAACGGGGAGCCGTGCGGTTATTGCTCGATCGAGCGCGAAGGCGCAGGGCGATACCACCTGCATAAGATCTACCTCCTGCCCGAGGCACAAGGCAAGGGGATCGGAAAGGCGTTGTGGCAAGCGGCCTTGATCTATGCGCGCTCCTTTGGCGAGCCGCGGGCTACGCTTGAATTGCGGGTCAATCGAGCCAATCCGGCCCTGGGGTTCTATCGCCACATGGGGATGCAGATCCTGCGGAGTGAGGACCTGCCGATCGGGGAGGGTTTCTCGATGAACGATTACATCATGGGGATGGAGTTATAGCCTCGCGGGTCGCATCTGCCGGATGCGGCCCTCTTTATGCCTGCTCCTCCGTTGTTTTGTGGCCGGCGCGGAGCTGCGTCGGGGTACATCCGAAGAATTTGCGACAGAAACTGCTCAAATGGCCGGGGTTGGAGAAGCCGTAACGTGCGGCAATCTCGCCAATCGAGAGGTCGCTCTCGCAAATCACCTTGCGAATCTCGTGGCTGCGCTGTTCCTGCATCCATGCGTAAGGGGTAATCCCCTGGAAATGTTTGCGGAAGAGCACGTTGAAAACCGAGATCTCGTAGCCGCACAAAGCCGCCAACTCGTTGAGTGTCTTGGCCTTTGCGCAGTTGTTTTGCACCAGCGTACGGAACGATAGGTCGTTGTTGAGCAGGTTGTAGAAGAGGCGCAGCAACGTCTTGGGCTTATAATAAAAGCGGAAGATGACGAACAACTGCTGGATGGCGGCATAGTGCAGATGCTTGCAGGCGATGCCATCTTCGAGGTAACGGTGCATCACATGAAGGAACTCGCGGAGCGGTTCGTTGAAGGGCGTCGTGGTAAATTCATACCGAAACGACCGCTGACGTTTGTGGAGTTGTGTGAGGGTCGTCAGGTCGCAAGCGGCCCCTAACGTCGTGAAGTAGGCCCCCAGGAGGGTGACGCTGCTGAGGGGCTGCAACTCATAGTGGTAGCCGGAGTAGCAGAAAAAGAATGACCCCTCGCTGATGTGGTAGTCGTGCCGCTCCTCGGAGTTCAGGACGGCCTCGCCGTAGAGCAGGAAGATGATTTGGTGTTGATGTCCCGCTTCTATGGTGAAGGTCTCGCCGACTTGGCAGTTGCGCAGGAAAAATCCCGCTTCGGGGTGGCTGAGGGCCATGCACGATGGAGGGCACGTGTGATTCATAATGATTATTCTCTCTTTGTATGGGGCTAATTTTATAAATCAGAGCCGTTGCTCTATGGACAAATTTATAAAATAAATAGAAATAAAGCAACTATCATTGTGAGAAATTAGCAGAATGAAAGTGTAGCGGTGTGCGGAAATGCCTTGGAATGAGCGAGTTGCTGCAAAAAAAGGACGATACATTTTTTTTTGTGTATCGTCCTGCTGGTGGTTGGTGGGCCCAGAGGGGCATGATCCCACGACCTTCGGATTATGAGTCCGCTGCTCTGACCAACTGAGCTATGGGCCCTGCAAAATGAGTTTGCGAGCGCAAAGGTAGCATAAATCCACTGAAAAAAGCAACTTTCAAATTGAAAAAATCGGGAGAAGTGTGATTTTTGTAGCGAAAAAGCGATGCAAAGCGTTGCAAATTGAAAAATTATGGCTACCTTTGCCCCGCAATTAGTACTAATTATTAACAAAAACACAAATGAAAAAAGGTATTCATCCCGAAAATTATCGTTTGGTGGCATTCAAGGACATGTCCAATGACCACGTGTTTTTGTGCCGGTCCGCCGTTTCGACCAAAGAGACCATCGAAGTGAACGGCGAAACCTATCCCGTGTATAAGATGGAGATCTCGAACACGTCGCACCCGTTCTATACGGGTAAGATGAAGCTCGTGGATACCGCCGGTCGCGTCGATAAGTTTATGAGCCGCTACGCAAAACGCTACGATAAGAAGAACGCTGCGAAATAATCGCGGACTCGTAAGCAAAAACAGGAGGGGAGATCAGCTGCAAGTTGGGAATCCCCTCCTTTTTTATTTGCTCTTTTGGAGGGGAATAGCTATCTTTGTAATGACAAATTACTTAAACACCATGAAAAAAATACTCTATTGCGCGGCCGTAGTGGCGCTGTTTTGCTCGGCTTGCGGTAATCAGCAGGTTTTGGATCAGGCAAATGCTGATCGGGATTCGTTGGAGCGTGTTGTAGCGGCTAAGGATTCGCTCATTGAGGCGGTTTTTGCCGATATCAATGCTATTACGGAGAACCTGGCACGTGTCAAGGCACATGAAAACATCATCACGTCGGCCGAACAGGAGGGTTTTGCCCGCCCGGTCGATCAGATCAATAGCGATATTGCGGCCATTGAGGAGCTGATGGAGGAGAATCGTCAGAAGATTGCCGACCTGCAGCGTGCAGCTGCTCGGCTGCGTCGTGCCAACCTCAAGATTGGCGAGTTGGAGAAGCTCATCGCGGAGCTGAATGGTCGCATTGAGACGCAAGACGAGCAACTCTCGCAGCTGCGTACCGAGCTGGCCGAGCGCACGATCGAGGTGCAGCAGCTCAATCAGCAGGTTGAGGCCATGGAGGCGTCGCACCGCAATACGGTCGATTCGCTGACCCGCTCGAATCTCTCGCTCGACGAGTCGTTGCATGCCGTCTATTATGTCGTCGGCGAGGAGAAGATGCTGCGCGAGGCCTCGATTGTCGAGAAGCAGGGCTTCATTGGCCGCACGTTGGTCCCCTCGAAGCAAAACAATCTGGAATTCTTCATGCGTGCCGATGCCCGTGAGCTGGTGGAGGTGCCGATCGGTAAGAAGAAGGCCCAGGTGATCACGAACCATCCCGAGGGAACGTATGAACTGATCACGGACGACGACGGCGTGGTGCTGAAACTCGTCATTTCGGATCCGACCCGTTTCTGGGAGGCATCGCGGATGCTGATCGTCAGCCATAAGTAGTCTCCCTTTGATCGGATAAAATACCTTATATAATAATTAAACGAAACGAAGGGCCCGCCTGACCAAATGGGTGTCAGACGGGCTCTTTTTTCTAACATTTTTAGTAAGATTGGACTTAAAAAGTGAAAAAAAGCGCAAAAAAAAGGAGTATTTGTGCTGAGAATCAAAAAAAGTGATTATCTTTGTTATGAGAAAAAGCCCCGATCCACAATCGGGAATAGCAAACAAAACCAACTTTATTAACCTATTTATTCTATTATGAAGAACTTTTCTCTCAAGTTTGTCCTGACCGTAGTGTTGGGATGGAGCCTGGCTTTTGCAGCTGAGGCTCAAACGTTGAGGGGGGGGGTCAAGGACGCTAAGGGCGAGCCGGTTATCGGCGCGGCTGTGGTTGTCGCAGGAACCTCTCTCGGTACAAGTACAGGTGTGGACGGCTCGTTCACGCTGAATGTGCCCGATGCAAAGAACAACTCGCTGGTTGTTTCGTACATCGGTATGAAGACGCAAACGGTGCCCGTGAATGGTCGCACGGAGATCCAGGTTGTCCTGGAGGAGGATGCAACCGGCATCGAGGACGTCGTTGTGGTCGGTTATGGTACGGTGAAACGCCGCGATTTGACCGGTTCGGTTGCTTCGGTTTCGGGTGAGAAACTCGCTGCTAACCCCGTATCGAACGTGGCTCAGGCCTTGCAGGGCCAGCTGCCGGGTGTGCAGGTGACCTCGCAGGACGGTCGTCCGGGCGCTTCGATGTCGATCCGCGTACGTGGTGGTGGTTCGATTACGCAGTCGAATGACCCGCTCTTCATCGTGGACGGTATTCAGGTGAGCGATATCTCGGATATTCCGGCCGACAACATCGAGTCGATCGACGTGCTGAAGGATGCCGCTTCGACGGCTATCTATGGTGCATCGGGTGCTAATGGTGTTATCTTGATCACGACCAAGAGCGGTCAGAAGGATCAGAAGACCACCGTTCGCTACAACATGTACTATCAGATCAAGGCGAAGCCCGAGATCCTCGACGTGATGGACGCTTACGACTATGTGCTCTACACGTGGTCTCAGGGTATGGAGACCGGTGCAGCTTATGCTGACGGTGTTGCTGAGTATTTCGGCCTCGGTTCGAAGTATGGTAACCACCTGAACGACTACAAGAAAGTGAAGGCTCACAACTACATGGAGGACGTTCTTCGTCAGGCTTACTCGCAGAGCCACGATATCTCGATGTCGACCGGCAACGAGAAGTCGCAGCTCTATGCTACGGTGAACTACGTGGACGATGAGGGTTCGCGCATCAACTCGGGTTACCGTCGTTGGGGTGCCAACATCAAGTTCTCGCACAAGCTGGCCAAAACGCTGACCTTTGACGCTGACCTCCGTTACTCGGATACGAAGCTCGAGGGTACGAAGTATGACGTGGCTACTTCGGCTTATAAGTATCGTCCGATCGACGAGCCGATGGGTAACGACAATGAGGCGTTGATGTTCCAGGGTGGTGACGGCGTTGCTACGTCGAAGAATCCGGTGGATGTGATCAACAACTATGAGAATATTACGACCCGCCAGCGCCTGCGCGCACGTGGTGGTCTGACGTGGCAGCCGATTACGGGCCTGACGGCTAAGTCGGAGCTTTCGCTCAGCCGCAACTGGTCGCAGACCGAGTACTGGGATGAGGGTACGGCCGCTTCGGACAACGCTTACAACGAGGCTCGTCTGACCAAGCAGGATGGCTATGGCATCCGCTGGGCTACGACCGTGAACTATGAGATTCAGGGTCTGGGTGAGGACCACTCGCTGTCGGTATTGGCCGGTAATGAGGTATTGGCTTCGAAGTCGAACAAGTCGGAGTTCCGCGGTTTCGGCTATCCGACCGGTTTCTCGAAGGATGATGCATTTGGTATGATGAACATGTACGACGACAATGTGAAGCCGTCGTCGTTCTCGAACACGATCGGTACGCCCGACCACACTACCTCGTGGTTCGGCCGTGTAAACTACGGTTATAAGGGTAAGTACCTCTTCACGGCTACGTTCCGTGCCGATGGTTCGTCGAAGTTTGCCGAGAACAACCAGTGGGGTTACTTCCCCGCAGCTGCTGTGGCTTGGCGTATTTCGGATGAGGCCTTCATGGAGGGTGCTCGTGATTGGCTCGACAACTTGAAGCTCCGTGTATCGTATGGTACGTCGGGTGCCGATAACATTGACTCGTCGCTCTGGAAGGGTACGTGGAAGACCTCGACCAATGCTGCCGGTGAGACCGTTTACGTTCCCGGTGACATGCAGCCGAATCCCGACCTGAAGTGGGAGACCACGACCTCGCGTAACATCGGTATTGATTTCAGCCTCTGGAATGGTCGCCTGCGTGGTAGCATCGACGGTTACTGGAACTCGACCGACGACATCCTGATGAAGGTTCCGACCGACGCATCGTCGGGTTACTCGTATCAGTTCCGCAACGTGGCCGAGACCTCGAACAAGGGTATCGAGATCGCGTTGGGTGCTGACATCATCCGCAAGAAGGATTTCAACTTGAGCTTCAACATGACGTACAGCTACAACAAGAACAACATCGAGGCTATCGATGATAAGGCTTTGGCTGATACGCACACCGGTTGGGGTTCGACGGCTCGCTTCCCGAACTACGACTACGTGATCCGCGAGGGTCAGCCCGTAGGTACGGTAATGGGCTTCATCGCTGATGGTTTCTACACGACCGCTGACTTTGACTATGCAAATGGCATCTATACGCTGAAGGACGGTGTGCCCGATATCACCGCATCGCTGGTATCGTACAATAGCACGGAGATGAAGCAGCACGTGGCTGATGGTCAGCTGGCTTATCCCGGTATGCCGAAGTTCAAGGATCTCGACGGTAATGGCGTTCTCGACCTGTCGGACGAGACGATCGTAGGTGAGATGATGGCCAACCATTCGGGTGGTTTCTCGCTGAGCGGTAACTGGAAGAACATCGATTTCTCGGCTGCGTTCACCTACCAGATTGGTGGTAAGGTTTACAACGCCAACGCTATGCAGTCGTTGTGGGGTAACAAGGATAATAACCTTGGTTCGAACCATTTGGCTTTGACGGCTGATTGCTATCAGATTTATGGTGTAGACGGCAATGGCGACCTGGGCCTGGTATGGGATCCCTCGCAGCTCGACGCTATGAACAAGGATGCAAAGCAGCCGATGGCTCACTCGCAGTTCGCTCTCGTTTCGTCGGACTTCATCGAGGATGCTTCGTACCTGCGTCTGCAGAACCTGACCGTAGGTTACACGCTGCCCAAGAAGTGGACGAGCAAGGTGAAGATCGAGAAGGTTCGCGTATACTTCACGGGTTCGAACCTCTTCTGCCTGTCGGGCTACTCGGGTCTTGATCCGGAGGTGAACACCAACTTCAACGCTGGTGGTGACGGCTTCCCGACTCCGAACTACGACTACAACGCTTATCCCAAGACCAGCACCTACACGTTCGGTCTGAATGTAACGTTCTAATCCTAAAACGAGAAAAAGATTATGAAAAAGATATTTTATTCTGCACTTTGTGTAGCTTTTGCCGCCAGCTCGTGCAGTGATTTTCTGGAGACCGAATCGCCCTCGGTTGTCGATGGTGACTTCGTCTTCTCGAACATGACGACGGCTCGCGCGGCGATGGACGGTACCTATGAGGCCTTCCGCGACGCCATTCAGAACGACCTGTTCGGTGATGGTTTCTACTATGCTATGGATGTTACGGGCTCGGATATCGAGCGTCACCCTGAGGCTTATGGTGCTCAGCTGCCGCGTCACGAACCAGAGTGTTTCTATGTAAATGGTACGGTAACCTCGAGCTATGTGGCTACGGGTTATCAGAAGGAGTCGCCCTCGAACGGTTATGCTCGTTCGTTCAAGACGATTTCGAATGCCAATGCCGTAATTTCGGCTATGGAGGCTATGCCGGGCTTCGAGGAGGAGATCGCAGCCGGCGTTCCGACCGACATTCTGAACCTCTACGGTGAGGCTGTTGCCATCCGCGCTACGGCTTATCGTGAGCTGATTAAGTACTACGGTGATGTTCCCTACAACGATACGTTTGGTGAGCCGGCCGGTGGTCTGGTAGGTCGTGACTCGATCTTCGAGGCATGTATCGCTGACCTGATCCGCGTGGAGCCGATCATGTATCGTCTGGGTGAGAAGGGTACGGACAAGGATCAGATTTCGCGTACCTATGTACAGGGTCTGATTGGTCGTATGGCTATGGAGGCCGGTGGTTACCACACGCGTCGCTCGGATATCGTTTACCGTGATATCGAGGGTAACGAGATCGCGTTCGAGACGAAGGGTAAGCCCAATGCAAATGCCGCTAATGCTGTCTATGGCCGTCGTTCGGACTATAAGAAGTTCTATGAGATTGCCAAGACCTACTTCAAGGCTTGCTTGGACAACTCGGGAACGGCTCAGCTGCTGCTGACCGATCCGCGTGCCAATGTCGGCAACCCCTATCAGTACTTCTTTGAGGAGATGCATATGGGTGACGAGCACTATGCAACGGAGTCGATCTATGAGATCCCGATGACGATGGGTTCGGGTAATGACGCTCGTCCCTACTCGTTTGGTCGTCCGTCGGCCGGTGGTAGCAGCTTGAAGGCTAACGCCGGTATGCCGTGTAAGAACTACGGTCAGGGCCGTATCAACCCCGCTTTCTACTATGGTATGTTCGATCCGAACGACATGCGTCGTGACGTTTCGGTTGCCGTAACGGGTAGCAAGGGTGATGGTTCGGAGCAGCTGCTTCCGTTCGTTCCCGGTTCGCAGACCAAGGGTGGTGGCCTTTCGCTCAACAAGTGGGATGAGAACCGCCAGACGTTGCCTTATGCTAAGCAGCGTAAGTCGGGTATCAATGCTCCCTATATGCGTATGGCTGAGATCTATCTGGGCTATGCAGAGGCTTGCGCCATGACGGGCGACGAGGCTACGGCTAAGCAGTACATGAAGATCATCCGCGAGCGTTCGTTCCCCGCAGGTAAGGCTAACACCGATGCATTCATCGCTTCGCGCGGTTCGCTGGTTGAGGCTATTATCGACGAGCGTGGCTTTGAGTATGCCGGTGAGGGTGACCGTCGTTACACGCTGATCCGTTCGGGCTTCATTGCCGAGAAGATCAAGGCTACGAAGGAGCTGACGAAGAAGATGATCGATGGTCTGCGTGCCAACGGTAAGTATGAGTTCGAGAACGGTAACGTGATTTCGGACTATATTTACACGAAGCTCGTAGATGGAAAGAAGGTATTGGGTTATCGTCTGACGACCGAGCCTACGGCTGAGGAGTTGGCAGATCCGGCCAAGAAGGAGTTGGTTTACCCCGCTTGGCGTGGTCAGCACAACGATTGGGAGTCGGTATGTCAAGCCGGTGGTTTTGAGTTCACCGGTGCAAAAGAACTGACCAACCTTGCTATCCAAGGCCTCTTCGAGGAGGTGGATGGTGCCGCTTTGGAGGCTGCCGGTTATACGAAGGAAAAGTGGGGTATCGCTCTCGTAGAAAACGAGGAGGACTACCACAACAAGTACTTCAACGGCTACGACTATCAGTCGGCTCCGATCTATCTGTGGCCCTTCACGCCGAACGTAGTTGCTACGGGTGGCTTCACGAACGGCTATGGTTTCCAGAACTAATCGTTCGATACCTATATAATATTAGAGAGGGCTCCTGCGGGGGCCTTCTCTTTTTTTTGGGTGTCGTGTGAAAAAAAAGTGTTCGGGTGCTTGTATATTCGCAAAACTTAAGTATCTTTGCACCCGATTTCCCTCCCTTCGTTTGAGGCGTTGGAGATCAGAGCTCTTTGAGTTTAGGTTTTTGAAAAATTTATCCCGAAAAATTTTGTTGGTAAATTTTTTATACCTACCTTTGCATTCCGAAACGGTTAGAAAATGCCGATGTAGCTCAGTTGGCAGAGCACTTGATTTGTAATCAGGCGGCCGTGGGTTCGAGTCCCTCCATCGGCTCAAGATCGAGAGGGGCGAGATTTGAGAGAACGACGAAAGGGGTCGTGGTTCTTGAGGTCGAGCAAAGATTTGGGAAGTTACCAGAGTGGCCAAATGGGGCAGACTGTAAATCTGCTGGTTTTTACCTTCGGTGGTTCGAATCCATCACTTCCCACTTTTGAGAAACGGAATGCCGGTTGGGGTTGTGAAACTCGCCGCAGCAAAGAGGGGTCCTCGGGGGCGCCTTTATGTTGTTGATGGCGGGTGGGGTGCCTCGATGCGGTATGTTTTTGCGGAAGTAGCTCAGTTGATAGAGCATTAGCCTTCCAAGCTAAGGGTCGCGAGTTTGAGCCTCGTCTTCCGCTCAAAGGGGCCGGGTGCAAGCTCGGTCCATAAAAAGAAAAAAAGAGTAAAGTAACAAACAATTATACTTTAAAACTTAATACAACTATGGCAAAAGAAAAATTTGACCGTTCCAAACCGCACGTAAACATCGGTACTATCGGTCACGTAGACCACGGTAAGACGACCTTGACGGCCGCCATCACCACCGTTCTGGCTAAGAATGGTCTGTCGGAGCTCCGCTCGTTTGATTCGATCGACAACGCCCCCGAGGAGAAGGAGCGTGGTATCACGATCAACACCTCGCACGTAGAGTATCAGACGGCTAACCGTCACTATGCTCACGTTGACTGCCCGGGTCACGCCGACTACGTTAAGAACATGGTAACGGGTGCTGCCCAGATGGACGGTGCCATCCTCGTAGTAGCTGCAACGGACGGTCCGATGCCCCAGACGAACGAGCACGTTCTGCTTGCAAAGCAGGTGAACGTTCCCCGCATCGTTGTATTCCTGAACAAGTGCGATATGGTTGACGATCCCGAGATGCTCGACCTCGTTGAGATGGAGGTTCGCGACCTGCTTTCGAAGTATGACTTCGACGGTGACAACGCTCCTATCATCCGTGGTTCGGCTCTTGGTGGTCTGAACGGCGAGCCCACCTGGGAGGAGAAGATCATGGAGCTCATGAACGCTGTTGACGAGTACGTACCCATCCCGGCACGTGAGAACGAGAAGCCGTTCCTGATGCCTGTTGAGGACGTGTTCTCGATCACGGGTCGTGGTACCGTAGTAACGGGTCGTATCGAGACCGGTATCATCCACGTAGGTGATCCCGTTGAGATCATCGGTCTGGGTGAGAAGTCGCTCAACTCGACCTGTACGGGTGTTGAGATGTTCCGCAAGCTCCTCGATGAGGGTGAGGCTGGTGATAACGTAGGTCTGCTGCTCCGCGGTATCGACAAGAAGGAGGTTAAGCGCGGTATGGTAGTTGCCAAGCCGGGTTCGATCAAGCCCCACACGGAGTTCAAGGCTGAGGTCTACATCCTGAAGAAGGAGGAGGGTGGCCGTCACACGCCGTTCCACAACAAGTATCGTCCCCAGTTCTATCTGCGTACGATGGACGTAACCGGTGAGGTTTCGTTGCCCGCAGGTGTAGACATGGTGATGCCGGGTGACCACATCACGATCACCGTGAAGCTGATCTACCCCGTTGCTCTGAACGCCGGTCTGCGTTTCGCAATCCGCGAGGGTGGCCGTACGGTAGGTGCAGGTCAGATCCTGGAGATCGTTGAGTAATACACTCGACAACAATAGAGAAGCGGTGTAAACCGCACCGCTTCTCACTTTTAGGAGCATAGTTCAAGGGTAGAATAGCGGTCTCCAAAACCGTTGATGGGAGTTCGAATCTCTCTGCTCCTGCCAGTTAAAAAAGTAAAAGAGATATGTTGAAATACATCAAAGAGTCCTATAATGAGCTGGTGAACAAGGTTTCGTGGCCTTCGTTCCCGCAGTTGCAGAGCTCGACGGTAGTGGTGATGGTAGCCTCGGCTATCTTCGCCGTTGTCGTTTTGGCTATGGACCTCACGTTCGAGAACGTGATGGAGTTTGTTTATAACACGTTGGGTAACCTGGGTCGTTAATTGATTCATTGCTGAACAATGAGCGAGATTAAGAAGGAGTGGTATGTAGTACGCGCTGTGGGCGGCAAAGAGGGAAAGGTGAAGGAGTACCTCGATAAAGAGATCCGTCTGAGCAAACTGGAGGACTACATTTCACAGGTGTTGATCCCGACGGAGAAATATTATACAATCCGTAATGGTAAGAAGGTCTCCAAAGAGAAGGTCTCCTATCCGGGTTATGTCCTGGTAGAGGCAGCTCTTGTAGGCCAGATTCCTATGATAATTCGTAATATCCCCAATGTATTGGGTTTCTTGGGCGAGACCAAGGAAGATAGTCGCAAGATGGTGGCAGCACCCCTTCGTCCACAGGAGGTTGCGCGTATTCTGGGTCGCGTCGATGAGATCAATGCAATGGAGGAGGAAAACGAAGAACCATTCGTCGTTGGCGAGACCGTCAAGGTCACCGATGGTCCTTTCTCAAGCTTCCAGGGAACTATCGAGGCTGTCGACAATGAGCGCAAGAAGCTCACGGTATCGGTGAAGATATTCGGGCGCAAAACTCCGATGGAGTTGAGCTTCACGCAAGTAGAAAAAGAATAATTAACAAAGGAAAACTATGGCAAAAGAGGTTGCTGCATTTATTAAATTGCAGATCAAAGGTGGTGCCGCCAATCCTTCGCCTCCGGTAGGTCCGGCATTGGGTTCTAAGGGAGTCAACATTATGGACTTCTGCAAGCAGTTCAATGCACGTACACAGGATAAGGCAGGCAAGGTTCTTCCGGTCATCATCACCGTTTACAGCGATAAGTCGTTCGACTTTGTTGTAAAACAGCCGCCTGTAGCTATTCAGCTTAAGCAAGCAGCCAATGTTCAGACGGGTTCTGCACAGCCTAACCGCGAGAAGGTCGGTCAGGTAACGTGGGATCAGGTTCGTGAGATTGCTCAGGACAAGATGCCTGACATGAACTGCTTCACGATTGAGGCTGCAATGCGTATGGTTGCCGGTACTGCACGCAGTATGGGTATCAAAGTCGTGGGTGAATTTCCTAACAACTAAGTAAGAGATGAGTAAGTTGACGAAAAACCAAAAGATTGCCATCGCAAAGGTGGAGGCCGGTAAGGCCTACAAGCTCTCGGAGGCTGCCGCTCTTCTGAAGGAGATCACGTTCACGAAATTTGATGCTTCGGTAGATGTTGACGTACGTCTGGGTGTAGATCCGCGCAAGGCTAACCAAATGGTTCGTGGCGTGGTTACGCTGCCCCATGGTACGGGTAAGGTTGTTCGCGTACTTGTACTTTGTACCCCCGAGAAGGAAGCTGAGGCTCAGGCTGCAGGTGCCGATTTCGTAGGTCTTGACGAGTATGTAGATAAGATCAAGAGCGGTTGGACCGATGTAGACGTGATCATCTGTACGCCGAACGTAATGGGTAAGGTAGGTGCGCTGGGTCGTATCCTGGGTCCTCGTGGCTTGATGCCGAACCCCAAGACCGGTACGGTAACGATGGACGTTGCAAAGGCCGTGAAGGATGTGAAGGCCGGTAAGATCGACTTCAAGGTTGATAAGTTCGGTATCGTTCACACGTCGGTAGGTAAGATTTCGTTCTCGGTAGATCAGATCGTGGATAACGCGAAGGAGGTACTGAATACGATTATCAAGCTGAAGCCGTCTGCAGCCAAGGGTACGTATGTGAAGAGCATCTATCTCTCGACTACGATGAGCCCGGGTGTGCAGATTGATCCGAAATCAGTAGAAACTAAATAATCAGGAGGAAGTTAGAGATGACAAAGGAAGAAAAACTGGTTGTAATTAACAGCCTCGCCGAGCAGCTCGAAGCTTATCCTCACTTCTACATCACCAACATCGAGGCCTTGAACGCCGAGCAGACCGCTACGCTGCGTCGCAAGTGCTTCGAGAGCGAGGTGAAGCTCGTAGTCGTAAAGAATACGCTCTTCGCCAAGGCTCTGGAGAAGGTAGAGAAGGCTGATGCTGATTTGGTAAAGACGCTGGAAGGTCCTACCTCGATCATGTTCACCAACGTAGCCAAGGCTCCGGCGGTGTTGATCAAGGAGTTCCGCAAGAAGTCGGATAAGCCGGTTCTGAAGGCCGCATTCGCAGAGGGTTGCGTATATGTAGGTGATGAGCAGCTCGACGCTCTGTGCAACATCAAGTCGCAGAAGGAGCTGGTTGCCGATATCGTGGCTCTGCTCCAGTCGCCGGCCAAGAATGTTATTTCGGCTCTGCAGGGTGCCGCTGGTCAGAAGATCGCCGGCCTCGTAAAGACGCTCGAGGAGCGCAACAACTAATTTTACACAAGAAACAAAACAAAATTTTAATAATCTACTACTATGGCAGATATCAAGAAACTTGCTGAAGAACTGGTTAACCTGAAGGTTACCGAGGTAAACGAACTGGCTCAGATCCTCAAGGAGGAGTATGGCATTGAGCCCGCTGCTGCTGCTG
>JAFSBY010000042.1 GCA_017437045.1 Alistipes sp.
AAAAAAAGTTATAAGAGGTTTTTGTATTAGAAAAAAAAGCACTTTGGAACGCCTACGATGAAACATCGTAAGCGAGCCAAGACGCCCTATGGGGGAGTTCGTAAAACGTTAATTGTGGAGCATAAAAATCCCCCCCCCCGATGTTCTCGGGGTTAATGCGTTGTATATCAGTCGGTTACACTGCATATTGTGCCGATTTTCCTGTTTTTTGCTCTGAAAAAGAGCTATTTAGACTACAAAACTATGAAAAATAACGGCTTCCTCCAAAGAAAAATGTGGAAAAATAGAAGAATGGACGAAAAAAGACAACGATGGGACGTTTTAAGCCCCTCCGAAGAGCATCAGGTAGCTCTTGATGAAGGCATCCAGATCGCCATCCATCACCGCCTCGACAGCCGAGGTCTGCACCCCCGTGCGATGATCCTTCACGCGGCGATCGTCGAAGACGTAGGAGCGGATTTGCGAGCCCCATTCGATCCGTTTCTTGGTCGCCTCGAGGGCCTGCTGCGTGGCCATACGCTTGTCCAACTCGCGTTGGTAGAGCTTCGAGCGGAGGATGCGCAGGGCATTTTCGCGGTTCATGAGCTGCGAGCGGGTCTCCATGTTCTCGATCAGGTATTCGATCGGCTCACCCGTGTCGGCATCCTTGCCGTGGTAGCGCAGGCGGACCGCCGTTTCAACCTTATTGACATTCTGCCCGCCGGCACCCGACGAACGGAAGGTGTCCCACTCGATGTCCGAGGGGTTGATCGTGATCTCGATCGTATCGTCGATGGCCGGGGAGACGAAGACCGAGGCAAAGGTGGTCTGTCGTTTGTTGTTGGCATTGAAGGGCGAGAGGCGCACCATGCGGTGGACGCCGTTTTCGCTCTTGAGGTAGCCGTAGGCAAATTCCCCCTCAAATTCGAGCGTGCAACTCTTCACGCCCACCTCTTCGCCTGCCTGATAGTCGAGCGTGCGCACCTTGTAGCCGTGAGCTTCGCCCCAGCGCATATACATACGCATGAGCATCGAGGCCCAATCGAGGGCCTCGGTACCTCCGGCACCGGCATTGATGTCGAGGATGGCCCCCAACCGATCCTCCTCCGAGCGGAGCATGTTGCGCAATTCCAGCTCCTCGATGGCCGTGAGGGCCGTCTGGTAGGCCGTGTCCATCTCGGCTTCGCTCATGACCCCCTCGCGCACAAAGTCGCCCATGAGCTCCAGATCGCCCACCTGGGTGGCGATGCGGTCGAACTCCTCGACCCACCGTTTGATGGATGCAACCTTGCGCAGCTGTTCGCGGGCACGGTCGGGTTGCTCCCAAAAGTCGGGCTCCTGGGTCTTCTCCTCCTCGTTCGTCAGGTCGATGCGCAGCTCCTCGATGCGCAGGCAGCGGGCCAACTCGTCGCGGCGGGTTTGGAGCGATTTGATCTGCTCGGTAAGTATCATTTAGCGGTTGATTTTCAGTTTCTTATTCGTGAAATCCAGGATTAGCTCGGCCGTCTGCTCCAGGCCCAGCAGCGAGGTGTTGATGCAGAGGTCGTAGCTGGCCGCCTCGCCCCATTTGCGCGACGAGTAGTAGTTGTAGTAGCGGGCACGCTCATGGTCGATGCGCTCGATCAGCTCGGCAGCCTTCTCATCGCTGAGCGACGATCGGTCGGCTACGCGGCGGATGCGGTCGGGCATATCGGCCGTCAGGAAAATATTGACCGTGCGCGGGCGTTCGCGCAGGATGTAGTCGGCACAACGACCCACGAAGATGCAATCCTCGCGCTCGGCAAGCTGACGAATCACATCGCTCTGAATCTTGAAGAGCGAATCGTTCGAGAGGGGGTTGTGCAGCGCATAATCGCCGGCTAAGGGCGAGCGGAAATAGCCGATCACGGCGGCCAGCATGCCCTTCTGTTCGTGTTCGTCGGCACGCTCGAAGTGCTCGGGGCTGAAGCCGCTCTCCTCGGCCGCGAGGTTGATCAACTCCTTGTCGTAGAGCTTGATAGCTAACCGTTCGGAGAGTATCTTACCGACGGCGATGCCGCCACTGCCATATTGGCGACCGATGTTGATGGCGTAGTGCGTTTGCATGTTTTTATGCGATTTTCTGACCGAATTTGCGAAGTTGGCTAACCAGCAGCAGCGCCGTGACCACCGCAGCGAGCAGGTCGGAGGCCGGAAGTGCACACCACACTCCCCAGCTGGCCTCTAACTCCATCTTGTCGAAGAGGTAGGGTAGCAACAACAGTGCCGGCATCAGGAAGAGCAGTTGGCGCGAGAGCGAGAGGAAGATCGCCTTCGAGGCCATGCCGAGGCTCTGGAAGAAGTTCGTGGCCACCATCTGGAAACCCACGAGCGGGAACATCAGGAACGAGAGGCGCATACCCGTCACCGAGAGGGCGATCAGCTCCTGGTCGTGGGTGAAGAGGCTGATGACGAGCTGCGGAGCGGCCTCACCGAGCAGGAAGGCGGCCAGCGAGACGGCCGTAGCTCCGTAGATCGTCAGGCGCGTGACACGCAGCACGCGGTCGTATTGGCGGGCTCCGTAGTTGTAGCCGGCAATGGGTTGCATGCCCTGGTTGAGCCCCATGATGATCATCACGAAGAGGAAGGCTACGCGGTTCGTGATGCCGTAGGCACCGATCATCAGGTCGCCACCGTGCTCCTTGAAGCTGCGGTTGATCAGGATCGTGATCAGGCAGGCGGCCAAATTCATCAGGAAGGGGGCCATGCCGATGGCTAAGATGTGGTGCACGATGGTGCGTTTGAGGCGGTAGATGCCCCGACGGAAGTGCAGCAACTCGTGGGGATTGGAGAGCAGACGCAACTGCCACGTCAGGGCGATGATCTGTGCCAAAATAGTCGCTATGGCGGCGCCACGAATGCCCCAATCGAACCAGAAGATGAAGATCGGGTCGAGCACGGCATTGAGCAGCACGGTGATGATCGTGGCGTTCATCGACTTGCGCGGGTGGCCTGCGGCACGCAGTACGGCGTTCAGTCCTAAATACATGTGGGTGACGACATTGCCCGCGAGGATGATCTGCATGTAGTCGCGTGCATAGCCGATCGTGGCCTCGCTGGCCCCGAAGAAGTAGAGCACGGGGTCGAGGAAGAGGAGCATCAGGACGGCAAAGGCAACGCCGATGATCGTATTGAGTATCAGCACGTTGCCCAACACGTTTTGGGCTGTGGCATAGTCGCGTTGTCCCAAGCGCATCGAGATCAGCGTAGCTGCACCTACACCCACCATGGCACCAAAGGCGGCCGAGAGGTTCATCAGCGGGAAGGTCAGCGCCAAGCCCGAGATAGCCAACGGTCCGACTCCCTGGCCGATGAAGATGCTGTCGACCATATTATATAAGGAGGTCGCGGTCATCGCAATGATGGCCGGAACGGCATACTGCACGAGCAGTTTGCGGATGCGCTCGGTGCCTAAGGCTAACGCAGCGGGTTTGGTAGCTGCGTGGGTGGGTGTTGTTGCTGCCATCTGGTTGTCGCTTGTCACACTGTCACATGTCACAGGGGGCTTCCGAGGAGGATCGGTGGGGTGGGCGTTACTCCAACTCCCAGTCGGTGCCGTCCTTGCGGTCCTTGACGCGGATGCCGGCAGCAGCCAAGCCGTCGCGGATGCGATCCGAAGCGGCCCAATCCTTCGCAGCACGTGCCTTCAGTCGCTCCTCGAGGAGCATCTCCACGAGCGGGGTTACGCGGTCGCGGCCCGTCGTGGCGGTCGTGCGCTCATCTTGCAGACCCAACACCTCAAAGGCGTAGCGGTGGATGGTGGCCTTCAGGGCCTCCAGATCCTCGGCCGTGAAGCTCTCCTTGCCCTCGATAGCCGAGTTGATCGTGCGTACCCAGTCGAAGAGGGCCGAGATGACCATCGGGGAGTTCAGGTCGTCGGCCATAGCCTCGGCACAACGACGCTCCAACTCCGCAGGATTGACCGTCGAGGTGGCGGCAGGCTTGATCTTACCCAGCGCCTCGATGCCCTTCATGAGGCGATCCAACCCCTTCTCGGCAGCCTGCAGGGCCTCGTTCGAGAAGTCGAGCGTCGAGCGGTAGTGGGCTTGCAGGACGAAGAAACGGATCGTCATCGGCGTGTAGGCCTGTGCCAACATCTTGTGCGAACCGGTGAAGAGCTCCTCGAGGGTGATGAAGTTACCGAGCGATTTGCCCATCTTCTGGCCGTTGATCGTGATCATGTTGTTGTGCACCCAGTAGCGGGCCGAGTCGTGACCCAGCGCGGCGGTCGATTGGGCGATCTCGCACTCGTGGTGGGGGAACATGAGGTCCATGCCGCCACCGTGGATGTCGAAACGCTCACCCAAATACTTCGTGCTCATGGCTGAACACTCCATGTGCCAGCCCGGGAAACCATCGCTCCAGGGCGAGGGCCAACGCATGATGTGCTCGGGCGAGGCCTTCTTCCAGAGGGCGAAGTCGAACGAGTTGTGTTTGTCGCTTTGGCCGTCCAACTCGCGCGTGCCGAGGACGATATCGTCGAGGTTGCGACCCGACAGACAGCCGTAGTGGTGTTGTTGGTTGTATTTCTCGACGTCGAAATAGACCGAGCCGTTCGAGATGTAGGCGAAGCCCTCCTCGAGGATGCGCTTGACGAACTCGATCTGCTCGATGATGTGGCCCGAGGCGTGGGGCTCGATCGAGGGCGAGAGGACACCCAGCTGCGTCATGGCGTTGCGGTAACGCTCCGTGTAGTAGTGGGCTACCTCCATCGGCTCGAGTTGCTCGAGGCGGGCCTTCTTGGCGATTTTATCCTCGCCCTCATCGGCATCCTGCTCGAGGTGGCCGACATCGGTGATGTTGCGCACGTAGCGCACTTTGTAGCCCAACGAACGGAGGTAACGGAACAAGAGGTCGAACGTTACGGCCGGGCGTGCATGGCCCAAATGGGGATCACCATAGACCGTGGGGCCGCAGACATACATGCCGACACGACCTTCGGTCAGCGGCTCAAAGACCTCCTTGCGGCGCGAGAGGGTGTTGTAGAGCGAAAATTGGGGTTCCATAACCTTCTGTATAGCTAATTTTAGAGTTTGCTTGTATCTAATTCTGCAAAGATACAATCTTTTTTTGGGAATATGCGCCGAGCAGGCATTAGAAATTCAAAATTTAGAATTCAAAATTTAGAATTATTTTTCTTGAATTACAAATTACATTACATTACAGGGGGTGCACCCTGTAATGTAATGTAATTTGTAATTCTAAATTTTGATTTTGCAAAAAGCTGCGCAATAAGATTGGATGTTCCGCGTTTATTGCGTACTTTTGCACCTTGGAAAATAAGCCACTTACCAATGATACACAATTTTCGCACCTGGAATAACTTAGTCGGCTGGGGCGTCTTTGCCATAGCTGCCGTGGTCTATCTGCTGACCATCGAGCCCGTAGCCAGCCTTTGGGACTGCTCGGAGTTTATCGCCACCTCCTATCGCCTCGAGGTCGGCCACCCGCCCGGAGCACCGCTCTTCATGATGCTGGCCCGCATCGCCTCGCTCTTTGCCCCCTCGGAGGAGTATGTCGCTATGGCCGTCAATGCGATGAATGCCCTGGCGAGTGCCTTCTGCATCCTCTTCCTCTTCTGGACGATCACCCACTTGGGGCGTCGCCTCCTTACGCGTGGCGGAGCACCCCTGACCCCGGCAGGCAGCTGGGCTGCGATCGGTGCCGGAGCTGTCGGTGCGCTGGCCTATACCTTTACGGACACCTTCTGGTTCTCGGCCGTCGAGGGGGAGGTCTATGCCCTCTCGTCGATGTTTACGGCCTTGGTCGTGTGGCTCATGCTGCGGTGGGAGGATCAGGCCGATGAGCCCCATGCCTGGCGATGGATTGTCTTGATCGCCTACTTGATGGGCCTCTCGATCGGTGTGCACATCCTGAACCTGCTGACGATCCCCGCCTTGGTCTTCATCTACTACTTCCGCACGACGGAGCGGGTGACGCTCGGCGGATTGGTTCTCTCGACCCTCGTGGCGGGTATTATCCTGCTGGTGATCAACGGCATAATCATCCCCTATACGGTCTATTTCGGGGCGATGCTCGACCTGTTCTGCGTCAATACCCTGGGGCTGCCCGTGAACTTCGGCATGGCCCTCTTTGCGCTGCTGCTCATCGGCGGATTCGGCTACGGAGCGTGGCTGATGCACCGCAAGGGCAAGGTGCTCTGGAACGTGATCCTGCTCTCGACGACGATGATCCTGGTGGGCTTCTCGTCCTATGCCACGGTGACGATTCGTGCGGCTGCCAACCCACCCATGAACTCGAACAACCCGAACAACCCCCACGCCCTGCTCTCGTTCCTGAACCGCGACCAATATGGCAATCGTCCGCTCCTCTACGGAGCCTACTACTCGGCACCTCCCGAGGGGTATGTCGAGAAGACGAATTGGTATTTGGACGAGGATGGGAAGTATAAGCAGGGGACGACGATCTCGGGCTATACGTTCGATCCGAAATTCATGCACCTGTTCCCCCGCATGTGGAACTACAGCAAGTCGGAGCGCGACTACAAGCAGTGGTCGGCCTACCGCACCAAGAGCGAGGTGGTCCGCGACCGCGAGGGCAACATCGTGCGCGACGAGCGGGGCAATCCGCTGCGCGAGGAGGTGTTAGACTATGGTCAGAAGGTGCTCTACGACGATGGCTACGAGGTGCAGACGATCATCGAGCCAACCTTTAGGGAGAACCTGAATTTCTTCTTCACCTACCAGCTCAACTACATGTATTGGCGCTATTTCTTGTGGAATTTCGTCGGTCGCCAGAGCGATATTCAGCCCACCTCATCGACCATCACCGATGGCAATTGGATGTCGGGCATTCGGGCCGTGGACGAGCTCTACCTGGGCCCGCAGGAGAACCTGCCGCGCGAGATCGCCGAGAACAAGGGGCGCAACCACTACTATTTCCTCCCCTTCCTGCTCGGTTTGGTGGGTCTGCTCTATCAGCTCAACCGCGACCAGCGCAACTTCTCGATCGTCATGTGGCTCTTCATCATGACCGGTGTGGCGTTGGTGGTCTACTTCAACTCCTCGCCCGGTGAGCCGCGCGAACGCGACTATGTCTATGCCGGATCGTTCTACGCCTTCTCAATTTGGTTGGGGCTGGGTGTGCTGGCCTTCTACGAGCTCTTTGCCTGGATCACCCGCCGCAAGAGCTGTGCCGCAGCGGCTGTGGCGACGCTGCTCTGCCTGGGTGTGCCGACCCTCTTGGCGGCCGAGAACTGGGACGACCACGACCGCTCGGGTCGCTACATGGCTCGCGACATCGGCTGGAACTACCTGCAATCGACCCTGCCGAACTCGATCATCCTGAACTATGGCGACAACGACACCTTCCCGCTGTGGAACAACCAGGAGGTCTACAACGTGCGTCCCGATGTGCGCATCATGAACACCTCCTACTTGGGTGGCGAATGGTACATCGACGAGATGAAGACCGCAGCCAACGATGCGGCCGGAGTGCCCTTCACGCTGCCGAAGTATAAATATACCTATATGAACGATTGGGTGCCGATCAAGGAGGTGATCGACCGTCCGGTCAATATCAAGGAGGTGATGTCGTTCATCCGTAGCGACGACCGTGCCTCGCAGATCAAGTTGGTCGATGGCTCCTACACGGACTACCTGCCGACGCGCAAGATTGCCTTGCCGGTGGACAAGGAGAATGCCATCCGCTCGGGCATCGTCAAGGAGGAGGATCGCTCGCTGATGGTCGATACGGTCTATATGGAGCTGCGCGGCTCGTCGATCGACAAGAATAAGCTGATGATCCTCGACATGCTGTCGAACTTCGATTGGAAACGCCCGATCTACCTCACGCAGGTCTATATCCTGCAAGATCTGGGGCTGATGGACTACCTGCAATTCGACGGCTACGCCTATCGTTTGGTGCCGATTCGCACCCCCAGCGAGAGTGCTTGGGACATCGGACGCATCGACCCGGATTATGCGGCTCCGCTCCTGCGCGATACGTTCCGCTACGGCAATTTGAGCGACCCGGAGGTCTATGCCGACCACTTCGTGCAGTACAATTTAGGGGCCTCGGGGGCACGTCAAGCCTTTGCGCGGGTGGCCAAATCGTTGTTGGCCGAGGAGCGCGTGGCTGAGGCGGTCGAACTGCTCGATTTAGGTCTGGAGCGTCTGCCCGTGGAGCAGATTCGCTTTACGGATGCCAATACCTATCCCTTCTTAGAGGGGTACTATGCTGCCGGCATGATGGGCGACGAGACGGCCAACGAAAAGGGCGATCGACTGATGATGGCCTACCTGAACAACCTGATCGAGTACATCGAGTACTACCTGCAGTTCGAGGGTGCACAGGCCGAGATGGTGGATCGTGCGCTCAGCCGCCGCTTCGAGGAGCTGGAGGAGGCCTATCTGCTCGCCTCGTATGCGCGTCGTTACGACCTGCTGCGCTATATGAACGACTACTACCGCACGTTGGGTGTCGAGGAGAAGGACCTGATGCCGATCCCCGGCGAACAGACCGAGGCACTGGATCGGTAGAGGGTCGTTAGCCCCCCCCGATTACAAATTACATTACATTACAGGCCATGCCCCCTGTAATGTAATGTAATTAGTAATTGGAGGCGAAGCCTCCAATTACTAATACCTACAATCCCTCCTAAATCCTCCCTTTGATAAGGGAGGACTTGAGGGGTAGTTCTAACGACCGTCTGTGCTGGGGTTCTAATAACCGCTGATACAGAGGGAGTTATAAGAATAATAAGAATAATAAGAATAATGTGAATGCAGACGCTTATAGGAATAGGACTTTAGGCAGCCTTCACATAATTCCTATAACTCTTATTTTATTCCTATAATTCACTCTAAATTCTCAATTTAGGCGAATCCAATTCATTTTGAATTCTAAATTCTAAATTTTGAATTTGGCCTTCGCAGCCTCCCAATTACAAATTACATTACATTACAGGGGGCATGGCCTGTAATGTAATGTAATTTGTAATTCGATATGTCGATTGTAAGCATGACCTTCGGGTCACTGCTGTATTTTTACCAACTGCTCGCGGTAGGCATTCAGGATGCGCGATTTGGAGATAAAGCCCAGATAGCGATTCTCCTTGTCCACGACGGGCAACATCCAGGTGCGCCCATCCTCAAATTTGGGCAGAATCGACTGTATGGCCTCGTGCTGCAAGATGCGATCGGGCGGCTGAATCATGTAGCTCATGATCGTAGTCCCATACTTCTCGCGCTTGAACATATCCTTGCGCAGGTCGTCTAACTGCACGACACCTAACAGATGGCCGAAATCGTCGATCACGGGGAAGATATTGCGCCGTGCCGTGGCGATGATGTTGATCAGATCGCCCAAGGTCATGTGCTCGCGGATGCGGATAAAGTCGGTCTCCATCAGCTCGTCGAGCTTCAGGAAGACGAACACCGACTGATCCTTGTCGTGGGTGAGCAGCTCGCCTCGCTGCCGCAACTGCTTGGTGTAGATCGAGTCGGGATCGAGCCAATAGTTTAGGGCGAAGGAGATGCAGGCGGTGATCATCAGCGGGATGAAGAGTTCGTAGCCGTTCGAGAGCTCGGCAATCAGGAAGATCGAGGTCAGCGGGGCCTTCATCACACCGGTCATCACACCGGCCATGCCGACCAACGTGAAGGAGGCAATCGGCACATCGAGGTCGAACAACGCATTGCAAATCAACGCCAACGCTGCGCCCGTGAAGGCACCGACGAAGAGCGACGGGGCAAACGTACCACCCACACCACCGGCGGCATTGGTCGTCGCCATGGCGATCACCTTGAAGAACATCGTGGCGATGACGAAGAGGATCACGACCCACTCGATGTGGCTGAAGGCGTAGAAGAGCGAGTTGTCGAAGAGCGGCCCCGTGCGCCCCTGCATCAACTCCGTAAAGGCCTCATAACCTTCGCCATAGAGGGGCGGGAAGATGAAGATCAGCAGGCCGAGCACGGCACCTCCGATGAGCCATTTGTGGTATTGCTTGGTCTGTCGCTTGAAGAACCGCCCCACGCGGGCATTCATCGTCGTGAAGTACCAGGCCATCAAACCGCAGCAGATGCCCAGCAGGATGAAGAGCGGGATCTGCCACAACTCGAACCCATCCTCGGGGCTGAGTTTCACGGCGATAATGGGGTCGAAGCCGCGCAGGATAAAGGCCATGGTCGTGGCCGTGACGGTGGCAATGAGCAGCGGGATGATCGACGTGGCCGTGATGTCCAACATCAGGATTTCGAGCACGAAGACCAAGCCGGTGATCGGGGCCTTGAAGATGGCCGCCACCGCTGCACCCGCACCGCAGCAGAGCAGCAGGGTGGAGTATTTGTAGTTCAGACGGGCCAATCGACCGACATTCGAGCCGATGGCTGCACCCGTGAGCACGATCGGGGCCTCGGGACCCACCGAACCACCAAAACCGATCGTCGTGGCACCGCCTACGACCGAGGTCCAGGTGTTGTGCGGAGCGATCTGCGAGTTGCCCCGCGACATGGCGTAGAGCACGCGCGTAACCCCTTCCGAGATGTTATCGCGCACGATGTAGCGCACGAAGAGCGTGGCCAGGATGATACCGATGACGGGGTAGATCAGGTAGAGAAATTGGGCCTCATCGACCGAGAACCACCGGGTCAGCCCCTCCTCGATGGCGTGCAGCAGCAACTCAAAGAGGAAGGTCCCCACACCGGCCAGCAGACCGACAATGACGGCCAGCACCATCAGCATCTGGCGGGTCGAAAGACGCCGCGTCAGACGCAGAAAGTAGGCGTAGATGCGATCGGTAAAGCCGGAGAGGGTCATGGAGCGAATTTAGAATTTAGAATTTAAGCCTTCTTCTCGGCATAAGCCTTGGCCTGGGCCGCGATCAGCTCCTTGTCGGCGAAGTAGTTGATGCGCATCGCCTCGCGCACATCGTGCAGCGTGGCAGCGGCCGTCTGACGGGCACGTGCCGTACCCTTCTCCAGAATGGCATAGACCTCCTCGATGCGCTCCTCGAAGTAGCGACGACGCTCCCGAATCGGGTCGAGCAGTTCGTTGAGGATGTTGATCAGCAGCTTCTTGCACTTCACGTCGCCCAATCCGCCACAGCAGTAGTGCTTCTTCAGCGCGTCGAGCGACTCATACTCGGGCAGATACTTGGCAAAGTGCTCCGGTTGGCAGAAGGCATCCAGGTAGGTGAAGACGCAGTTGCCCTCGACCTTGCCGGGATCCTCTACGCGGAGGTGATCCGGGTCGGTGTACATGCTCATCACCTTCTTCTTGACTTCGGCCGGCGTATCCGACAGGTAGATGCAGTTGCCGAGCGATTTGGACATCTTGGCCTTGCCATCCGTGCCCGGCAGACGCAGGCAGGCGGCATTCTCGGGCAGCAGAATCTCCGGCTCGACCAATGTTTCGCCATAGAGGCTGTTGAATTTATGGACGATCTCGCGCGTCTGCTCGATCATCGGCTCCTGATCCACACCGGCCGGTACGGTCGTCGCACGGAAGGCCGTGATGTCGGCCGCCTGCGAGATGGGGTAGCAGAAGAAACCCACGGGCAGACCCTGCTTCTGGGTCGTATCGCCCGCCTCGGCACTCTCCGAGAATCCGCGCAGCTGCATCTCGGCCTTGACCGTCGGGTTGCGCTGCAGACGCTGCACGGTGACTAAGTTCATGTAATAGAAGCACAGCTCGCAGAGCTCGGCCACCTCGGACTGAATGAAGATCGTAACTCGCTCGGGATCAAGACCTGCCGAGAGATAATCCAAAGCCACCTCGATGATGTTTTGGCGCACCTTCTCGGGGTTGTCCCAGTTGTCGGTCAGTGCCTGTGCATCGGCAATCATGATGTAAATATCGTCAAACGTGCCCGAGTTTTGCAGCTCGACACGGCGGCGCAAGGAGCCGACATAGTGTCCCAAATGAAGTCGTCCGGTGGGGCGATCGCCCGTCAGAATAATCTTTGCCATATCTTGTTTTTTGTTTGTTAATCGACACAATTGCCTGCGAAAATACGAAAAAGCGCGTCGGTGACCAAAAAAGTTTTGTGTGGATTGTATTTTTTTATATCTTTGCACAAAGCAATAAATCGAAATTATGACAATCATCCAGTTGGAATACCTCTTGGCCGTGGCCAATTGTGGCAGTTTTTCGCAGGCTGCCGAGCTCTGTTTTGTGACCCAGCCGTCGCTCTCGATGCAGATCAAATCGCTCGAGGAGGAGCTGGGCGTCGTCCTGCTCGACCGCTCGAAGAAGCCGGTTGTGCCGACCGAGGCCGGTGAGGTGGTCTTGGAGCAGACGCGCGAGACGCTGCGCGCCTTTCACAGCATCCGCGAGGCGGTGCAGGAGCTCAAGGGCGAGACGAGTGGCAAGCTGCGCCTGGGTGTGATCCCGACGATCGCCCCCTACCTGATGCACCGTTTTATTCCGACCTTTGTGCGTGATTATCCGAAGGTTGAGCTGGAGATTTCGGAGATGAAGACGGCCGATATTGTCGAGGCACTCAAGCACGACCGCATTGATGCGGCGTTGGTGGCCGGAGGCACGTGCGGCGAGGGCATTCAGGAGCACGACCTGTTCAACGACCGCTTCTATATCTATGTCTCGCCCGAGAACCCGCTCTACGAACGCTCGAACATCCGCATCGAGGATATCGACCTGCGCGAATTGGTGATCTTGAGCCCCGGTAACTGTTTGCGCGACCAGATCATCGAGCTGTGTCAGGCCAAACGTGCGCTGCCGTCGCACTTCTCGTTCGAGTCGGGCTCGCTCGAGACGCTCATGCGCATTGTCGATTGCACGCAGTCGGTGACGATCATCCCCGAGATGTCGGTCGATTTTATTCCGCATGATCGCCGCGATCGGGTCAAGCAGCTGGCCAAGGGCAACACCTCGCGCAAGATCTCGGTGGCCGTGCGTCGCACCTACGTGAAGAGTTCGATCATCAAGGCCCTCTCGGAGACCATTCTGCGCTGCTGCGCTCCGCGGTAGGAGCAGGGCCGCGTGAATAGCATGTTTTAATGAACGGATTAGGTATGAACGATCGTAGTATTGGTGCGAATATCAAGGGTTTTGTGGCCTTGATCATTGGTGGTGAGTCGCTGACATTGGGCATCGTCGGCTTTGTCCCGGCATTTGGTTTGATTGCGGTGATTTCGGCACTTGTCGGACTGGTTTTTACGCTGATAGCCTATGCCAAAGGGCAACGATTCCGCCATTTGGCGTTGCTGTTGAATCTGTTGGCCATCGTAGCTGTCGCGCTGTGGGTTTGCCTGTTGGTGGGCTTGATTCAGGCGGCCGATGCGTACGATTATTGACGCGGGCTTGCTTATTTTTGCTGAAAAAATTTGTTTGTTTGCGGATTTTGTGTTAATTTCGTATTCGGAAACGAACGATTAAGACAACGCGCAAGCAGCCGCCGTTGCCTGATATAACTTTTTAGTGCCACCGAAGCGGCTGCGGTGACTTTAACCCTTAAAACTTTTATATTATGAGTGATGTTCAAAAGAGCAACGCTATGGGCGTAACCGGTTTGGTGCTCGGTATTATTGCTTTGATTTTCTGCTGGCTGCCTTGGATCGCATGGATTTTGGCTGTTCCTGGTCTGATCTTCTCGATTGTTGCTATGGTGAAGAAGCAGAAGTATCGCGTAGGTGGCCTGATTCTGAATATTTTGGCTATCGTGATTCCTTGGATTCTTGCTGCTGCCGTTTTGGGAGGTCTTGCTGCCATGGCATAGTGGCTTGATCGCTGCAAGCTTGGAGAGGTACACTTCGGTGTGCCTCTCTTTTTTTGTCCCTTTTTGGCTCATTGTTGTTTTTTCGGGTAAATACTTTCGTATTTATGTGAAAATTTGTATCTTTGTCGAGATATAGACACCTATTGCAAATTATGGAAAGAGAACAACAATTGATTGATACGATTGTGGCGGCAATCGAGGATAAAAAAGGTAAGGATATTGTATCGCTCGACCTGACGGGCTTCGATGGGGCGATCTGCTCGCACTTTGTGGTCTGCAATGCCGATTCGACGGTGCAGACGTCGGCCATTGCCGACGGCATCGAGGAGAAGGTGCACGAGGTGATGGGCGAGTGGCCCTGGCGTGTGGAGGGTAAGCAGGTCGGTGCCTGGGTGGCGATGGACTATGTGGATGTCGTCGTACACATCTTCCAGAGCGAGCTGCGCGACTTCTACAAACTCGAGGAGTTGTGGGCCGATGCCCCGATGGTACGTTACGAATACGAGGAGTAAACTATGGCAAAACAGAAAAATAATCCCGTGCGCCGCATCAATTTCATGTGGATCTATGCGGTGATCGGTCTGTTTATCATCGGATCGTGGCTCTTTGGCGGTGAGGAGGCTCGCCCCGTGAAGGGCACGTGGCAGATGGTCGAGCCGATGATCCGACAGGGGGAGGTCGATAAGTTTGTGGTGATGAACAACCGCGAGGTATCGGTCTATCTGACCGAGTCCGCGATCGCCAAATACCGCACCGACAGTGTGGCCTCGCCTCTGAAGACGATGCCCGAGAAGGGGGCGCAGGTGCGCTTTACGATCGGTTCGGTCGATCAGCTGCGCGAGGACCTGAAGGAGCTCTCGGCCGAGCAAGAACCGGCGGTGGAATACACCTTTGAGGAGAATACGTGGGTCGATACGCTGATCGGGTTCCTGCCCTGGCTCTTCATCATTGGCTTTTGGATCTTCCTGATGCGCTCGATGATGCGCGGAGCGGGTGGTGGTGCCGGTGGCGGCATCATGAATGTCGGTAAGGCGCGTGCGCAGGTCTTCGATAAGGATAACCACAAACGCGTTACCTTCAAGGATGTAGCCGGTCTGGAGGAGGCCAAGGTCGAGATCATGGAGATCGTCGATTTCTTGAAAAAGGCCGATAAATACCGCGAGTTGGGTGCCAAGATTCCGAAGGGTGCCCTGTTGGTAGGCCCTCCGGGAACGGGTAAGACGCTGCTGGCCAAGGCGGTGGCGGGTGAGGCCAATGTGCCTTTCCTCTCGATCTCGGGCTCGGACTTTGTCGAGATGTTTGTCGGTGTGGGTGCATCGCGTGTGCGCGACCTCTTTGAGCAGGCCAAGCAAAAGGCCCCCTGCATTGTCTTTATCGACGAGATCGACGCCATCGGTCGTGCCCGTGGCAAGAATGCCGGATTCTCGGGTAACGACGAGCGCGAAAATACGCTCAACCAGCTGCTTACGGAGATGGACGGCTTCCAGACCAATGCCGGTGTGATCGTCCTGGCGGCTACGAACCGAGCCGATATTCTGGATAAGGCGCTGATGCGTGCCGGTCGCTTTGATCGTCAGATCGAGGTCGGCCTGCCCGATATCAAGGAGCGTGAGGAGATCTTCGAGGTGCATCTGCGCACGCTCAAGCTCGACCCGACACTCGACCGTGCCTTCTTGGCTCGTCAAACCCCCGGATTCTCGGGTGCCGATATTGCCAACGTCTGCAACGAGGCGGCACTAATCGCTGCCCGCCACGATAAGAAACTCATTGCCAAGGAGGATTTCCTGGCCGCTATCGACCGCATCATTGGCGGCCTGGAGCGTAAGAATAAGATCATCACGGCTGCCGAGAAACGCAAGATTGCCTACCACGAGGCGGGTCATGCCACGGTGAGCTGGTTGCTGGAGCATGCCTCGCCGCTCATCAAGGTGACGATCATCCCGCGTGGCAAGGCGTTGGGTGCTGCGTGGTATCTGCCCGAGGAGCGTCAAATCACGACGCGCGAGCAACTCATGGACGAGATGGCCGCCACGTTGGGAGGTCGTGTGTCGGAACAGCTGACCTTTGGAGAGATCTCGACCGGCGCGCTGAACGACCTGGAGCGTGTGACCAAACAGGCCTACGCCATGGTGGCCTACTACGGCATGAGCGACGAGGTGGGTAACCGTTCGTTCTACGATTCGACCGGCCAGAGCGATATGGCCTTCACGAAGCCCTACTCGGAGGAGACGGCCCAACAGATTGACCGCGAGGCCTGCAAACTCATTGACGCGGCCTACCGAATGGCCGAGCAGGTGCTCCGGGAGCACAGCGAGGGGCTGAAGGCGATCGCCGAGCTGCTGCTCGAGCGCGAGGTGATCTTCACCGAGGATGTGGAGCGCATCCTGGGCAAGCGCAAGAAGGATCTGGCGCAGGAGCAGCCCGAGAGGGCCGAAGAGACCGAGGTGATCGCTCCCGAGACGGCTGCAGAGGTGTAAAACCCGGAAGGCCGAAGCAGAGAGTTAAGTGTACATGCAAAAAAAATGAAGACCCGATGAGTGATAAGATGAAGAACATGTTGGTTCGTACGTTGAGTGGTTTGGTGTTGATCGTCGTGGTGCTGGGAGGCATCTGGTGGACGTCGTGGAGTATGCAGGCAGTGCTGCTGTTGCTGGCGTTGGTCGGCGTGTGGGAGTTCTATCGGTTGGCCGAGTGCCAGCAGATTGCTCCGCAGCGCGTGTTGGGCACGATCCTAACGCTGCTGCCCGGCTTGGTGATTTGCTTCGTAGTGGATCAGACTTCGACCCAGATGCTGCCGATGTGGATGGGAGGAATTCTCGTCTCCATGCTGCTCCTCTTCCTGCCGTTGCTCTTTATCTGCGAACTGTATCGCAAGAGTGCCACCCCACTGGCCAATGTGGGTGCTACGCTGATGGGTGCAGCTTATGTGGGTTACCCGATCGCTTGCCTGATGCTCTTCTCGTTTGAACCCGCCACGCGTTGGTTGGTGATCGCCTATATCGCCATCGTCTGGGCAAACGATGTCTTTGCCTATTTGGTGGGTATGGCTATTGGTCGTCATCGCCTCTTCGAGCGTATCTCGCCCAAAAAGTCGTGGGAGGGATTCTTTGGCGGCATGTTGGGTGCCATGGGTTTGGCACTGCTGATTGCCTACCTGCGCAGTGAGCCTTATTGGACGTGGGCTGTCCTGTCGGTGATCATCACCGTGACGGCCGTCTTGGGCGATTTGGTCGAGTCGATGCTCAAACGAGCTGCCAATGTGAAGGATTCGGGTACGCTGATCCCGGGTCATGGCGGTGTGCTGGATCGTTTTGATGCGCTGTTGATCTCGGCTCCGTTTGTCGTGTTATCCATACTCTGTTTTTACCCAGAATATCTAAACTAAAGAAACCTTATAAAACTATGAAAATCAATAAAGAGGGTTACAAAATTATTCTCGTTTCGGGCTTGATCTGCGCCGCTATCTGGGGGCTGTTCTATTGGTTGTTGATGAACCAGAGCAGTTGTGTGCTGATCGTGGCAGCCTCGATCTTCCTGCTCTGCTTCTGGATGTTCATCATCGCCTTCTTCCGTGAGCCGCGCCGTGTGCGCATTCACGATGAGGATCTGGTCTTCTCGCCTTGCGATGGTCGGGTGGTGGTGACCGAGGTGGTCGTCGAGGAGGAGTATCTGAAAAAGGAGATGCTGCAGATCTCGATCTTCATGTCGGTGACGAATGTCCACATGAATTGGGTCCCCGTAGCCGGTAAGGTGGACTATTTCAAGTACCACCCCGGACGTTTCCTGGTGGCTTGGCATCCCAAATCATCGACCGAGAATGAGCGTACGACGACCGTCATTGAGATGAAGGATGGCCGCAAGGTGCTCTTCCGTCAGATTGCCGGATTGGTGGCACGCCGCATCATCTCCTACATGAAGGTGGGCTCGCAGGTCGAGCAAAACTCCGTGGCGGGCTTCATCAAGTTTGGCTCGCGCGTGGATGTGCTGGTGCCGAAGGATAGCCAGGTGCTGGTCAATATCGGTGACAAGGTGACCGGCTCGCAGACGCCCATTGCACGGCTGAAGAAGCACGGCGAGTAGCCCTTCGACGCAAATTGCATGCAGTTATGAATTTACAGACGTTTTGGAAGGTGTTGATCGGTCTGGCCATCACGGCCGCCGTCCTCTTTCTGGTGTGGTATTTCGCCTCGGTGGTGATTTATGTCCTGATTTCGGCCGTGCTGGCCGTGGTGGGGCGACCCTTGGTGCGCAAACTCGAGGGGATCAAGATCCACCGCTGGCACCTCTCGCGCACGTTGGCAGCCGTGATTACGCTGCTGACGATCTGGGCTGTGGGTGCTTTGGCGGGCTATCTGTTTGTGCCGTTGGTCTTCGAGAAGCTTGCCCGCTTCTCCGAGGTGGACTATGCCCATGTGCTGGGTAATTTTGACGATCAGATCGCCTATCTGCAGGACTATATTGCCACCCATTTCCACCGCGACGGCTCGTCGTTGGCCTTGAAAGAGGCTCTGATCAGCAACCTGCGCGAGTGGATCAATATCGAGTCGGTCAATCGGGTGCTTTCGTCGATTGTCGGGCTGCTCACCTCGAGCGTGATTGCCCTCTTCTCGATCTCGTTTATCACCTTCTTCTTCCTGAAGGAGGATGGTCTGTTCTATGCCATGGTCAAGGCGATGTTCCCCGAGCGTTATGCCGAGAATATCCAGCGCGCATTGGACTCGGCTACCTACCTCTTGTCGCGCTATTTTCGGGGGTTGCTGTGCGAGAGTCTGCTCTTGATGTTGGCCGTCTCGCTGGTGATGTACACCTTTGGCATGGAGCCGACCGATGCCGTCTTCATCGGGTTGATCATGGGTGTGATGAATGTTGTCCCCTATGCCGGTCCGCTCATCGGTGGTATTCTGTCGTCGTTCGTCGGCATTGTATCGCCGATTGAGGGCATGACGATCGGGCAGACGATGGTGGTGATTATCTGTTCGCTGCTGATCATCAAGGGATTGGACGATTTTATTCTGCAACCTTCGCTCTATTCGGAGCGTGTGAAGGCCCATCCGTTGGAGGTTTTTCTCGTGATTCTGTTGGCCGGATCGGCTGCCGGTATTGTCGGCATGTTGTTGGCCATTCCGGGTTATACGGTCCTGCGCGTCTTTGCCAAGGAGTTCTTCTCGCAGGTGAGCCTGGTGCGTAAACTGACCGAAAATATCTGATGGAGAGCGTGGTGATCGAAGGGGTCGTCACCCCCGGCCGCCGGATTGGCCATACGATCGGTTTCCCGACGGCAAACATCCCGCTTCAGCAAGGGGTGTGCGATAAAGGGGTCTATCGGGCCGAGGTGAAGGTGGAGGGTATCGAGCAGGTCTTCGATGCCATGTCGAATGTCGGCTGCAACCCGTCAGTGGGCGGTAATGAGTTGCGTCTGGAGAGTCATCTGTTGGGTTTTGAGGGCGATCTGTATGGTCGTCGTATATGGGTTCGTCTGGTGGAAAAGATTCGCCAGGAGCAGAAGTTTGCGACCTTGGACGAGCTGCGGCAGCAGCTGGAGCGCGATCGGGAGCAGATCGAAAGTCGGTTGAGATAAGTATTTAATATATATAATAATAAGTAAACTATGTTTTTGGATTTGAGTTTGCCCTACAAAGTGGCCGATATGAGCTTGGCAGAGTGGGGCCGCAAAGAGATTGAGGTGTCGGAGTATGAGATGCCCGGATTGATGGCCGTGCGTAAGAAGTATGGCCCGCAGAAGCCCTTGAAGGGGGTACGTGTGATGGGCTCGTTGCACATGACCATCCAAACGGCTGTGCTGATCGAGACCCTCGTGGAGTTGGGTGCCGAGGTGCGTTGGTGCTCGTGCAACATCTTCTCGACCCAGGACCATGCCGCCGCTGCCATTGCTGAGCGCGGTGTGCCGGTCTTTGCCTGGAAGGGGGAGACGCTGCCCGAATATTGGTGGTGCACGGCGATGGCTATGTCCTTCCCGGGTGGCAAGGGCCCGCAGTTGATCGTGGACGATGGTGGCGATGCTACGCTGCTCATTCATAAGGGTTTCAAGGCCGAGAAGGATGCTACGACGCTCGACTATGCCCCCTCGTCGTATGAGGAGGAGGTGATTCTCGATACCCTGAAGCAGATCCTGGCCGAGGATAACACGAAGTGGCACCGCACGGTCGAGGAGTGGAAGGGCGTGAGCGAGGAGACCACGACCGGTGTACACCGCCTCTATCAGATGCAGGAGGCCGGCGAACTGCTTGTGCCGGCTATCAATGTCAATGATTCGTGCACGAAGTCGAAATTTGACAACCTCTATGGTTGCCGCGAGTCGTTGGCCGATGGTATCAAGCGTGCTACGGATGTGATGATTGCCGGTAAGGTAGTCGTTGTCTGTGGTTATGGCGATGTGGGTAAGGGTTGTGCCCGCTCGATGCGTGCCTATGGTGCCCGCGTCATTGTGACCGAGATCGACCCGATTTGCGCCCTGCAAGCCGCTATGGAGGGCTTCGAGGTGAAGAGTGTGGAGAGTGCACTCCCCGAGGGTAACATCTACGTCACCTGCACGGGTAACCGCGATATTATCACGCTGGAGCACATGCAGCAGATGCGCGATCAGGCTATTGTCTGCAACATCGGTCACTTCGACAACGAGATCCAGATGGCTCGCCTGAACGATTCGGATGCCGTGCGTCAGGAGATCAAACCGCAGGTCGATAAGTACACCTTTGCCGATGGTCACTCGATCTTTATCTTGGCCGAGGGTCGTCTGGTGAACCTGGGTTGCGCTACGGGTCACCCCTCGTTTGTGATGTCGAACTCGTTTACCAACCAGTGTCTGGCCCAGCTGGAGTTGTGGCAGAAGGATCTGGCGGTCGATGTCTATCGTCTGCCCAAGCACCTCGACGAGGAGGTTGCCCGTCTGCATCTGGATAACTTGGGTGTAGAGCTTACGCAGCTGACTGAGGCGCAGGCCGATTATATCGGTGTGAAGGTAGAGGGACCATATAAGGCGGACCACTATCGCTATTAGTAGAAAGTGCTTTAGGTGGGCTCTTTTGGCATCTGCCTCGGATGAAAATAGAAGATCGAAAGGGCTGTCTGACAATCCTGTCAGACAGCCCTTTCGCAAGATGATATTGTCTGTAAACACAAAAAAAGCGACTGAAAATCAGTCGCTTGAGTGACACCGACAGGACTCAAACCTGTAACCTTCTGATCCGTAGTCAGATGCTCTATTCAATTAAGCTACGGTGCCGAATTGCGAGTGCAAATGTAGGGCGAAAAAGTGAATTGTGCAAATTATTTTGTAAAAATTTGCAAAATATTTTTTGTGCCGTTTGTGGGTATATGGCCTATCTTGCTCTATATCTTATTGTTAGCAATAATTCGCCACATCGGCTGCCGTGATCGTTTCTCCCGAGAGAATGATCAGTCGTTCGATCGCATTGCGCAATTCGCGGATGTTTCCGCTCCACGGACGCTCTTGGAGGGCCTCGAGAGCCCCCTGTTCGATCCGCTTGGGCGTGGTACCATACTCCGAGGCGATCGTTTGCATGAAGTGGGCCGTGAGTTCGGGAATATCGTTGATGCGCTCGCGCAGGGCCGGCACACGGATGACGATGACTCCGATGCGGTGGTAGAGGTCCTCGCGGAAATTGCCCCGTCGGATCTCCTCCTTCAGATTCTTGTTTGTGGCGGCAATCACGCGGACATTGACCTCGATGTCGCGGTCGCTGCCTACGCGGCTGATTTTGCGCTCTTGCAACGCCCGTAATACCTTGGCTTGGGCTGCCAGCGCCATATCGCCGATCTCGTCCATGAAGAGGGTACCGCCATCGGCCAACTCAAATTTGCCTTTGCGTTGCTTGATCGCCGAGGTGAAGGCTCCCCGCTCGTGGCCGAAGAGCTCGCTTTCGATCAGCTCCGAGGGGATGGCGGCACAGTTTACCTCGACAAAGGGTGCTCCGGCACGCGGGCTCGCGGCATGCAGGTGGCGGGCCACCAACTCCTTGCCGGTGCCGTTCTCGCCGGTGATGAGCACACGGGCATCGCATGGGGCAACCTTGTCAATCAGGTGGCGTACCTGGCAGATCTCTTGCGAGGAGCCGATGATCGCCTCGGTGGTCGAGAGGCCGCTGCGTCGCGCTTTGCGGGTCGTGGACCGGGCGGTAGGGGAGGAGGGCTCCGAACGCTCGTCGGCGAGGGTTTGGTGGATCGATTGCAGCAGCCGATTCATGTCGATGGGCTTGGTCAGGTAGTCGGCCGCACCATGTCTCAAAGCCTCGACGGCCGAGTCGATCGTCGCCTCATCGGCCAAGACAATATAGGGAGCCGTGGAGGTGCGATCGGCCGGAAGCGGGTGGTCGGTGAGGACCAGATCGACCGTGCTGCGGGAGCAGATGGTGCGGGCAGCCGGATCGTTTTCAGCCGTCTCCGTAGCAAATCCTTCGTATTCGAGCCGCTCGCGCAGGGTATTTCGCATGCTTTTTGAAGCGTCGAGAATTAAAACCTTTGTCATAACCTTGTTTTTACTGAAATTTTTCCTATTTTTGTCCCAAAATTAGCAAATCCTGCCGTCGATACGCAAATGCACATCCGACGACGCGGACGCCAAATAAGGCCTCCGCAAACGTTATTCGACGGCACCTTTTGGGCGATCAACCGACCCGAAAGGGGCAACTGAAGAGCAGTTTCAACCGATGAAAAAAAATTACAACTACAAGCGTCGCCGGCTCTACCTGCCCGAGTATGGACGCCACATCCACGAGATGATCGATTCGCTGATGACGATCGAGGATCGCTACGAACGTAACCGTCAGGCACGTGCCGTGATTGCCGTGATGGGTAATCTGAATCCCCTGTTGCGCGACACGGCCGATTTTACCCATAAACTCTGGGACCATCTCTTTATCATGTCTGATTTCCAACTCGATGTGGACTCACCCTATCCGCGTCCCACGCGCGAGGAGCTGACCATCACGCCGCGCCCCTTGCAGTACAATCAAGGGCGCATCCGCTATAAACACTACGGAAAATATGTCGAGCGCATCGTCCAGAAGCTCAGCGAGGAGGGTAAGGCCGAGGCTGCCGGTCGCACGATCGACAATCTGGTGCGTTACATGCGAGCCAAGAGCTACGAATACAACCAGGAGCATCCGAACAACGAGGTGATCGTAAAAGATCTAAAGCGGATGTCCGATGGAGCTATTGAGATAGACGAAGAGGCCTTGAATAACCTCCGAAGCGACTATAAACAGCACTTTTCGGCACGTCCGACCAAGAACGGTGCGGGCCGAGGTCGTCAGCAACAAAAGAAGGCGCATGGCGGTGCTTTCCGAAAAAATAACGGGCAACACCGCAATTCGCAGAAATAATTGTGCGTATTTCGTCAAAAAATGCTATCTTTGTAAATTGAATCTTTAGAAAACTGTATGAATAAACTACCCATTCTGCTCGTTTCGGCAGCCGCCTTTATCTTGGCGGGTTGCCAATCCACGTCGGTCAAGATCGACGGTCGTTTTGTCGGCAACGATGCCAAAACGGTCTATCTGGAGCAAACCGCCTCGCAACAACAAATCGTGATTGACTCGGCTGTGCTGGATGCGCAGGGCAACTACCATTTTGAGATCGAGAAGGCACCCGAAAGCCCCATGCTCTACAATTTGGTCTATAATGCAGAGCGCATTCCGCTCTTTTTGGCTGCTGGAGATCGTCTGACGGTCAATTCGGCCGGCAATGTGGCTGCCAACTATACGGTCGAGGGATCGGAGGAGTCGGCCCTGGTGCGCGAGTTCTACCAGTCGTTCATCGTCGGAGCCCGCAAGCTGGAGACTGTAGCAAGCCGCGTGGCGGACAATACACTCACGGCCGAGGAGCGTCAAGCTTTGGTCGAGGAGTACACGGATGCCTACTATGCGTTGCGTCGTAGCCAAATCGCCTTCATTGCCGAGCATAAGGCTTCGCTGGCCGCTGTTTATGCCATTTACCAGCGCCTGCCCGGCGATCGTCACCTGGTGGACGGTGTGACCGATGTGATCCACTACCGCACGGTGGCCGAGGCCCTCAAGGAGCACTATCCCGGCTCGCCCTATCTGGTGATGTTGCAGGGCGATATCGACCGCATGGAGGCGGGGGCTCGTCTGGCACAGCAGATCACCGAGGCCTCGTTCCCCGATCTGACGCTGCCCGACATGTATGGCAAGAAGATCAGCCTCTCGTCGTTGCAGGGGCAGGTGATCCTGCTCGAGTTCTGGTCGGCAGGGTTGGGTAACAGCCATACGCTCAATGCCGAGCTGAAGGAGCTTTATGCCAAGTATCACGAGGCTGCCACGCCGCTGGAGATCTATCAGGTGGGTATCGATACCTCGAAACCGGTCTGGATCAATACAGTACAGGAGCAGGCGCTGCCCTGGATTTCGGTCAGCGATCTGAAGGGTGGCAACTCGCCCGCGCTGGGCACCTACAACGTGCAGCAGCTGCCGACCAATTTCCTGATCAACAAAAACGGTGAGATCGTAGCGCGCGATCTGCGTGGTGCGGAGTTGGAGCGTAAGATTGCCGAATTGACCCGTTAATGCACTATTTTGCCTCGGATATCCATCTGGGAGCCGGCACGCAGGCCGAAGCCCGAGCTACGGAGCAATGCTTTGTGGCCTGGCTCGATCGTGTGGCTGCGGATGCCGAGACAATCGTTCTGGCCGGTGATATTTTCGATTTCTGGTTTGAGTATCGTCGGGTGATTCCAAAGGGCTTTGTGCGGACATTGGGTAAGTTGGCCGCCTTGACCGATCGGGGCATTCGCATCATCTTGCTGACGGGCAACCACGATATGTGGATGCGGGACTACCTGACCCAAGAGTGTGGCGTGGAGGTCTATACCCGCCCGCAAATCTTCACCTTGGGCGATCAAAAAATCTTTGTGGCCCATGGCGACAACATGAAGATTGACGGGAAGTGGCTCTTGAAACTGATGAACAACACCTTCCGTTCACGGCCCTTGCGGTGGCTCTTTTCGTGGCTGATTCACCCCGACCATGCGGTCCGCTTTGGCCGTTGGTGGAGTGGTTCGTCGCGCAAGAAGCACCATGCCGATCAGTTTGGCGAGTCGGTGACCGAGCCCCTGATCGCCTATGCACGTGAACATCGGGCACAACATCCCGAAGCGGCCGATCACTACCTGTTTGGCCATATGCACTACCCGCGCGACTATCGTGAGGAGGGGTTGCATGTCCTCCTGCTGGGTTGCTGGGAGGGGGCGCGAGGCTCCTATGCGCAACTCGATGCGGCGGGCAATCTGTCATTAGAAATTATAGCATAAACGATGAAACAATACCTCGATCTGTTGCGACGCATCAAGGAGGAGGGCGTTGTGCGTGGTGACCGTACCGGTACCGGCACGCAGAGCGTCTTTGGCCACCAGATGCGTTTTGATCTGCAAAAGGGATTCCCGCTGCTCACCACCAAGAAGGTCTTCCTGAAGGGGGTGATCCACGAATTGTTGTGGTTCCTGGCGGGTGATACCAATATCCGTTATTTGGTGGAAAATGGGGTGCATATCTGGGATAACGATGCGTTCCGTTACTACAACGAACTGTGTGTAGCCCATGGTGTGCTGCCCGTAGATCGAGATACCTTCTTGGCCTCGGCCGGCATTGAGTCGCCTATCGAGGGGTATCGTTTTGGCGATCTGAACCATGTCTATGGCTACCAATGGCGCTCCTGGCCCGTGCAGGGTGGGGGTGTGATCGACCAGATTCAGGCGGCCGTCGATCTGATTCGCCACAATCCCGAGTCGCGCCGTATCTTGGTCTCGGCCTGGAATGTCGCCGAGGTGGAGGAGATGGCCCTGCCGCCTTGTCATGTGTTGTTTCAATTCTACGTGGCCGATGGACGCCTCTCGTGCCAGCTCTATCAGCGCAGTGCCGATACGTTTTTGGGCGTGCCGTTCAATATCGCCTCGTATGCCTTGCTGACGCTCATGATGGCGCAGGTGTGTGATCTGGAGCCGGGAGAGTTTATCCATACGCTGGGCGATACGCACCTCTACCTGAACCACATGGAGCAGGTCGATGAACAACTTTCGCGCACGCCGCGTGAGCTGCCTACGATGCGCCTGAATCCGGAGCGTCGTTCGATTTTCGACTTCCGCTACGAGGATTTCGCGTTGGAGAACTACGACCCTTATCCGACCATTAAGGCCCCCATGTCGTTCTAATTCGCTCCGAGTATGATCAGCATCATCGTAGCCGTGGCACAAAACGGCACTATTGGCGATAAAAACAGCCTGCTGTGGCATATTCGTGAGGATATGAAGTTCTTTCGGACGACGACCTCGGGCCATCCGGTCATCATGGGTCGCAAGACCTACGAATCGTTGGGTCGTCCGCTGCCGAATCGAACCAATGTCGTCATTTCGCGTCAAAGTCTCGAGATCGAGGGGTGCAAGGTTGTCCATTCGCTCGAGGAGGCCATAGCACTCTTCCCCGCAGAGGAGGAGCTCTTCGTGATTGGTGGTGCGCAGATCTACCGCGAGGCTTTGTCGCTGGCCGATCGTCTCTATTTGACCCTTATCGAGCACGACTATGAGGGCGATACCTCCTTCCCCGAATGGGATCGGGAGGATTGGAAGTTGATCCGTTCGCAACGCTTTGAGCAGGGCGAGAGCTATCCCTATCCCTTCCGTTTCGAGCAATACGAGCGTAGCCGTTAGTTTGCCGGAGGACGGCTGCCTCGTTTTGTAAAAAAATGTGCGAGGTATATCGTTGAGGGTCAGCCGATAGGGACTTTTGGGACAGATTTCCTCCGTTTTTTCTTGGTTTGTAACGATTTTTGTATTATCTTTGCACCATCAAACGATACATCGCGGGGTAGAGCAGTTGGTAGCTCGTCGGGCTCATAACCCGGAGGCCGGAGGTTCGAGTCCTCCCCCCGCTACTCAAAAAGGAGAAACGATTTGTTTCTCCTTTTTTTTCGTATCGGGGGTCGGCCTCGACGGCTCATACCTACAATCCCTCCAAACCTCCCTTTGATAAGGGAGGCTTTTGGCGAGGGGCTTTCAACCCACATCACAAAAAGGATAACGACTTCAAAGTCTTTCAGGAATGGGTTAGAGATTTCGATGCAATCTCCTACTAAAGAGGACAAATCGCAAGGTTTGTTCTTTTTTTTTGTATGGATGCTTGCAAGGGTGTCAATGCTTGACATCTGTGCTGTGTGATAGATGGCATAGTGAGCAAGCTCACAGCCATCGCCACTACACCATGCCGCTTTCAATCAAAAGAGCCTGTCTAACTGTTGCGGTTAGACAGGCTCTTGTTGTGGCGTCGTGGGTGGCTTACTGCAGGCCGGCCAGGCACTCCTTGACGTGCTGCTCGATGCGGTTCAGGACATCCGTAGCCTCGCCCTTGACGAACGGCTCGCCCGTGATCTGCTCGTACAGCTCTACGTAGCGGTCGGTGATGCTGGCTACGATCTCGGGCGTCATCTCGGGCACCTGCTGCCCCTCCAAGCCCTGGAATCCGTTGGCCATCAGCCACTCGCGTACAAACTCCTTCGAGAGCTGCTTCTGCTTCTCGCCCTTGGCCAGACGCTCCTCGTAGCCCTCGGCATAGAAGTAACGCGACGAGTCGGGCGTGTGGATCTCGTCCATGAGGTAGATCACGCCGTTCTTCTTACCAAATTCATATTTCGTATCGACCAGAATCAGCCCCATCTTGGCCGCGATCTCCGTGCCACGCTGGAAAATAGCGCGCGTGTAGGCCTCCAGCTGCTCGTAGTCCTCACGGCTCACGATGCCGCGGGCGATGATCTCCTCCTTTGAGATGTCCTCGTCGTGACCCTCATCGGCCTTGGTCGTGGGGGTGATGATCGGCTCGGGGAAACGTTGATTCTCGACCATACCGTCGGGCATCGCTACACCGCAGATGGTGCGCTTGCCGGCCTTGTACTCGCGCCATGCGTGGCCCGAGAGGTAGCCGCGGATGACCATCTCGACCTTGAAGGGCTCGCATTTGTGGCCCACGGTGACCATCGGGTCGGGTACGGCGATCTTCCAGTTGGGCAGGATGTCGGTCGTCGCGTCGAGGAATTTGGCGGCAATCTGATTCAGCACCTGGCCCTTGAAGGGAATGCCCTTCGGCAGCACCACGTCGAATGCCGAAATACGGTCCGAAACGACCATCACCAGATAGTCTCCCTCGATGCTGTATACATCGCGCACCTTACCTACATAATGTCCCGTCTGGCCGGGCAACTGAAAATCGGTCTTTACAATAGCTTCCATGGTATCTTTTTTGTAGAGTTAATTCGTCAAAAAGGTTGGACAAAGATAGCGAATGGTTACCGTTCTGCCAAATTTTAGGTGCGAAATATCGGTTGGTGGGGCAAGAAATAGGAATATAGCTTTCGCTGATAGTGCTATAAAAAATATCAATTTGACAAATAGAAAAATATGTCTTATCTTTGCAATAAGAAAATAACACACAAACCAATAAAAGAGTTTTACAATTATGGCAACGAAATTTTATAAATGCGCCCATTGTGGCAATGTAATTGAGAAGATAGTTGATTCGGGTGTTCCCGTGATTTGCTGCGGCGAGCAGATGGAGGAGTTGATCCCTAATACGGTCGATGCGAGCGGCGAGAAGCATGTACCCGTAGTGAAGCGGCTGGATGATCAGACCATTCAGGTTGAGGTGGGCAGCGTCCACCATCCGATGCTCCCCGAGCACCACATCGCCTTTGTTTACGTGGAGACCGAGCGCGGAGGCATTCGTGTTAATCTGACCGACGAGCCCGTCGCCATCATCCACCACGGCGCCGATCGCCCGATTGCAGTCTATGAGTATTGCAATCTGCACGGGCTGTGGAAAACCACCTTGTAAGCCCGTCTGAAGGCTCTTTGCCGGAGGCTTTATTCTTTCGTTTGCAGCGCGACCTATTCGGGTCGCGCTGATTTTTTTAGTGGGCGAGGGGTGTGATGCTTTCGGAAACGCTTTTTATCCCTATTTTTTGTTCATTTCGTGGAAATAGTTAATTTTGTAAAGATTTTTTCGTACATTTGTATAATGGGATGTTATGTGCAGCATTCCGACCAACCAACCAACTATGAAACGAATCATACTCCTGCTCGCCGTAGTGTGGGCAACTATGGGGTGGGCTATGGCGGCCAAGCCGACGGATGTCCCCTCTTATGCGCTTGTAAATAAGGTTTTTACGGATGTAGAGGCGCATCCGCAATGGAATCAACAGACGGGCGAGGCGCTGACGACCGTAGCCTACTACACGCTCCGCTATGATGACGAGGCCCTGTGGCAGCGTGCCCTGCAGCTGGCCGCTTCGCTCATCAGCGAGAAGGGACAGATCGCCGGTTTGGAGCAGGGTTCGGATCGCGATCGTTATGCAGCAGCCCCCTTCCTCTTTGCCGCCTATGAGCGGACGGGCGAGAAACGCTATCGGCGCGCCATTGAGACGCTCTACACCTACTATGAATCGCATGCGGCTGAGGCCGACTATCTGGCTGTCAGCCCCTTCTTAGCTCAATATGCACGCCGTTACGGCAAACGTAAGACGGGCGATGTGCGCGCGGTGACCTTCCGCACGGTCGCGGCGGAGGTGGGTCGCATGCTCGATGCTGCGGATCCGACATTGCGCACCGAGGCATTGGCCGTAGCGGTCGATCTGCTGGATTTTCTGCCGGCTAAAGAGGCGGATGCTCGGGCGTTGCGGAGCAAGGTGGTGGCGCTGTTGCCGGCAACCGATACGGCCGAGGGGCTTTATGCCTCGCTGAAGGCGTTGCGTACGAACCTGATCAAAGGGGCGGAGTTGCGCAAACAACTCTTTGCCGAGGCCGAGCAGCGGCTCGTGCAGCAGCCGATGGAGGGCAATGTGGTCCGCATCGCAGGTGCTACGGTCGAGTGGGAGGCCTTGACCAACCGCGATCGCATCGTGGGGGACGATCCTACGCGCCTGCTGGCCTTTCCGGGTGCCGAGGGTGGCGGCCGCTATACGACCGGAGGCCGTGGTGGTAAGGTGCTGACGGTGACAAAACTGACGGACGATGGCTCGGAAGGGACGCTTCGCTGGGCCCTGAGCCAGAAATACCCCCGCACGGTGGTCTTTGCCGTGGCGGGCAATATCGAATTGCAGCGGCCGCTGAAGATCAATACGGGCGATCTGACCATTGCCGGACAATCGGCCCCCGGAGCGGGTGTGACGATCTGCAATTACAGCGTCGATATCAGTGCCGACAACATCATTATCCGCTATATGCGTTTCCGCATGGGTGATCGTGGCCGCGAACAGGCCGACGCCTTGAGTGGGACGGGCAATCGGGGCATGATCATCGACCATTGCTCGATGTCGTGGTCCACGGACGAGTGTGCCTCGTTCTATGCCAACCGCGATTTTACGATGCAGTGGTGTCTGCTGGCGGAGAGCCTCACCCGCTCGGTGCACGCCAAGGGCAACCACGGCTATGGCGGCATCTGGGGTGGACGCAATGCCACCTACCACCACAATCTGCTGGCGCACCATACGAGCCGCAATCCGCGTCTGGATCATCCGGTGATCTACCGTGATACGCGCCGACTGAATCGTCGCGGTACGGTCGAGGTGGTCAATAACGTGATCTACAACTGGGGCTTCAAGGCCACCTATGGCGGTGAAGAGGGGTGGTGGAATCTGATTGGCAACTATTACAAGGCCGGTCCGAGCACGAAACATCCGGAGGAGATCATCGAGATTTGGGATAATCGGGATACGCGCCACACGGTGGGCAGCTACTACTTAGCCGGGAATCAGTTGGCCGGCAATAAGGCTGTGACAAAACAGAATTGGCTGGGTGTAGAGATCGAGCAAAACCGTACGCGCGAGGAGGTGGATCATCAGATACCCTTCCGGATGCCGACGGGCAACTATACGGCACAAAAGGCTGAGGCCGCCTATCGGGATGTGTTGGCAGAGGTGGGTGCGTCGCTTTGCCGCGATGCGATCGATCAGCGCATTGTGGAGGAGGTGCGTCGGGGTACGACCACCTACCATGGCTCGAAGAGCGGTGCGGCTGGCCACATCGACTCGCAGGAGGATGTGGGCGGATGGCCCCTCTTGACAGGTGGAGAGCCGCAGCCCGATAGCGATGGCGACGGCATGCCCGACAGCTGGGAGACCGAACGCGGATTAGACCCGCACAACGAGGCCGATGGCGCACAGACGACGCTCGATGGCCGCTATACGAATGTCGAGGTCTATCTGAACGGTTTGCTGAAACGATAAATGACAATAAACCAAATATTTACTAATCAAAACCTAACATTATGACAGAGAAAATTTCCAATTGGACCTCGCGGGTAGTGCGTTGTGCATTGCTTGCAGTGGTCGCTCTGGTGATGGCTTCCGGTGACCTTTTTGCGCAGAGCAAGACGGTGAAGGGTGTTGTCACGGATGCATCGGGGCAGCCTGTGATTGCTGCCACGGTTGCGGTGAAGGGTACTACCACGGGCGTCACGACTGACGTGCAGGGTAAGTATTCGATTATGCTTCCGGCCGAGGCCGAGGAGCTGATCTTTTCGTATGTGGGCATGAAGAGCCAGACGGTGAAGGTGGGCACGCGCACGGTGGTCGATATCACCCTGCAGGAGGATGCCCAGTCGCTCGATGAGGTGGTGGTCGTAGGTTATGCGGCTGTGCGTCGTCGTGACCTTGTCGGCTCGGTCTCGTCGGTCGATAACGAGGCCCTGACGCAGATGCCCGTAACGTCGGTCGGTGAGGCTCTGACGGGTCGCATGGCCGGTGTGTCGGTGACGACGACCGAGGGTGACCCCGATGCCGAGATCAAGATCCGTGTACGTGGTGCCGGTTCGCTGACGCAGGACAGCTCGCCGCTCTACATCGTCGATGGTTTCCCGGTGGAGAGCATCTCGGATATTCCGGCTTCGGATATCGAGTCGATCGACGTGCTGAAGGATGCCTTCTCGACGGCTATCTATGGTTCGCGCGGTGCCAACGGCGTTGTGATCGTGACGACGAAGAGTGGTGAAAAGGGTCGTGTACGCGTGAATTACAACCTCTACTGGGGTTTCAAGGAGATGGCCAACCAGGATGGTGTGAAGGCGATGGACCCGAGCCAATTTACGAAGTATCAGTATGAGTTGGCGGCCATTCAGGATAAGGTGAGCGAGAATTACGAGCCTTACTTCGGTGCCTTCCAGGATATCGACCTCTACGAAAATGTAGCCGGTAACGATTGGGTCGATCAGCTCTTTGGTCGCACGGGTGAGCAGTTCAGCCACAATCTGAGCATCTCGGGTGGTGGTGATAAGTATAAGTGGACGGCCAGCTATTCGCGTCTGGACGACAAGGCGATCATGATCGGTTCGGACTATCAGCGCGATAACCTCAATTTCAAGGCCCAATTCAAGCCCAATAAGCGTATTTCGTTCGATGTTTCGGCACGTTACTCGGATATGGAGGTGCGCGGCTCGGGTGCCAACTCGCTCAACGATAAGGGCTCCTCGACGACGGGTCGTCTGAAGAACGCCATCCTCTACATGCCGATTCCGGTCAAGGGTGTGGTCGAGGGCGACGACCTGGAGGAGAACTTCACCGACTGGGTACGCCCCGATGTGGCTGTTTATGATAACGATAAGTATCGTGAGCGTAAGAATTGGAACGTGAATGCCGGCTTCTCGTGGGAGATTGTCGATGACCTGAAGCTCAAGGTGGAGATGGGTCTGGACAACTACCGCCAGACGACCTATTCGTACTACGGTCTGACGTCGTACTACGCACGTACCAACTCGTCGGTCTTCGCCGAGGATGGTTCGGCCATGCCGTCGGCCTTCATGAACGATGTGGATCGTGAGCGCGTGCGCAATACCAACACCCTCTCGTACGACTTCAAGAAGCTGATCGGCAACGACGACCACAAACTCTCGTTGCTGCTCGGTGAGGAGTATATCATCACCAAGTCGAGCACGCTCAATACGACGGTCGATGGTCTGCCGACCTTCTTCGATGCCGATAAGGCGTGGAAGTTCATGGGTTCGGGTACCCCCTCGTCGGTGAGCAAGTTCTACAATCCGGACGATAAGCTCTTCTCGTTCTTCGGTCGTTTGAATTATGAGTTTAAGGGCAAATACCTGGTGTCGGCTACGATGCGTGCCGATGGTTCGTCGAAGTTCTCGAAGGGCAACGAGTGGGGTTACTTCCCCTCGGCCGCTGTGGCTTGGCGTCTCTCGGGTGAGAATTGGCTCAAGGATGTTAGCTGGCTCGACAACCTGAAGATCCGTTACAGCTTCGGTACGGCGGGTAACAACAACATTCCGGCCGGTTTCATCAACCAGGAGTATCAGGCCTACACGTCGGAGCACATCTACGGCACGGATGGCTATTGGAGCACCGTATCGAATGGTGGTAAGCTGGTGATGGCCAACAAGGATCTGCAGTGGGAGACGACCGTTTCGCACAACTTGGGTCTCGATTTCGGCTTCTTCGGTAACCGCATCAACGGTTCGGTCGATCTGTATCGCAATACGACCAAGGACCTGCTGATCGCCTTCCCGACGGCCGGTAGTGGTTACGATTTGCAGTATCGCAATGCCGGTGAGATTCGCAACTCGGGTGTCGAGATCGCCCTCAATGCTGCGATCGTGCAGAAGGAGAAGTGGGGTATCAACTTCTCGGGTAACATCGCCTTCAACAAGAACGAGGTGGTCGATCTGGCACAGCTCAATGCCGAGGGTATCGTGACCGCTTCGGGCTGGCATAGCTCGATTACCGACGACTTCAAGGTGGTGACCGGTGGTGCGCTGGGTGATGTCTATGGTTACACGACGCTGGGTCGCTATGAGGTGGCCGACTTCGATCTGGACTACTATGCCGAGACGGGCAAGTGGAAGGTGCTGGAGGGCGTAGTGGACGGCTCGTCGGTGGTGGGTGACTGCCGCCCGGGTTCGCTCAAGCTGGCCGACTTCGACGGCGATGGTAAACCCGACAAGCAGGTGATTGGCAACGTGCAGCCCGACTTTACGGGTGGTTTCTCGCTCTCGGGCTATTTCTATGGCTTCGACGTAGCGGCCAACTTCACCTATTCGGTGGGTAACAAGGTCTACAATGCCAACCGCATCGAGTTCTCGGCTTCGCACAAATATACGGGTGCCGGTTCGATCCGCAACCTCTCGGAGGAGATGGCGCTGGGTAACCGCTGGACCCACATCGACTGGACGACGGGTGCTGTGATTACCGATCCCGATCAGTTGGCTGCTGCCAATGCCGAGACGACGCTCTGGTCGCCCTACGTGACCAAGACCTTCGTCTACGATTGGGCCCTGGAGGATGCTTCGTTCCTGCGTTTGAGCTCGCTGACGGTGGGTTACACGCTACCGCAGTCGCTCACGCGTAAGATTCGTCTCGACAAGGTGCGCTTCTATGCTACGGGCACGAACCTGTTCTGCTGGACCGACTATTCGGGCTACGATCCCGAGGTCGATACGCGCCGTGCGACCCCGCTGACCCCCAATGTGGACTATTCGGCCTATCCGAAGAGCCGCTCGTGGGTATTCGGTATCAACCTCAGCTTCTAATTTGACTACACTAAAAACGAAGACAAGAATATGAAAAAGATAGTTTATATGTTGGCCTCTGCAGCGTTGCTCTGCAGCTCGGTTTCGTGTAGCGATATGGTGGAGTCGGAGTCGAAGTCGTCGTTTGACGCCTCGGTGGTCTTTGCCTATCCCACGCTGGCCGAGGAGAATATCATGTCGATCTATCAGATCTTCGGCCAAAACAATGCCTATCGTAACCGTCACCACCTCTGGTATGGTTACAATACCGATATCGAGTGGTACAACAGTGCCAAGGAGGGCGATGCCAAGACGACGGTGATCGCCTACGACCCGCAGGTCAATGAGACGGGTGTACCCCTCGATGCTGCGAATGGTGTCTACACCTATATGTATACGGCTGTCGAGCGTTGCAACCTCTGCATCGACGGTATCCGCCGCTATGGTAACCCTGAGCAGAATCCCGAAATGGCCTATCTGCTGGGTGAGGCCCTGACGCTGCGTGCGATGTTCTATTTCGATCTGATCAAGACGTGGGGCGATGTGCCGGCACGCTTTGAGCCGATCAACTCGGCGACGATCTATGTTGCCAAGACCGACCGCGATGTGATCTACGAGCAGCTGATTGCCGATCTGCAGGAGGCTTGCGAGTATCTCTATTGGCCGGGTGAGACCGCCGCAACGAGCTTCTCGACCCGTATGAACAAGGCCTTTGCAAAGGGTCTGTTGGCCCGCATCTGTATGCAGGCTGCCGGTTATGCTCAGCGTCCCGACGATGGTCAGGTGGGTACGGGCAATATCGGTTCGGTGCGTCGCTCGACCCGCGTGGTGAGTGGCGATTGGAGCGGTGATTATCTGTATGATATCGCCCTGAAGGCTTGCCAGGATGTGATTGCCCAGGAGGGTAAGAGCGTGGCGCTGGCTCCTACGTTCGAGAAACTGTGGCGCGATATGATGGGCTACGAGAACGTGGCAGCTGGTGAGGAGGTGCTCTTTGCCGTACCGTTTGGTCATGAGACGCGTCGTGGTCAGTGGTGCTCGCAGTATGCTGTACGCCATGAGGGTGCCGATCAGTATGTAGGTAAGGGTATGGGTGGCTCGGTGGGCCCCGTGCCGACGATGTACTATGAGTATGGCGCGGGTGATACGCGTGCCATGAGCTGCGTGAACTTCCTTTGGGGTAAGCCCGTGTCGAAGGTCTCGACCCCCGCACCGGCCAACTTCAATAAGTGGTATTTTGGTAAATTCCGCTACGAGTGGATCCCCAATGGTCAGACGATTGGCTCGGCCAACAACGATGACGGTGTGAAACCGATCGTGATGCGCTATGCCGACGTGCTGCTGCTGGCTGCCGAGGCTGCCAACGAGATGGATCAGTTGGGTGTAGCCAAGGAGTATCTGCGCAAGGTGCGTATGCGTGCTTATGCAGGTGACGCAGCTGCCGTAGAGGATTTCTTGAGCACGATTACGAACAAGGAGCAGATGTTCCAGGCTCTCTTCACGGAGCGCGCCTTGGAGTTCTGTGGTGAGATGATCCGCAAGCAGGATCTGATCCGCTGGGGCTTGCTCGGCGATGCGTTGGATGAGGCCAAGGAGAAGATGAAGCAGATCCGTATGCAGGGTAGCTATACCTCGGCTATCACGGGTAAGACCTATGACTACTCGCAGGTAGGTCCCTACCTCTACTACAAGCTCAATGGTGAGCAGATCGAGATGCAGATGAGCTCGACGGATGCCGATCAGACGTTGCTCGGTGCCGGCTGGACGCAGTGGTACGAGGAGGAGGCCGGTGAGTCGGGTGCCAAGGAGAAGAAGTATGAGTATGTGAAGGAGTCGAAACTCAACGACGAGAAGATCGAACTGATCTATCTGCGCGACCCCGACACGCGCCAATATTGGCCCATCTTCTCGGCTTCGATTGCCAGCAACTATATGCTTGTCAATGACTACGGATATTAACAGATAACCCACTTTTTTTTTAGAAAACACATTTTTATGAAAACGATATTCAAAAAATGGTTCGTCGGTATGCTGGCTGCCGTAGCTACTCTGGCAGGCGGTTGTTCCGACCCCGACGGCATCGTCGAGGAGCTGGACGTCGATCGTGTCTTCTCGCCGCTGAATTTCGAGGTGCTGTTGGAGAACAATGTCAATGCCACCTTCTCGTGGACGGTGAGCAGCGGCATCGAGGCCTATCAACTCGATCTGCAGTATGAGAATGGCTCTAGCTACCACGCTGCTACGATTCCGGTTCTCTCGGACCAGACTACGCTGACGTATGCCATGCCCGAGCTGCCCGGTAAGACCAAGTTTGTGGCCAATCTCTATGCCTTGAGCCCCGATCCGAATGTGGATAACTCGAAGCCGGCACAGTGCATCTTCGAGACGGGTGTCGAGCAGCTCTTCTTGAACGACGGTGTGATTCCCGATGCCGATATTACGGCTACGACGGCTGTGCTGCGCTGGTTGGCCGGCTCGAACGTCACCCACCTGGAGGTGGACAACGGTATCGGTGCCATCCAGCTCGACGAGACGGCCAAGGCCGAGGGTATCTATACGCTGACGGGTCTTACGACCGGCACGTTCTACACCGTAAACCTCTGCCGCGATACGGCTGTTCGTGGTACAACGAGCTTCACGGCCAGCGATAAGCAGTCGATTGCACTCCTCGAGAAGGGTGCCAATGAGCTGACGATCGGTTGGTCCGAGACGGCTGCTGTGGATGAGGTACGTATCTCGCCGGCTGTTGAGGCAGGTGAGTCCTTCAAACTCACGAGCGAGGAGCAGGCTGCCCATGCCTATACGGTCAAGGGGTTGAAGTCGCTCACCGAGTACACCGTGACGATCTATATCGCCGGCGTGGAGAGTGGCTCGATTACTGCCCAGACGCTGGGTAAGACTACCAAGTGGGATTTCACGACCTGGGAGGTGCAAGACTTTACTGCGCCGACGACCATCGACGGTCTGTTGATCAATGCCAATGCGGCCGTTGAGAGTGGTAAGGAGATGTATATCTCGGCCGATGCCGATCTGGGGTGCAACTACCTCGATCTGAAGGGTAAATCGTCGAATGTCGGCAAGGCCGGTCAGGCTCCGACCGACCGTACGGTGATGTTCTCGGTCGATGGCGAAGGTGTCATCTCGATCGACTGCTACGCCAATGGTGCCGGCCGTCACTTCGCCGTTTATGTGGAGTCGCTGGGTACCGATACCGAGAAGTTTGAGGCTCCGGTGAAGGCAAACCGTGGTAAGGTTTATATCCCCGTCACAGGCTTCACGGGTGCGACGAACCTCTATATCTGGACCGATGCTACAATCAACCACGTCTACTCGATCGAGTGGACCGAGGGTCCGGAGGCTCAGGGTCAGTTTGCCCAGGCCTTGGCTACGCCCGTTGTGACGGTGACGCCGACCGATGCAACGATCGGTGACGAAACGGCCTTGACGATCGCTTGGGAGGCGGTTGAGAATGCTGCAAGCTATACGTGGGCTCTGAAGGGCGCAACCGATGCCGAGGGTAACCCGATCGGTGGCACGACGACCGAGCTGAAGGCCGAGGTGGCCGCTTCGGTGGTGGCTGCGTTGGCTCCGGGTACCTATACGGCCAACGTGGTGGCTGTGCCCGCCTCGACCTACCTTTATAAGAACTCGGTAGCCGGTACGGCCGACTTTACGGTCAGCGACCTCGTTTTGTCGGCTCCGACCGTGAAACTCGATCCCGCGAAGGTTGAGCAGGGTACCGAGCAGGCTGTTGTTGCTTCGTGGGAGGCTGTGAAGAATGCTGCAACCTACAAGGTTTCGTTCAACGGCGCTCCTGCTGTTGAGCAGGCCGAGCTAACCTATACGATCGACGCTGCTACGGTGGCTGCCTTGGCTGTTGGCCAATACACCCTTTCGGTGGTAGCTGTTCCGGCCGTTGAGGATACCGAGCGTCAGGAGTCGGCTGCCGGTGAGGCCAAGCTGACCATCGAGGAGCCGGCCGCTCCGCCGACGCCGGGTAATGTGACCCTCACCTGGGACTTTACCGATGCCAGCTTCGATGCTATAGCCGCAACGATTGGTACAGATAATTCATTCACCTCAAGCGTTGAGTGGAACGGTCTGACCATCGATGGTGGAGGTAAGTCGATGAAAATGAATGGTAGCGGTAGTGGTCGTGGTGTGCAGCCAGGTGGTGCAGGCAGTGAGACAGAGCGTTACTTTGCCTTTACGGCTCCTGCCGGTGGTACGTTGACAGTCACGAGCTCGAACACGGGTAGTTCGGCGGATGATACACGCATGGTAACCGTCAGCCTGGATGGCGCTGTAGTGGCCAGCCAGCCCAGTGGTAGCCCGACGAGTGCTCCCACTGTCACCACATTCGACATCAGTGCAGCCGGTCAGGTCAAGATTTATCCTACGGGTAACGCCCTGCGTTTCTATAAGATAGAGTTTGCCTCTGTTTCAGCCGTAGAGCCCGAGCCGGAACCTAAGACCCTTGTGCTCAATATGGCCGATCTGCATGCTGCCGGTACGACGGGTATGCCCTCAGGATCTGATGCTACGGTTGCATTAGGTGAGAATTGGAGTTCGTGGAGCTGGGAGTCGATCAACTTTGAGTCGCGTTGTGCCCTCACCACGTCGGGCGATGCAGCTGGCACAAAGGTGCCGGTCTTCTACCTCTACAAGATTAGCAAGGTGGCTGCCGGTACATTCGTGCGCAACACCACGCCGCTGGGTGAGATCAAGACGGTGACCGTAACGCTTATCGACAATGGTGCCAAGAAGGGTAGCTACTTCACGATGACGGAGAGTGTAGCCGGTGTGAAGCAGACCGTTCTTTCATCCAACGACAATGCAGCCAACGTAGAACACGTCTACACCTTTAGCGCGGGTAACGATGGTACGTTCGAGTTTGCCAATCCGTCGGATCAGGATTGTAAGGTGATATCTATTGTGATCGACTACGTACAGTAAAATGAATCTAAAAAGGTAATTTCTGCGTTATGCTTGCTCCCGAAATCCTCACATACGCATAGTATACTCCGGTTTCGGGAGCTGCGCAGGCCTTGAATGGAAATGCCTCATGAATAGGAAGGCCTCCGATCGAATGCAGATCGGGGGCCTTCTTGTTTATTTGCAGATTATTGGCTACTTTTGCGGCCTAAAAGGTTAGTTATGATCCATCGAAACCTCATCAAAGGACGCTTCTTGTCCCTCTCGCCGTTGCTGGTCTTTCTGCTGCTCTATTTGGTCACCTCGCTGGTGGCCGGAGATTTCTATAAAATGCCCATCGCGGTGGCTTTTATCGCCTCGTCGGTCTATGCCTTGTTGCTCTTGGGTGGTATGTCGCTCTCGGAGCGTATCGAGCGTTTCTCGTCGGGTGCTGCCGATCCGAATATCATGCAGATGATCTGGATCTTTGTCCTGGCCGGAGCTTTTGCCCAGTCGGCCAAGGCCATGGGGGCGGTCGATGCGACGGTCGATCTGACACTCACCTTTGTGCCACCGGCCTTCTTGGCTGCCGGCCTCTTTCTCGCCTCGTGCTTTATCTCGATCTCGATCGGTACCTCGGTCGGCACGATCGTCGCACTGATGCCCGTGGCCTCGGGATTGGCTGCAGAGACCGGCTTGGAGGCGGCCTATCTGGCAGCCATCGTAGTCGGAGGATCCTTCTTTGGCGATAACCTCTCCTTTATCTCCGATACGACGATTGCGGCAACCCGCACGCAGGAGTGTGCCATGGTCGATAAATTCCGCTTCAATTTGCGTATTGCCCTGCCGGCTGCGCTGGCGACCCTGCTGATCTATCTGCTCAATCCGGCTCATATCGAGGCGGTTGCGGTGCCGCAGACCATCGAGTGGGTGAAGGTGATTCCCTACCTGCTGGTGTTGGTGTTGGCTGTGTTAGGTGTGCAGGTGATGGTCGTTTTGTTGGTCGGCATTGTGGCTACCGGAGCCATCGGCCTTGTGACCGATTCGTTTGGCCTCTTTGATTGGTGTGGCGAGCTGGGGCAGGGTGTTGTAGGCATGGGCGAACTGATCATCATTACGCTCTTGGCCGGCGGTATGCTCGAGACGATACGTCTCAATGGCGGTATCGACTACCTGATCGCCCGCCTGACACGTCACGTGCGAGGACCGCGCGGTGCGCAAGCGGCCATTGCCGGTTTGGTCTGCATGGCCAATCTCTGCACGGCAAACAATACGATTGCCATCCTCTCGGTCGGCTCTATCGCCCGCGAAATTGCCGATCGGTTTGGCGTCGATCGACGGAAGAGTGCCTCGCTGCTCGACACCTTCTCCTGCTTTACGCAGGGGCTACTGCCGTATGGTGCACAACTCCTGATGGCTGCCAGCCTGGCTGCCATCTCACCGCTGGAGATCATCGGAAAGCTCTACTATCCGCTACTGCTCGGCCTTTGTGCCGTCGTGGCGATCTTGGTGAAGCGGAGAAAGCGCGCTTCGCTTTAGCGCAAGAATAATAATTCGCGGTACTTCGGGAGCGGCCACAGTCGATCATCGACCACCTCTTCGAGCTTGTCGATATGCTCGCGGATGCGATCGAAGAGCGAGGCTACCGTATCGTGGTAGGCGATCGCTTTGGCGCGCATATCCTCGATGCGATTGGCTCGTTTGCGGGCCTCGGTCATCTCGGCCGTAAGTCGCTGGATGGCTGCCGTGTGGTCCTGAATCTTCTTGATTAGGGCAATATCGGACGAGGCATTCAATCCGCCAATCTGCGACATCTTATAGACCTTGTCGAGCAACATCGCCTCATAGGCCGAGGCTGTGGGGACAATCTGATTCATGGCCAAATCGCCCAATACACGTCCCTCGATCTGGATCTTCTTGACATAGGTTTCCCATTTCACCTCGGTGCGGGCCTCCAGCTCGATCTGCGAATAGACCTCCGTGCGGGCAAAGAGCTCGATGGTCTTGGCATCGAGGTAGCGGTCGAAGATCAGCGGTGTCGAACGCTCGCAGTCCAGACCACGGCGGGCAGCCTCCTCGCGCCAAGCATCCGAATAGCCGTTGCCGTCGAAACGAATCGGGGCACAGGCCTTGATCATCTGCTTGAGCTCCTCGTAGATCGCCTTCTCCTTCTTCATGCCCGCCTCGATCTTCTGATCGACACGCGTCTTGAACTGCGTCAGCTCGTCGGCCAATGCCGTGTTGAGCGTGATGATCGCTTCGGCACAGTTGTCCGACGCTCCGGCAGCACGGAACTCGAAACGGTTACCCGTAAAGGCAAAGGGCGAGGTGCGGTTGCGGTCAGTGTTGTCGCGTAGTAGGGTGGGGATGTGCGAGATACCGCTCATCTTGAAGACCCCTTTGGCATCGAAACGGATGGCATTATCCCCCTTCGAGGCGGCCAACTTATCCAATACGGCCGAGACCTGTGTGCCGAGGAAGGTCGAAATGATCGCCGGCGGAGCCTCGTTGGCACCCAGACGGTGGTCGTTCGTGGCACTCATGACGGCTGCCTTGAGCAGTCCGTTGTGTTTGTAGACCGACGAGATGACATTGACCAGGAAGGTGATGAATTGCAGATTCTCCGAGGCCGTTTTGCCCGGGCTCATCAGATTGACACCCGTATTGGTGCCCAACGACCAATTGTTGTGCTTACCCGAGCCATTGATCCCCTTGAAGGGCTTTTCGTGGAGCAATACCCGGAAATGGTGGCGGCGCGCCGTCTTATCCATGATCGTCATCAGCAGCTGGTTGTGGTCGTTGGCCAGATTCGCCTCCTCGAATACGGGAGCCAACTCAAACTGATTGGGTGCCACCTCGTTGTGGCGTGTTTTGACCGGAATACCCAACTTCAAACACTCATACTCGAGTTCCTTCATGAAGGCCATCACGCGCGTCGGAATCGCCCCGAAGTAGTGGTCCTCCAACTGCTGATTCTTGGCCGACTCGTGCCCCATCAGCGTGCGTCCGGTGAGCATCAGGTCGGGACGTACGGCCCACAGACTCTCATCGACCAGAAAATACTCCTGCTCCCAGCCCAGGTAGGTGTGCACCTTCTCCACGTTGCGGTCGAAGTAGTGGCAGACCTCCGTAGCGGCTTTGTCCACAGCGGCAATCGAACGCAGCAGAGGCACCTTGTAGTCCAACGCCTCGCCCGTGTAGGCGATAAAGACGGTCGGAATACAGAGCGTCGTATCGACAATAAAGGCCGGCGAGGTGGGATCCCACGCCGAATAGCCGCGAGCCTCGAAGGTGTTGCGGATGCCTCCGTTGGGGAACGACGAAGCGTCCGGCTCCTGCTGTACGAGCAGCTTGCCCGAGAACTCCTCGAGGACACCGCCAAAACCATCGGGCTGGGCAAAAGCGTCGTGCTTCTCGGCTGTTCCGCCCGTCAGCGGCTGAAACCAGTGGGTGTAGTGGTCAGCACCATGCTCTAAGGCCCATTGGCGCATGCCGGCTGCAATCGAATCGGCCACCTCACGTGTCAGGGGTGTGCCGTTCTCCATCGTATCGGAGAGGATCTGATAGGTGCGCTTGTCGAGGTATTTGCGCATGGCGGCATGCGAGAAGACCTTCTCACCGAAATAGTCCGAAGGACGACCCTCGGGGGCATCGACCTCAACGGCCGTGTGGTTGATGGCTGCATCGACCATCTTGAATCTGAGCGATGATGACATAGACTGAAAATCTGTTTCTGCAAAGGTAGAAATTTTCTGTTTATGTCGTATCGCCAAAAGTGTAAATTTTTGCCGATACACTGAATTTTTACCTGTTTTTCGTGAAAATGGCTGCTTTTTTCGGGGCGAGGATCGAAAAAACGCCCTCTTTTTTGGGAAAGTGGCGCGAAAAACCGGTCGTTTGCTGAAATTTTGGATTTTTTGAATTTTCTCGATTTTGAGGAGTTTTAGTGGAAAAGTGGTCGAAATAGCTGATTCTGGGGCAAAGGGTGTTAAAAGTGGTCGATTTGTCCGATATGGCGTAGAGAACTTTGGGATTGTTATTTTCCTAACAAAATGTGTGTTATTTTGCAGAAAAATGTGTATCTTTACGCGCATTTTTAAGGCAATAAGCAATACCTAACAAAATATTAACTAAAAAAGAGTTATGGCAAATTCCAAAAGTGAAAAGCTGTTCGCTGAATTTCCCGCCGTCTCGACCGAGAAGTGGGAAGAGGTGATCACAGCAGACCTGAAGGGTGCCGACTACGAGCGTAAGCTGGTATGGCGTACGGGCGAGGGCTTCAACCTGCGTCCCTACTACCGTGCCGAGAACCTCGAGGGCATCGAGTTCCTGGGCGCAAAAGCCGGGGAGTTCCCCTATGTGCGTGGTACGCGCTGCAACAATGAGTGGCGTATCCACCAGACCGTGAAGGTGACGGATCCCGTAGCAGCCAATGCCGAGGCATTGAAGTTGCTCAATTCGGGTGTCGATTCGATCGGTTTCTGCTCGTGCGGTTGCACGAAACTGACGGCCGAGGGCCTCGATCAGCTGCTGGCAGGTATCGTGCTGCCGGCCGTTGAGATGGTCTTCTGCGGTGAGTGTGTAGGCGAGGTGGCCGAGTTGGTACTCGCTAAGTTGGAGAAGGAGGGCGTTGAGGATGCCCACATCTCGTTTGTGATTGACCCCATTGTGAAGGGCCTCTCGAAGAAGGGAGCACTTTGCGACGAGTGCATGCAGAAGGTTGCTGCCCTGGTGAAGAAGGCTGCCGCCTGGAAGCACGTGCGCGTGGTTACGGTCAGCGCACAGATCTTCGGCAACGCCGGCTCGACGATCGTCGAGGAGTTGGCTTTCGCCCTCTCGGCAGGTCAGGAGTATATGGCTCGTCTGACCGATGCCGGTCTGACGGTCGATGAGGCTGCTCGTGCACTGCGTTTCTCGTTCTCCGTATCGTCGAACTACTTCATGGAGATCGCCAAGTTCCGTGCGGCTCGTATGTTGTGGGCCAACATCGTCAAGGGTTATGAGCCCGAAAAGCTCTGCTCGTCGAAGATGCTCATCCACGCCGAGACGTCGCGCTGGAACCAGAGCGTGTACGACCCCTATGTGAACATGCTGCGCGGTACGACCGAGGCGATGTCGGCTACGATTGCCGGTGTACACTCGCTGGAGGTTGTTCCCTTCAACGCCGCTTATGCCGAGGCTGATGAGTTCTCGAAGCGCATTGCTCGCAACGTAGAGCTGCTGCTCAAGCATGAGTCGCACTTCGACCAGGTGGTCGATCCGGCCGGTGGTTCGTACTACATCGAGAACCTCACGGCATCGATCGCTGCCGAGGCTTGGAAGCTCTTCCTCGAGTTGGAGGAGAAGGGTGGCTATGCTGCCGCTTATGAGGCCGGTGTGATCAAGGAGAAGATCGAGGCTTCGGCTGCCCTGAAGGATAAGAACATCGCTACGCGTCGTCAGATCCTGCTGGGTGCTAACCAGTATCCCAACTTCACGGAGGTTGCCGGTGAGGAGCTGACGATGGAGGCTGTAGAGCGCGACGTGAAGGAGGGCAACCTCTTGAACGCCTACCGTGGTGCTATGGCTTTCGAGAAGATGCGCCTCGAGGTGGATCGCTCGGGCAAGGAGCCGAAGGCCTTCATGCTCACCTGCGGTTCGCTCGGTATGGCACGTGCTCGTGCACAGTTCTCGTGCAACTTCTTCGGTTGCGCCGGTATCCGCGTGATCGACAATACCTTCTTCAAGTCGCTTGAGGAGGGCGTTGAGGCCGCTTTGGCTTCGAAGGCCGAGATCGTGGTTGTCTGCGCTTCGGATGACGATTATGCCGAGGTAGCTCCGAAGATCAAGGAGATGCTGGGTGGCCAGGCAATCTTGGTGGTTGCTGGTGCTCCGGCCTGCACGCCCGAGTTGGAGGCACAGGGCATTACGAACTTCATCAACGTGAAGTCGAATGTGCTCGAAACACTGAAGTTCTACCTTAAAGAGATGGGAATCTAATTATGAGAGCGAAATTTTCTGAACTCAAATACGATGCTGCAGCCCAGACGACGTGCTGCGGCAAGAAGCGCTGCGAGGATAAGCAGCCTTGGATGACTGCAGAGCAGATTCCCGTCAAGGGAATGTACACGGCCGAGGATTTGGCCGGTATGGAGCACCTGAACTATGCTGCAGGTGTGGCTCCCTACCTGCGTGGTCCCTATTCGACGATGTATGTGATGCGTCCCTGGACGATCCGTCAGTATGCCGGTTTCTCGACTGCCGAGGAGTCGAATGCATTCTATCGTCGTAACCTGGCTGCCGGCCAGAAGGGTCTTTCGGTGGCCTTTGACCTGGCTACGCACCGTGGTTACGATGCTGACCACCCGCGTGTAGTCGGTGATGTTGGTAAGGCCGGTGTGTCGATCTGCTCGGTCGAGGATATGAAGGTGCTCTTCAACGGTATTCCGCTCGATCGCATGTCGGTGTCGATGACCATGAACGGTGCCGTGCTGCCCATCCTGGCCTTCTACATCGTGACGGGTCTGGAGCAGGGTGCTACGCTCGACCAGCTGGCCGGTACGATCCAGAACGACATCTTGAAGGAGTTCATGGTGCGTAACACCTACATCTATCCGCCCGAGTTCTCGATGCGTATTATTGCCGATATTTTCGAGTACACGTCGAAGAATATGCCCAAGTTCAACTCGATCTCGATTTCGGGTTACCACATGCAGGAGGCAGGTGCTACGGCCGACATCGAGCTGGCCTACACGCTGGCCGACGGTCTGGAGTATCTGCGTGCCGGTATCAATGCCGGTATGTCGGTGGATGCCTTCGCGCCGCGTCTGTCGTTCTTCTGGGCTATCGGTATGAACCACTTCATGGAGATCGCCAAGATGCGCGCCGCTCGTATGTTGTGGGCCAAGATCGTCAAGCAGTTCGATCCGAAGAATCCCAAGTCGCTCGCCCTGCGTACCCACTCGCAGACGTCGGGTTGGTCGCTCACCGAGCAGGATCCCTTCAACAACGTGGCTCGTACGGCTATCGAGGCTATGGGTGCTGCGCTGGGTCACACGCAGTCGTTGCACACGAACGCGTTGGACGAGGCTATCGCCCTGCCGACCGACTTCTCGGCTCGTATTGCACGTAACACGCAGATCTACATCCAGGAGGAGACCTCGGTTTGCCGTCAGGTCGATCCGTGGGCAGGTTCGTACTATGTAGAGCACCTGACCAACGAGATTGCCCACAAGGCGTGGGAGCATATCCAGGAGGTGGAGAAGCTGGGCGGTATGGCCAAGGCTATCGAGACCGGTATTCCGAAGATGCGTATCGAGGAGGCTTCGGCCCGCACGCAGGCTCGTATCGACTCGGGTGAGCAGAAGATCATCGGTCTGAATGAGTACCGTCTGGAGAAAGAGGCTCCGATCGACATCTTGGCCGTAGATAACACGGCTGTACGCGAGAGCCAGGTGAAGCGTCTGCAGGAGCTGCGCGCTAACCGCGATCAGGCGGCTGTTGATAAAGCGTTGGCTGCCATCACCGAATGCGTGAAGACGGGCGAGGGTAACCTGCTCGAGCTGGCCGTTGAGGCTGCCAAGGTACGCGCTACGCTGGGTGAGATCTCGGATGCTTGCGAGGTTGTTGTAGGTCGCTATAAGGCCGTTATTCGTTCCATTTCAGGAGTTTATAGTTCAGCTGTGAAAAACGATGATTCGTTCGAGCGCGCCAAGGAGATGTGCGCCGAGTTTGCAAAGAAGGAGGGCCGTCAGCCGCGTATCATGATCGCCAAGCTGGGTCAGGATGGTCACGACCGTGGTGCTAAGGTCGTAGCTACGGGTTATGCCGATATCGGCTTCGATGTCGATATGGGTCCGCTCTTCCAGACGCCCGCCGAGGCTGCCAAGCAGGCTGTGGAGAACGACGTACACATCGTGGGTGTGTCGTCGCTGGCCGCCGGTCACTTGACGCTCGTGCCGCAGATCATCGAGGTGCTGAAGAAGTTGGGTCGTGAGGATATCATCGTCGTTGTGGGCGGTGTGATCCCCGCACAGGACTACGATCAGCTCTATCGTGACGGTGCAGCTGCTATCTTCGGCCCCGGTACGAAGATTGCCGTGTCGGCGATTAAGATGTTGGAGATTCTCGCAGAGTAGTAATCAAAGCCGTCTGACGGGCGATTTCTGCGTTACGCTTGCGCTCGAAATCCTCACATACGCATAGTATGCTGCGGTTTCGAGCACTGCGCAAGCCTTGAACTCACCTCGTCATACAACTTTGATGTTAAAGCGAAAGGGGGAGCACTGAAGCGTGTTCCCCCTTTTTTGTCTAAAACTCGGCTCATCATTCCCAATCTGTAAAGTAGAGAAAAGGGTTGTTCGCCATGGCGGGCAACCCTCTCTTTTGCTGCGGTTTCGAGCCCTGCGCAAGCCTTGAACTCACCTTGTCATACAACTTTGATCATCGCAAAAGAGTGTGTCCCCTTGCAGGGATACACTCTTTTTTCGTTCGCTCTGCAGTGTGTACTTTTGTCCGCCAAGTGGGAGGTCGTTTATCGAAGTGGCCTTCCTTGTTTTGTGGGGCTGTTAGCTTGCATTCTTGCCCATTGCTCCCATTGCTCCCATTGCTCCCATAACTCTTATACCCCCTCCCGCAAAAAAAACTCCCCCGACCAACCGGTCGGGGGAGTTGAGCTATCTATCGGTGAACGATTAGTCGTCCAGGTGATAGGTGTGCTGTACGTAGATGGCGTGAGCCATAGCGTCGCGCTTTGCGATCGAAGGCTTCGTGAAGTACTGACGACGACGCAGCTCCTTCAGAACGCCCGTGCGCTCATACTTACGCTTGAACTTCTTCAGGGCGCGCTCGATGTTCTCGCCCTCCTTTACCGTAGTGATAATCATAGTTGTATTCTTTTTTTTGTGTTTAATGCTTCTATTGTTTGAGGTTGTCTCCCCGCTTGGGCAAGCCTCCTCTGGGCTTGGGAACTCTTTGTTGGCGAGCTGTTCCTCGCTCGGGATCGCTGCATGCTACTCATCGTAGGCAACAGCAGATCGCTGTTTGATCAATTTACAGTTTTGAATCGCTTTCTTGTAAGGTGTGCACCCCGAACCATTTGCTTGTTTATCACAAGCCGCTCAATCGGCCTCCGTGCCAAAGACCAAATAGGGTCTTAATCGCTCGGCCTCCTCTTGGGTTACTATTTTGTGTCGTACCAATTCCTGGGTGCTACTCCAACCTCCTTTCTGCGTTCTAAACTTAATTATTCTCCGTAACATGCCCGGCGGAATGTATGGATGCCGTCGGAGCGTTTCCGGAGGTGCAAAGTTAATATCAATTTTTTGAATTTCATTACTATCACAGCAAATTTGTTGCGAAATTTTGTAATAATTTTCGGGTGTGACCCCTCTAACCTCCCGAATTTGCTCAATATGATGGAATCCACCGAGGCGCAGCCGGTATTTTAGGATCTCGACGACCGTCTTCTCGCCAATACCTACCACACGTCGCAGGGTGGCCGAGTCGGCTCGATTGATCTCGATCGGCTCCTCCCACGGGGTAGGCTCCGGCTCGGGGAAGAGGATGTAGGGCTCCAAGAGGGTGGCAATCGAATCCTCTACGACGTAGCACTCCCGGAACTCTTCCATGTCGCGGAATCCGCTCCGGTCGCGCCAACGAATCACCGCCTCGGCCTGCCGTTTGGTAAAGGCTCCGATGGCGCGCAGATACTTGGCCGATACGGTGTCGATGCGGAATGGCGCGAGGGGTAGGCGAGGCAGGGAGTCCTTTACGCGCGTATAAGTATAGGTGCGCTCGGCGCGTGGTTTGATGCGATAGGCCTCGCCAATCTGGATGTAGGGAGCTAGCACCCGATAGGCCGAGTCGCTGATGCCATAGCACAAGGCCACATCTTCGGGGATGCGGAACACCTTGCCCGAGGCGCGAAATTTGAGTAGCGAGACCGCCTCGTAGCGGCTCATGCCTAACTCGCGGAGGGCCTCATAATCGGCCGTGTTGGGGTCGAAGGGGGCGAGTCGCAGGCTGTCGATCGGCTCCTCGGCTTCGTTGAGGCGTTCGACGGCTGCTGTGGCAAGGCTGTCTTCGCGACGCTCCGCGAGCCGCAGCCCGAGGATCACAGCCCCGGCCAGCAGCACAAAGAGCACCACGCCTTGCGACTCACGCTTTGTAAACCAACTTCCCATAAGACAAAGGTACAAAATGTTTTGGGCCTACAAACAAAAAAAGAGAGCCAATTTTGGGCTCTCTTCTTTTTGTGATCCGTCAGATTGCTTAGTCTCTCAACTTTGCACGCAGGAACTCGCGGTTCAAGCGAGTCCACCCCTTTTCAAAGGGGCCGGGGGATTGTCAATATCATTTGTGCTCTGCGCATATCGCTCGCTCATTGCTACAAAAAAAAGAGCCCCGCAGGGCTCTTTTTTTTGTACGTATCACGTTGGCTTAATCTCTCAACTTCGCACGCAGGAACTCGCGGTTCAAGCGAGCGATATGTGCAATAGAGATCCCCTTCGGGCACTCGGCCTGGCAAGCACCCGTGTTGGTGCAGTTACCGAAGCCCAGCTCGTCCATCTTGGCAACCATGGCCTTGGCGCGACGAGCACCCTCTACGCGACCCTGCGGCAGCTTGGCCAGCGACGAAACGCGGGCAGCCACAAACAGCATAGCCGAACCATTCTTACACGTTGCAGCGCAAGCACCACAACCTACGCAAGCGGCAGCATCCATCGACTCGTCAGCATCGGCCTTCGGAATCGGAATAGCATTGGCATCGGGTACCGAATTGGTGCGAACCGATACGTAACCACCGGCCTGGAGAATCTGGTCGTAAGCACCACGATTCACTACGAGGTCCTTGATCACGGGGAAGGCAGCCGAACGCCACGGCTCGATGGTGATCGTGTCGCCATCCTTGAACTTGCGCATATAGATCTGGCAGGTCGTGGCATTCTGGCCGGGACCGTGTGCCAAACCGTTGATGTGCAGCGAGCACATACCGCAGATACCCTCGCGGCAGTCGTGGTCGAATGCCACGGGATCCTTACCCTCGTGTACGAGGTTGTTGTTCAGAATATCGAGCATCTCGAGGAACGACGTGTCAGCCGAAATGTCGCTAACCTTGTAGGTCTCGAATGCGCCCTTCGATTTTGCGTCCTTCTGACGCCATATCTTTAAGGTGAAATTCATAATTTCTGTGTTATTAAAGTGTTGTACGTCAAAAGTTGATTAGTCTTTGTAGTTACGCTGCTTGCGCTCGGTGAACTCGTAGTCGAGAGCCTCCTTCGTCAGCTCGGGAGCCTCGTCCATACCCTTGTACTCCCATACGGCAGCATAGGAGAACTCCTCGTCGTGACGCAGCGCCTCGCCCTCCTCGGTCTGGTGCTCCGAGCGGAAGTGGCCACCGCACGACTCCTCGCGGTTCAAGGCGTCGCGAGCCATCAGCTCACCCAACTCCAGGAAGTCGGCCAGACGCAGTGCCTTCTCCAACTCTACGTTGAACGACATGGGATCGCCTACGACCTTCACATCCTTCCAGAACTCCTTGCGCAGTGCCTGGATCTCCTTGATAGCGGTGTTGAGCGACTCCTTCGTACGAGCCATGCCGACATTCTCCCACATGATGTTACCCAACTTCTTGTGGATGTCGTCCACCGACTGCTTACCATTGATTGACATCAGCTTGGCGATCTTATCCTTCACGGCCTTCTCTGCCTCGTCGAATGCAGGCGTATCGGTCTTGACCTTCGGAGCCTGAATCTTCTTAGCGAGGTAATCGCCGATCGTGTAGGGCAGCACGAAGTAACCATCGGCCAGACCCTGCATCAGGGCCGAAGCACCCAGACGGTTAGCACCGTGATCCGAGAAGTTGGCCTCACCGATTGCATACAGACCCGGGATCGTGGTCATCAGGTTGTAGTCCACCCAAATACCACCCATCGTATAGTGCACGGCGGGGAAGATCTGCATCGGCTCCTTGTAGGGGCTTACGTCGGTGATCTCCTCGTACATGTCGAACAGGTTGCCATAACGCTGCTTGATGATATCCTCACCCAGACGCTCGATGGCGGTCTTGAAATCGAGGAATACGGCCAGACCGGTCTCGTTTACACCATAACCGGCATCGCAACGCTCCTTGGCGGCACGTGAAGCCACGTCACGCGGCACGAGGTTACCGAAGGCCGGATAACGACGCTCCAGGTAGTAGTCGCGGTCCTCCTCGGCGATCTGCGAGGGCTTGAGCGTACCTGCGCGCAGCGCCTTCACATCCTCCAACTTCTTGGGAACCCAGATGCGGCCGTCGTTACGCAACGACTCCGACATCAGCGTCAGCTTCGACTGCTGCGTGCCGTGTACGGGGATACACGTGGGGTGGATCTGCGTGAAGCAGGGGTTGGCAAAACCGGCACCCTTGCGGTAGCACTGGAATGCAGCCGAACCGTTCGAACCCATGGCGTTGGTCGAGAGGAAGAATACGTTACCGTAACCACCCGATGCGATGACCACGGCGTGTGCACCATGACGCTCGATCTCACCCGTTACGAGGTTGCGAGCGATGATACCGCGAGCCTCGCCATCTTCGACAACGATGTCGAGCATCTCATGACGCGGATAGCTCTTTACCGAGCCGGCAGCGATCTCCTTGTTCAGGGCAGCGTAGGCACCCAGCAGCAGCTGCTGACCCGTCTGACCACGTGCATAGAAGGTACGCGATACCTGGGCACCACCGAACGAACGGTTAGCCAGCAGACCGCCGTACTCACGTGCGAAGGGAACACCCTGGGCTACGCACTGGTCGATAATGAGGTTCGACACCTCGGCCAGACGATAGACGTTCGCCTCACGAGCGCGGTAGTCACCACCCTTGATCGTATCGTAGAAGAGGCGATAGACCGAGTCGTTGTCGTTCTGATAGTTTTTAGCGGCGTTGATACCACCCTGTGCGGCGATCGAGTGGGCACGACGGGGCGAGTCCTGAATGCAGAACACCTTGACGTTGTAACCCAGCTCGCCGAGCGACGCAGCAGCTGCACCACCACCCAGACCGGTACCGATCACGATGATGTCGAGCTTGCGCTTGTTGGCGGGGCTCACTACCTTAATGGCTGCCTTGTGGTTGCTCCACTTTTCGGCCAGAGCACCGGCAGGAATTTTAGCATCTAATTTGAAAGCCATATTGTTGTGTGTTTTATTTGTTCACAAATTGGGTTTGAGGATTAGCACGCTGCGCAGCAGGGGCAGTGTTGAGCTACGTAGTACCATACTACGACGGCTGCAAAGCCCAGGAAGATGAGCGTAGCCAGTGCGTTGGCAGCAAACTTCAGACGCGGATACCACGTATCGTTGGCGCAACCGGCCGTCTGGAACATCGACCAGATACCGTGCGTGAGGTGGAACCACAGAGCCACGAACCATACCAGGTAGATCACGACGTTGTACCACTCCTTGAAGGTGTAGGCGATCAAGGCAGCACCATCGGTCGGCGATACAACCTGACCATTGCAGAGCACAACCTCATGGTTGTCGAGCAGCTCCTGCAGCTGCATCTTGGCCCAGAAGTGCGTCAGGTGCAGACCCAGACCCAGCAGGACGATGACACCCAGCACCAACATGTTTTTCGACGACCACGACACACCCGGCTCCTTGGTCGTTACGGCATAACGCTGTTTACCGCGAGCACGGTAGTTGTCCAGCGTCAGAATCAGCGCATAGCCAAAGTGAACCAATACGCCCAATGCCAATACAACCGTTCCGGCAAGTGCATACCAGTTAGCACCGAGGAATTTGCAGATGGCATCATAGCCCTCGGGCGAGATGATCGCCACGACGTTCATGGACATGTGGAAGAGGATGAAGAGTACCAGGAACAGACCCGAGAGGCTCATCACCAGCTTCTTGCCCAACGAAGAATTGCAAAGAAAGCAGCTCATAATGAATTAAATTTGTTGTTTGTTATGTAATGAATTGAAATTTCTGCCTACAAAGATAGTTATTGTTTGTGGAATAACAAACCTTCTGGTCGCTTTTCTTTGGATAAAAAATAGGTGTAGAGGCCGTTCTATTTGTATTTTTCGTGCTTTTGGTGTAAATTTGCCTCGATGAGTAGCGATAAGCAGGCGTTGAAGGAGCAGGTGGCCCAGCTGCCGCTTTCGCCCGGGGTCTATCAATTTGTAGATCGTCGGGGCGAGATCATCTACGTCGGTAAGGCCAAATCGTTGCGCCGTCGTGTCAGCTCCTATTTCGTGGAGAGCAAAGAGCACTCGGTTAAGGTGCGAGTGCTGGTCAAGCAGATTGTCGAGATTCGCCATATTGTCGTCGATTCGGAGCAGGATGCCCTGCTGCTGGAAAATTCACTCATCAAGAGCCTCCAACCGCGCTACAATATCCTGCTCAAGGACGATAAGACCTATCCCTGGATCGTGATTCGCCGTGAGCCGTTCCCGCGTGTGGAGTCCACGCGCAGGTTGTTGCGTGACGGGTCGCACTATTTTGGCCCTTACAGCTCGATCTCGATGCAGCGCAGCATCCTCGAATTTATCCGCGAAGTGGTCCCTTTGCGCACCTGTCGGCTGAATCTTGCGCCGGCCGAGATCGCACGCGGCCGCCATACGGTCTGCCTGCAATACCATCTGGGCAATTGCCGTGGTGCCTGCATCGGTGCACAAACCGAAGCGGAGTATGAGGCTGATCTACAACTCGTTCGGTCGATCCTGAAGGGCGACCTTCGTCCCGTGCGCGCCTATCTGACCGCGCAAATGGAGCAGGCGGCCGAGGCGTTGCTTTTTGAACAGGCCCATCGCTACAAACAGCGACTCGATGCCCTCGATAACTATGCCGCCCGTTCGGTGATCGTCAGCCCGAAGATCACCGATACGGATGTCTTCTCGCTGCTGGTCGATGACGATGTGGCCTATTGCAATTTTGTGCGTATTCGCCACGGTTCGGTGGTCGGTGTTACCACGGCGCGACTGACAACGGGTGTCGATAGCTCGGAGGCCGAGATGCTGACCCTCGGCATGCAGCACTTAGTCGAGCAGGTGGCCGAGGGCGCGCTGGCACGCGAGGTGATCGTCCCCTTCCTGCCCTCGGCGACGATGCTCTTCGATGGGGTGACCTTCACGATTCCGAAGCGGGGTGAGAAGCTCGAATTGTTGGAGTTTTCCCAACGCAGTGCCCGCATCTATCGTGCCGAACAGCTTAAAAACCTGGAGATCAAGAATCCCGAACGCCATACCGAACGCTTGATGGAGTCCATGCGCAAGGAGTTGCATCTGACGCGACAGCCGCGCCACATCGAATGTTTCGATAACTCCAACCTGCAGGGTACCTATCCCGTGGCTTCGTGTGTTGTTTTTCGTGATGGCAAGCCCTCGCGGAGCGAATATCGCCACTTCAATGTCAAGACGGTCGAGGGCCCGGATGATTTTGCCTCGATGCGCGAGATTGTCTATCGCCGTTACAGCCGCCTGCTCGAAGAGGGGGCCGAGCTGCCCGATCTGATCATTGTCGATGGTGGCAAGGGGCAGCTTTCGAGTGCCTACGGGGTCTTGTGCGAGTTGGGAATTGCTGACCGCGTGCCGATTGTGGGTCTGGCCAAGCGCATCGAGGAGATCTTCTTCCCGCACGATCCGATGCCCTACTATTTGAGCCGTACGGGCGAGCCGCTGAAGGTGGTCTGCCACCTGCGCGATGAGGCGCACCGCTTTGGCATTACCTTCCATCGACAGAAACGAAGCAAGGGGTTCATCCATAGCGAGTTGGAGCAGATCGAGGGGGTGGGCGAGCGCACGATTAGCGTGCTCTTGAACCATTTCCGCACGGTGGAGAAGGTGCGCACGGCCCATATCGAGGAGCTTTCGGCCCTGATCGGTCCGGCAAAGGCGCGCAAGGTGAAAGCCTATTTTGACAATCGGAAACAGACAAAATAAGTTGAAAAAACAGTAATATTATGGCAAAGAAACACACACTGAAAGATTGGATCATGGTGACGCGCCCCTGGTCGTTTACCGCTTCGGGCCTGACCGTCGTGACGGCGTTGATCTATCTGCATTGGCTGACCGGAGCGGTCCATTGGGGCTATGGTTGGTGGGCCGTAGGGGCCATTATTCTCTTCCATGCAGCCGGTAATACCTGGAGCGACTACCACGATTTCCGCTCGGGGGTAGATACCGTGGAGGGGGCTATCAGCATCCCGACCCTGCGTGAGGGAATCTTCACACCGAAGCAGGTTCGCAACCTCTCCTTAGTCTTGTTGGCCTTAGCTGTGGCCTCGGGTGTCGCTTTGATGTGTTTTACGGGCTGGTGGCTGTTGGCAATCGGAGTGGGCGGTATTCTCTGCACGCTCTGCTATCCCTATTTGAAATATCGCGCTTTGGGCGATTTGGTAATTCTGCTTGCCTATGGTCTTCTGCCGGCAATCGGTACCTCGTTTGTGGCGCTGGGACACATTGATTGGCGCGTGCTGTGGGTTGCCCTGCCGGTAGGTCTGTTGGTCGATGCGATTTTGCATGCCAATAATACGCGTGACATGGCGACCGATCGTCGCGCCTCGATCCGCACGATGGCACATGGCTTGGGTCTGCGTGGGTCGGTGGTGCTCTATGTGCTCGAGGTGTTGTTCCCCTTTGTGTGGGTGGCCGTGTTGGTGCCCTTTAAGATCTTCCCCCTGTGGTCGTTGATGTTGGTGGCTGTAATGCGTGTTGCGATGCGCAATAGTGCCCAGATGCGCGCCTATAAAGATACGGAAAATCCGGCTGAAATTGCCACCCTCGATCAGCGATCGGCACAACTGCAGATGCTCTTCTGTCTGGTGATGATCGCTTCGCTATTGTTAGATGCTTACCTGAAAACGCTGATCGGATGAGACGACTGATCTTTTCGCTCGTGGTCGCACTGCTGCTCTGGACGTTGATGTTCTCGCCGTGGACCGCCCCCCACTTTGATTTTTGGACCGCCATGAGTGGCTCGGCGGCGATCTTGATCGGCCTGGCTACGCTCTTTGCAGCCCCTTGGTGGCGCAAGCTGCAACTGACGCGTGAGAATCTGGTGCTGGGCTTGGGGATTGCCTTGGTGCTCTGGGGCGTGTTCTGGGTTGGGGATAAGGCCTCGTCGTGGCTCTTCGATTTTGCCCGTGAGCAGGTCGATTCGATCTATGGCATCAAGGGGGAGACTTCGCCCTGGGTGCTTTCGCTGCTGTTGCTGCTGCTGATCGGCCCGGCCGAGGAGATCTTCTGGCGCAGCTATGTGCAGGATCGCCTGTCGGCCAAGTGGGGCCCCAATCGAGGCTTCCTGCTCGCTACGGCGGCCTATACATTGGTCCATCTGCCGTCGGGTAACTTTATGCTCGTGATGGCCTCGATGGTCTGTGGCCTGGCATGGGGCGGGCTCTATCGCGTGATGCCCCAACGCTTTGCGGCTATTCTGATTTCACACGCCGTGTGGGATGCAGCGGTCTTTGTGTGGTTCCCGATCATGTAGTTCTGACTAAACCACTCCTAACCAAAAGGGACTGTCCTCAACCTGCTTGTTGTGACAGTCCCTTTTGTTGATGCTGTAGTGGTCGATTTACGCGCCCCGCTCGAAGCCGAAGCCGAGATAGACGCTTTCGTAGTTCTCGAGCATTTTGATAATCGTTTGCAGGTAGCTGATGTTGCTGCCGACGCTCTTGATCAGCTGCAGGAGCTTATTGACCGGAAAGACCAATTGCAGTTTCGAGCCGTCGATGTAGGCCTTAGCACTCATCGAGCCGAGCAACTTCGCATCGAACGAGAACTGCATCGTGTGGCTCTCGGGGTCGAACGTGTAGGTGCCTTTCAGCTCTTTCTTGCCCAGCGTGGCCGTGAAGGTGTTGTCTGATTGGAAGGTGAATGAGGCGGCACCCGCTTTGATGCCGACAAATTGATAGGCCTTCTCGAGCTTGGGCGTGATGGTCGATTCGATGGCCGAACTGCTCAGGTTGGAGAGCATGTCGTCGCTCTCGAAGCGCACGGCAGGCTCTTTGTAGTTCCATGTGCCCTGGATGGCCGTAGCGGTCAATTTGCCGCCGGTCAGCTGATCAACCAATTCGGTGGCTGCACCCGAGGTGAGCTCTTTCAGGATGTCGTCCCAGGATTGGGCCGAGAGGGTCGTGGTGCCCAAGAGTAGCAGCAATATACAATAGAGTCTCTTCATAGCTGTGTGGTGGTTTATTGGTATAAAGATTCGATTTCGTTGAACCACATGCGGGCCGAGGCATCGGAAGGCATACGCCAAGCACCACGCGGTGAGAGCGATACCGAGCCGACCTTCGGGCCATCGGGCATGGCCGAACGTTTGAATTGTTGCGAGAAGAATCGACGGAAGAAGACCTCGATCCAATGGCGAATGGTCTCGCGGTCATAGAGGCCCTGGAAGGCAATCTCGGCTACATAGAGTAATTTGCGCGGCCCATAGCCCGAATGGATGAAGTGGTAGAGGAAGAAGTCGTGCAACTCATAGGGCCCGACCAGATTCTCGGTCTTTTGGTCGATCTCACCCTGCTTGTTGGCGGGTAACAGCTCGGGACTGACGGGCGTAGCCACCACATCGAGCAGAATCTCGCGGATGCGGTCGCCTGCGGCATACTGCTCGGCCGACCAGCTGACCAGCGCGCGAACGAGGGTCTTGGGGACCGAGCCATTGATGCCATACATCGACATCTGATCCCCGTTGTAGGTTGCCCAGCCCAAGGCCAATTCGCTCAAATCGCCCGTGCCGATCACAATCGCATTCTCCATGTTGGCCAGATCCATCAAGATCTGCGTGCGCTCGCGAGCTTGGGCATTCTCATAGGCTGCCGAGCGGTCGGCCGGGTCGAGTGCAATGTCGCGGAAGTGTTGCTCGCAGGCTGCCCGAATCGAAATCTCACGAGAGGTGATGCCCAGCAGCTCCATCAGTTCGACGGCGTTTTGGTAGGTGCGATCCGAGGTGCCGAATCCCGGCATCGTAACACCGATAATCTGCTTGCGGTCGATGCCCAACTTATCGAACGTGCGTACCACCGCCAGCAGAGCCAGGGTCGAATCCAGTCCACCCGAGATGCCGAGGATGGCGCGAGTGCAGTGGGTATGTTGGAGCCGTTTTGCCAAGCCGTGCGATTGGATCTCGAGAACTTCGTGGTAGAAGGTGTTCGGATCTTCGTCGGCTTGGGGCAGGAACGGCGTGGGCGAAATGGTTCGATCCAACCCGGTGGTCTGCATCGGCTCGGGGATCTCCATCTCGATGACCATATTTTCGTCTCCGGCATGATTGACACGGAATGAGGTGTTGCTACGACGCTCAAACTCCAGATATTGGATGTCGATATCGGCTACGATGAGCTGCTCGTCCAGCGAGAAACGCTCCGATTCGGCCAACAACTTACCATTTTCGGCAATGAAGGCCTTACCGGCAAAGACCAGATCGGTCGAGGACTCGCCAAAACCGGCCGAGGTATAGACATAGGCCGAGAGTGTACGAGCCGACTGCTGCGAGATGAGCTGACGCTGGTAGTTGTGTTTCCCGACCTTCTCGGGCGAGGCCGAGAGGTTGAAGATCACCTTCGCACCGTCGAGCGCCAACTGCGACGAAGGGGGTTGCGGCACCCACAGATCCTCGCAGATCTCCATGCCGAACTCCACGCCATTGACCTCGAAGGTCAGCCCTACGCCAAAGTCGCTCGTCAGATCGCCAATCGTGATCTGCTCCTCTGTGATGCCGGCACCCGAGGTGAAGACGCGGTTCTCGTAGAACTCCGAGTAGTCGGGGATGTAGCTCTTCGGCACGACGCCCAGAATCTTACCCTGCGAGAGGGCTACGCCGCAGTTGTAGATGGCCGATCCGTGGCGGAGCGGTGTGCCCACCAAGACCACCAACGGCAATTTGCGGGTCTTGCGTACCAAGCGCACCAGAGCCTGCTCGGCGGCATCGAGCAACGTAGGTTGCAAGAACAGATCGCCACACGTGTAGGAGGTGATGGCCAACTCGGGAAAGGCGACGATCTCGGCACCCCGACGAGCCGCCTGCTCCGAGAGGGCAATGATATGATCGACATTGTGGTCGCAGTTGGCCACCTCGACATGAGGTACCGCGGCTGCAACCTTCAGAAAACCATACGCGTTCATTGTTTTTCTTCTTGGTTTTATTTAGCCCATAATTGTACCAGATTCAGGATCACCTGCAGGGCACGTTGCATGGTCGTGAGCGAACAATACTCATAGCGGCCGTGGAAGTTCATGCCTCCGGTGAAGAGGTTCGGGCACGGCAGCCCCATGAACGAGAGACGGGCACCATCTGTACCGCCACGAATCGGGCGTACGAGCGGCTTGACACCGGCCTGCTCCATCGCCTCGATGGCTCGCTCGATCACCTCGGGATGTGGCTCGACCATCTTGCGCATGTTGTAGTATTGATCCTTGAGGATCAGATTGACGGCATCACCGCCATACTTGGCACGCAGGAAGTCGACTGCCGACCACATGAAACGTTTGCGTTGCTCGAAACGGTCGGCATCGTGGTCGCGGATGATGTAGGAGAGCTGCGCCTCCTCGACCGTGCCACTCACACCGACGCAGTGGTAGAAACCCTCATAGCCCTCGGTGTGCTCGGGACGCTCCCACGTGGGCAGCAGATGCATCATCTCGCCGGCAATTTCGATCGCATTGATCATCTTGTTCTTGGCATATCCCGGGTGTACGTTGCGCCCTTTGATCACCACCTTGGCACTTGCAGCGTTGAAATTCTCATACTCCAACTCGCCCTCCATGCCGCCATCGACCGTGTAGGCAAAGTCGGCACCAAAGGCTGCGACGTCGAAGAAATCGACCCCTCGACCCACCTCCTCGTCGGGGGTGAAGCCGATGCGGATCTTGCCGTGTTTGATCTCGGGGTGGGTGAGCAGGTACTCGGCTGCGGTCATGATCTCGGCTACACCGGCCTTGTCATCGGCACCGAGCAGCGTCGTGCCATCCGTGTGGATGAGCGTGTGTCCCTTGAAGAAGGTCAGCTCGGGGAACTCCTCCACGCGCATCGTCAGGGCGTTGTTCAGCTTGATGTCAGCTCCATCGTACGACTCGATGATGTGCGGTTTGACATCCTTGCCACTCATGTCGGGCGAGGTGTCCACATGGGCGATCAGACCGATCACAGGGGCAGCTTCGCACCCTGCCGAGGCGGGGATCGAGCCCATGACGTAGCCATATTTATCCATCGTGACCTCGGTCATGCCCAAGGCCTCCATCTCCTCCTTCAGGGCATTAAGCAGCACCTTCTGCTTCTCGGTTGAGGGGAATGTCTCGCTCGTCTCGTCCGACTGGGTGTCGAATGCGACATATTTCAAGAAACGATCTAACAACTCCATAAATCTGCTAATTTTGAATGCTAAAATTTGAACTGAACACTACTCCTTTTCGGCTTTTGCCTTCAGCGAATGCCATGCAAAGTAGGCAATGATGACGAGGTACATCACCAGCGCAGTCCACTCGGCACCCTTCGAGGGGGTCCATTCGCCCAAGAATTGTTGGGCACTCAATACCCAATGGGCGATTCCGTTATCCGAACTTTGAGCCCAAGCAGCCAGGCCGCCCTGCACGTCGGCAAATTTCAGAACGGCACTGATGACACCCATCAAAGCACCACCGGCAATGAATCCCGAAGCAATGAGTGTACCACGGTCGAAGCGAGCCTTGTTCGTAGCCTCATCCTTCGAGCGGGTCGAGACAAACCAAGCGACCAAACCACCCACTACGAGCGGGGCGTTGAGGTGCATCGGGATGAACATACCGAGCGCAAAGGCCAGAGCCGGCACACGAATCGAGGTGAGCACCAACGCCAGCGCGGCACCGCAGAAATAGAGCATCCAGGGGGTCTTGCCACCCGTCATGAGCGGTTCGATGACGGCTGCCATGGCATTGGCCTGCGGAGCTACGAGGGCATCTTTGCCCGTAAAGCCATAGGCCTCGTTCAGCACGATCATCACACCGGCTACGGTAGCGGCCGAGACGAGCGTGCCGAGGAACTTCCACGACTCCTGCTTCTTGGGCGTCGTGCCGAGCCAATAGCCGATCTTCAGGTCGGTGATGAAACCACCGGCCATCGAAAGAGCCGTGCAGACCACACCGCCGATGACCAGGGCTGCCGTCATACCCGTCGTACCCTCCAGACCGACGCTTACCAGCACGATCGACGAGAGAATCAGCGTCATGAGCGTCATGCCCGAGACGGGGTTCGTACCCACGATGGCAATGGCATTGGCCGCTACGGTCGTGAAGAGGAAGGCGATCACGAAGACGATCAAAATGGCCACGATCGACTGCGTCCAGTTGTCGAGCAGACCGAAGTGGAAGAAGACGAAGACGCTGATCAGCGTAGCGCAGAGCACCGAAAGGATCAACTTCATCGGCAGGTCGCGCTGCGTGCGCTCGGTCGTTACGGTGGCGTCCTTCTTGCCCGTTAATTCGCTGACAGCCAGTCCGACAGCCTGACGGATGATGCCTCCCTGACGGCAGATGCCGATGATGCCGGCCATGGCGATACCGCCAATGCCGAGCGGCTTACCGATATAGGTAAAGAGGCTCTCGGCCGTGAAGATCTGCTCGGGATGTTGGGCGATCTCATCGCTGGTGACACCCAGCAGTGAGGCCATGACGGCCGGATCAATCGCCTCGGCCAGCGAACCGACCAACGGCACGATGATGAACCACACCAGACACGAGCCGGCTGTGATGATGAGGGCATATTTCAGACCAATGATATAACCCAGACCCAATACGGCGGCCGAGGTGTTGATCGAAAAGACCACCTTGAATTTGTCGGCCACCATCGTGCCCCACTCGGTGACGCGCGTCGAGACGGTATCGACCCACAGGCCGAACGTGCCGACGATGAAGTCGTACAGACCACCGACCAGACCGGCCACGGCCAACAACTTGGCCTGGTTACCGCCCTTCTCGCCCGAGATAAGCACCTCGGTCGTAGCCGTAGCCTCGGGGAAGGGGTATTTGCCGTGCATCTCCTTGACAAAATATTTGCGGAAGGGGATCAGCAGCAGAATGCCGAGCAGACCACCCAGCAGCGAGGAGAGGAAGACCTGCCAGAAGGCGGCCTCCAGCCCTAAGATGTAGAGGGCCGGCAGGGTGAAGATGGCACCGGCGACGATCACACCCGACGAGGCACCGATCGATTGGATGATGACATTCTGCCCCAGCATGTTCTTCTTACCCATGATCGAGCCGATACCTACGGCGATGATGGCGATGGGGATGGCGGCCTCGAAGACCTGACCCACCTTCAGTCCCAAATAGGCGGCAGCTGCCGAGAAGATGATGGCCAGCACCAGACCCATGATGACCGAATAGGGGGTCACCTCACGGGGCTTGGAGTTGGTGGGCATCACCGGTTCGTATTGCTCCCCGGCTTTGAGTTCGCGGTAGGCGTTTTCGGGAAGCGACGTGTTGTGTTGTTCTTGCATGATATGAAAAGTCGGTTAAGTGCGTGAAAAGATCATTATCGGTTGTCGCCGCTGCCGGTCAGCTTCTGGCGATTCATGCGCGAGCGCAGCTTATCGACGTTGGTTTGAGCCACCTCGTCGAGCGAGAAGCCCAAATCGTGCGAAAGGGTGGCGCAGTACCACAGAACATCGCCGATCTCCTTCATGATCTCGGCTTTGATCTCGGGGGTGAACTCCTTGTGGGAGTCGCGGATCACCTTCTTGACCTTGTCGGCTACCTCGCCGGCTTCGCCCGTCAGACCGAGCGTGGGGTAGATGATGCGGCTGTCTTCGGGGTAGATGGCCGTCTCGAGTGCGTGTTGTTGGTATTCGTTGAGTGTCATAATTTGTATGTTTTTATAATTTCATTATAAAGTCGCCCAAAAGTAGCGAAAAAAAATCAAATAGGCAAAAGAAGCCCTCTTGCATGGGCAATTTTTGCGCGTTGTGTGCCCTTGAAATGCGCATTTGAAGGTCGAAACTCCGCATCTTCGGGCTTGGTGCGTCTAAAATCTCCGCCGCTTGTGCAACGCCCAAACAACAGGGACTGCCGCAACATGGTTGTTGGACAGTCCCTGATCCCTTTTTTTGTTAGAGGAGTTCGATTGTTCGTTCCAATCCGATCGAATGCGACCCTTTGATCAGAATCAGTGCATCGCTCAAGGGGTGCGCACGCAAGGCTGCACACAGCTCCTCGCAGGTGGCGTAGTGGCGAATCTGATCGGAAGAGGTACCGATGTCCGATCGGGCGCGCCCAAACTCCTCGCCGACGAGGATCAGTTCGACCTGCGGATGGGGCAAGAGCTGTTCGATGATGCGGCGATGCTCCTCCTCGGCCCAACTGCCCAACTCGCGCATGTCGCCAAGAATCAACACCTTGCGTGATCTCGATCCGAGCGACTCTTGCAGTAGGTTGGCTACCGATAATTGCATGCTCGAGGGGTTGGCGTTGTAGCAATCGACGATCAGCGTGTTGCGCTCGGTCTCGGTGCGCTGCGAACGGTTGTTCTCGGGGTGATAGCTGCCGATAGCCTGCGCAATAGCCTCCTCCTCGACCCCGAAATGACGGCCGATTGCCACCGCGGCAGCTACATTGTAACGGTTGAAATCACCCTCTAAATGGTGCTCAATGCCTGTGGCCTGCTGCTCCGAGTAGCGGATCTGTTGCAGCGAGCCTCGTGCATCGGCCATCGATTGCAGTATCTCGTCCTCGGTACGCACGAAGGCCGTGCCGTTGTGTTGCGCCAGGTAATCAAAGAGTTCGCCTTTGCCACGACGCACCCCTTCGACGCCGCCAAATCCCTCCAGATGGGCGCGACCGACGTTGGTGAGCATACCGTAATTGGGGGCTGCAATGGCACACAGCAGGGCTATTTCGCCACAACTGCTGGCGCCCATCTCCACGATGCCGAACTCGATCGAGCGATCCATAGCCAGCAACGTGAGCGGCACACCGATGTGGTTGTTCAGATTGCCGCGCGTGGCATAGAGCGCGAATCGCTTGGCCAGGACACGGGCCGTCAGCTCTTTGGTCGTGGTCTTGCCATTCGATCCGGCGATGGCCAAGATCGGAATGCCGAGTGCGAGGCGGTGCTCGTGAGCCAACTGTTGCAGTGCCGTAAGTGTGTTATCGACAACGATATAGCGTTCGTCTGCGGCGACCTTCGGGTCATCGACTACGGCATATGCCGCCCCTCGCTCGAGGGCCTCGGCCGCAAACTGATTGCCGTCGAACGAGGCTCCGCGCAGGGCAAAAAAGAGCGATCCGGGCAGGATGCGACGCGTGTCGGTCGAGATGCTCGGATGCGCACAAAATAACTTATAGAGCGGGGTCATAGGCGGGGTTAGATAAACTTATCGCCGGTGTGGAATTTCACCTCGTCGATGAATTTTTTGATGCTTTGCTCCTCGCTGCGGGGGCAAATCATCAAGACATCCTCCGTATCGACCACGATATACTCCTTCAGACCGCTGATGACGGCGATCTTCTCCTTGGGTAACGAGACGATCGAGCTGCGCGTGTCGTAGAGGAAGCAACCCTCCTGCGGGATGGCGTTCGCATAGCGATCCTTGCGCGAATGCTGATAGACCGAGCCCCAGGTGCCAACGTCGCTCCATCCGAAGTCGCCACAACGCACATAGACATTGTCGGCCTTCTCCATCACGCCATAGTCGATCGAGATGGCGCGGCACTCGGCAAAGACCTTCTCGACAGCCTCCTCTTCGGCCTCTGTGCCCAATGCCGGCATCAGGTTGCGGAAGAGGGCGTGGTGCTCGGGCAGGTAACGCTCAAAGGCATCGACAATCGAGCGAACCTTCCAGATGAAGATGCCTGAATTCCAGACAAATTCGCCACATTGCAGGAAGGTCTGCGCCAACTCAAGGTTGGGCTTTTCGGTGAAACATTTCACCTTCGAGATAGGCTGATTGTCCGAGACCTGGATGTAGCCATAACCCGTGTCGGGGCGTGTCGGGCGGATGCCGACGGTGAGCAGCGTGGGGTGCTGGGCGGCAAAGTCCATGCACTCGCCGATGACCGATCGGAACTCATCCTCGTTGAGAATCAGGTGGTCGGACGGAGTGACGATCATCTCGGCCTCGGGGTCGCTCTTCAGCAGCGAATAGGCTGCATAGGCGATGCACGGAGCGGTGTTACGACCGATCGGCTCGCACAAAATCTGCTCGGGCTTCAGCTCGGGCAGGTGCTCCAACACCAACGCTTTGTATTTGCGGTTGGTGACCACCAAGAAGTGGTCGGCCGGAATCATCTTCTCGAAACGCTCGAAGGTGTGTCGGATGAACGATTTGCCCGTCCCGAGGATGTCGAGAAACTGTTTGGGCATCGTTTGACGGCTCTTGGGCCAGAAGCGAGAGCCGATGCCACCGGCCATAATGATACAATATTTGTTGTTTTCCATAGTTTACAGGGTGTTTCAGGTAACAAAGATAAAAATATTTTGTAACTTTGTCGCATGTAAGTGCCGTAAAAATTCACAGGAAGCATGAAAATTAGACTTTTTACCCTACCTAACCTGCTCACCTTGTCCAATTTGATGTGTGGTGCACTCGCCATCGTCTCGGCTTTGGTGTGGGGCGACTTGACAACGAGCTTTTGGCTGATCGCTGCGGCGGCCGGTTTCGACTTCTTCGACGGCATGGTGGCGCGCCTGATGGGGATCAGTGGCCCGATGGGTATTCAGCTCGATTCGCTGGCCGACGATATCTCGTTCGGCTTGGCCCCTTCGGCGGTGCTTTTTACCCTCTTTACGCGGCTCAATGTCGGGGCAGAGGCCTTGCCCGAGTGGGTGGGTTATACGGTCTTTGTCTTTGCTGCTTTTGCAGCTCTTCGTCTGGCAAAATTCAATATCGACGAGACGCAACATACCGAATTTTGTGGTCTGCCGACGCCGGCTGCAACCCTCTTTGTGGTGGCCGTGGGTCTGATCTCCGAGCAGCCTGATGCAATCCGCTTGCAGCCCTGGATGGTGCTCGCTACGGCGTGGGTGCTCTCGCTGCTGATGGTGGCCAATATTCGACTTTTCGCGCTGAAATTCAAAGGTTTCGGCTGGCGCGGGAACGAGTTGCGTTACAGTTTCTTGTTGCTCTGCGCGGCTTTGTTAGCCGTTTTGCGCCTCTATGCCATTCCGCTCATCATTGTCCTCTATGTGCTCCTGTCGATCGGTCGTGCGCTCGTGTGTGCGCGTAAAAAAGAGGAGTAGTTGGAGATTTGCAGAATAATTCCTATCTTTGCGGCGAATTTTTTGTTTGAAACAAAATGAGTATGTCGCAACGGCTTTCGATCTGCATCGTGTTTTTGTGCTGCCTGTGTTGGATGGGTAGCAGCATGGCTGTTGCACAGAACTTCAGTGCGCGAGACCTGAATCGTGCACAACGAAACGGCCAGAATACGAACCTCTACGGCTCGAATCCCTTTGAGCAAACCGAGGGCGAAGAGGGGGCTGAAGGGGCTGAACAGCAGGATACGACCAAGAAGGAGAAGCGCATCAAAAAACCGCTCGAATCCTACTTCTTCGATGATTCGGTGCGAGCCTTGCCCAATTTCCGGTACAACATCAGTGATCGCTTCAATCGCGTGCAGTTGATGCGCCAGGATACGACGTTGGAGGATTTCCGCATCGACTATCCCTTCAATTTGCAGGATGTGGGCGATATCTCGCAGGGTGCATTGGGTCAGACGTCGTTGCCGATCAACTATTTCCGTCGTCCGACCAATTTCGACTTCACCTTTGCGCAACCCTACTACGCCTACACCTATAACCTTGAGAATGTTCCCTTCTACAACGTGAAACGTCCCATGACGCGTCTGCACTATATCGAGTCGGGTCAGAAGCGTTTCCGTGAGGAGAATTTCAATATCATGCACGCGCAGAATATCTCGCCCTCGACGAGTTTCAATGTCGATTATAAGGCGCGAGGAACGCGTGGCCAGTATGACCGCCAGCGCACCAAAAACCACAACCTCTCGGTGGCCATTAACCATACGGGTCGTCGCTATTCGATCCATGCCGGTTACTACAACAACCACATCGAGCAGGAGGAGAATGGTGGTGTGGTAGGTGAATGGGCCATTGCCGATACGACCTTCCAGATGCCCTCGGGTGTGCCGATGAAGTTGGCCGGTGCCGAGGCGGAGAACATCTATCGCAACAACGCCTTCTACGTGGTGCAGAGCTACGGTATTCCGTTGCAACGCCTGACCGACAGCGACTTCTCGATGGCCCCCTTGTCGGCCGTCTATATCGGTCACGCCTTCGAGTACACCTCGTGGAGCAAGACCTACGAGGATGTGCGTGCCGACTATGTCAATGAACGCGACCACCGTGACGAAAATGGAGACTGGGTCTCCTCGACCGGTGAATATTATAAAGATTGGTACATCAATCCGCTCGAAACGCGCGACTCGCTCTATGAGCGTCGCATTTCGAACCGCTTCTTCGTCCAGGCGCAGCCCTGGGATCGCAACGGCGTGGTGGGTACGCTCGATGCAGGTGTGGGCATCGACATGTACACCTATTCGCAGTTTGCTATGGACGATTATCTCTCGGGATCGTATCAAAAACAGAAGGAGACGGCCTACTATCTCTATGGCTCGGTAGGCGGAAAGATCAAAAAGTGGATCGACTGGGATGCAAACCTGAAGTTCTATCCCAGTGGTTATCGTGGCGGCGATTTGGAGGCGGGAGGTCATCTCTCGCTGACGACCAAATTGTTCGGCAACCCTATTATTCTCGACGGACGCTTCTCGTTGGAGCGTCGATCGCCAAGCTATTGGCAGGAGAATCTATTCTCGAACCACTATATGTGGTCCACTCCTTTAGGTAAGGAGACTGAAACCCGTTTTGAGGTATCGCTCAACATGCCGAGTCGTGCTTTCGAGGCACGCTTGTGGCAGAGTGTGGTCTCGGATCAGATCTACTATGGTCCGGAGGCACACATCCAGCAGGCATCGGGAGAGGTATCGCTGACGGGGGTGTATCTGCGCAAAGATTTCCGCCTCGGCGGATTTCATCTGGACAACAGGGTATTGTTGCAGTGGAGCACGAACGAAGAGGTAGCACCCGTTCCTATGGCAGCGGCTTATCTGTCGTATTATTACGAATTTTGGGTAACTCGCAATGTCCTACGCGTGCAGCTGGGTCTTGACGGACATTATACGACGAAGTATTATGCCCCCTCCTATAACCCGGCTTTGTCGGCTTATTACAATCAACGAGAACTCGAAGTGGGCGGTTATCCCTACGTCGATGCCTTCTTGATGGGTAAGTGGAAGCGGATGCGTATTTTCATTAAGTATCAGCATTTGAACAAAGGTCTATTTGGCTCCGGCGCCTATTTCTCGGCGGCCGGTTACCCGCAAAACCCGGGTATGTTCAAGCTCGGTATTTCATGGGGTTTCTACGATTAAAACGTGCTGTACGGCAACGGGTAAGCTGCCCGCAAAGACGCCGTTTATGTTAAAAAAGACAGTTTTAAGTTTTACGTTCTTTTCATTTTTGACTCTTTTCGCAGGTTCGTATGATCGCCTCGACGCTACGACGCGTCTGCCGTTTCCGTCTATTGAGACCGATTGGGAGGATAACTCCTTGCTGGCCGAAGGCGAGTATGCGATTTCGATCTACGACAACCTGTTTCGTAACATCAGCGAACGTGAGGGCAACGATTGGCGATTGATGTCTGCCATTGCCTACCACGAATCGCGTTTTATGCCATCGCTCCGCTCGAAGCAGGGCGCACGTGGCATCATGCAAATCATGCCTTCGGTGGCTCGTCAGTTTCAAATCGATGTCGAGAAACTCAACGACCCGAAGACCAATATCTGGGTAGCAAACCGGTTGCTGACCACCCTCGATGAGATGATGGAGATCCCGAGGAGTACGCCCGAGGTGGATCGTATGAGCTTGATTTTGGCCGCCTACAATGGTGGTATCGGCCACGTGGGTGATGCCCGTCGTCTGGCCCGCGCTCATGGTGAGAATCCCAATTCGTGGCAGGTGGTCTCGCGCTACCTGGCGTTGAAGGCCGATCCGGCCTATTATGAGCACGAAGCGGTGCGTTATGGCCGCTTTACAGGATATAAACAGACCGCAGCTTATGTGCGCGATGTGCAAAATCGTTATGCGCGCTATTGCAGACAGGTCTCCCGCTAACGAATAGATTGACAAGGCATCCGACGGAAGGGTGCCTTGTTGTGTATGGATCACCTACATGACACCGACCGACCCCCAACCCGTGTGGTTTGCGATGCGAGCCACCTATCGCCGCGAGATGATTGCCAAGCGTGCGCTTGAAGCGTTTGGCATCGAGAGCTTTGTCCCGATGCACTATGAGCTGCGGCGGGAGCAGGGGCGCATGCGTCGTCGGTTGGTGCCGGCCATCCATAACCTGATTTTTGTCTATGCCGAGCCTGCGGCGTTGCAGGCCGTGAAGGCGAAGATGCCCTACCTGCAATATATGACGCGCCGCGTTGAGGGGCAGATGCAGGGTGAGAAAATCGTGGTGCCTACCGCCCAGATGGAGGCCTTTATGGCCGCTGCCGGTTCGTTCGATGAGGGAATGACCTACCTCGGGCCCCAAGAGGTGCAGCTGGAGAAGGGGCTGCGTGTGCGGATCCATGGCGGGGCGTGCGATGGGCGCGAGGGATACCTGGTGAAGGTGCCCGGTTATCGGAATCGACGGGTCGTAGTGGCTATCGAGGGAGTCGTGGCGGTGGCATTGGCCGAGGTGAAACCGGAACAGATCGAGAAGATATAAGCATCGTGAGAAAAAAGGCGGAGCTGTCTGGCATCAGACAGCTCCTTTTTGCATAGCAGGGGTGTACCCCTATTTCACATACTTCTCCAACCAGCCAAAGAACTCACGGTTCCAAACGAGCGAATTTTGCGGTTTAAAGACCTGGTGAGCCTCATTCTCGAACGAGACGAGACGGGCCGGAATGTTGTGCAGACGGGCTGCCGTGAAGGCCTCGAGCGACTGCGTGTAGGGGATGCGGTAGTCGTACTCACCCGTGATGATGAGCATCGGGGTATCCCACTTGTGGACGAACTTGTGGGGCGAGTTGGCATACGAGCGTTGTGCCGTAGCGTTGTTCTTCTCCCAATAAGCGCCACCGTAGTCGTTGTTTACGAACCACAGCTCCTCGGTGTGGCCATACATCGACTCGAAGTTGAAGATGCCGCAGTGGGCAATAAAGGCCTTGAAACGCTGCTCGTGGCAACCGGCCAGGAAATAGACCGAATAACCACCATACGAAGCACCCACACAGCCCATGCGCTCCTCATCTGCCCACGGCTCTTTGGCTACATCGTCGATGGCCGAGAGGTAGTCGCGGATGTTCTGACCCGAGTAATCGCCCGAGATCTGATCGAGCCACTCCTGACCAAACGAGGGCAGACCGCGGCGGTTGGGGGCTACGACTACATAACCCTGGGCGGCCATGAGCTGGAAATTCCAGCGATAGCTCCACGACTGCGATACGACGCTCTGCGGACCACCCTGGCAGTAGAGCAACGTCGGGTATTTCTTCGTCGGGTCAAAATCGGGCGGCAGAATCACCCATACGAGCATCTGTTTGCCATCGGTCGTCTTAACCCAGCGTTTTTGTACCTGACCCATCGTGATTTGGTCGTAGATCGGCTTGTTGATGGCCGAGATCTGCTCCATAGCACCCGATGCAGGGTCGATAGCGAAGAACTCGGTCGCCATCGAGATGCGGGTCACCTCGGCAGCAATCTGCTCGCCGGCCATCGTGAAGGCGTTGATGTCGTGATCACCTTGTGTGAGTACCTCTACCTCGCCATCGTGTCGCGCTACGCGGCAGATCTGGTGCGTAGCTTCGATCGGGGCGATGAAGTAGAGCTGCTCGTTGCCGTTCCACACCACGTTCGAGGCGTTGTAGTCGAAATCGGCCGTCAGGTCGCTCATCTGCTCCGAGCTCAGCTCATAGACAAACAGACGCTCCTTGTCCGACTCGTTGCCGGCACGACGCATCGAACGGAAGGCAATCGCGCTATCGTCGGGCGACCATACGGGATATTTGTCATAGCCGGGCATTACATCGCGTGCCTCCTCCGAGGGTTTGCAGATGTTTTTGGTCTGCTGCGTGGCTACATCGTAGAGGTAGATGTCCGAATCGGTCGAGATGGCATAGGCGGTGCCGGTGAGCGGCTTACCCGTGTAGGCCAATACCGTGCCGGCATGGTTCCAGCTGATCTCGGCCATGTCGAAGTAGGGGGCCAGCGGAGCATCCCACGCAGCCTCTGCGCCGATGATGTCGCGCCCTTCGGTCAGCTGGCCTTCCGTCAGGTCGGCTACGAAGATGTGGCGATGGTCGCCCTCCTCCCAATAGTCCCAGTGGCGTACCATCAGGTCATCGTAGATGCGGGCCTTCGATTTGTCCATGTCTTTGTGCACGTCGGCCGAACGGCGATCGGCTACGTGCACCGTGCGTACGTACCAAGCACGCTCACCAGAGGCTGCGACGCCGAAGCCCTCGATGTCGAAATCAAAGTTGGAGAGCTGTCGCACGTTGCTGCCATCGGCCGCCATCTGCCACAGCTGCATCTTGCCCGAACGGTCGGAGAGGAAGTAGATCGAGGCTCCATCGGCACTCCATTGCGGAGCGGTGTTTTGCGACGAGCGATCGGTCAAGGTCTGCACCTGGCGTGTCGCCAGATCCTCGATGCAGAGGGTCGTCGAGCCGCGGTTCTCGCTCATCGAGTAGTCCGTCACGGCATAGAGCAGTCGAGTGCCGTCGGGCGAGAGGGATGATTGACCGGCACGGCTCATCTTCCACATCACCTCGGGGGTCAGTCGCCCCTCGGCAATTTGCTCGGCTGTCAGGGTGTTGTCGATTGTCAGTGGAGCCGGCCGCTCATCGCACGACGTAGCTCCCATAGCTGCAAAAGCCATCATGAACAGGATTTTTTTCATTGTTGTTGCGGTTTTCTTATTTATTTGTAAATTTGTAGTCAAATTTGATCGGTATGGAAAGAATAGTCTATTTTCAAGATAAAGCGCTCTGCTTCAGCTCGAAAGCGATTCCCGAAGGCTTCTTTCCGTGGCCATTCGATGCTCGGGAAACGGGTGTGAGAGCGAAGGTAATCAATTTTTTGGAAACTCACAACAAGGTGTGCCTATTGGCCGATGATCCCGAGGCGGCATTTGAGCTCTTTGCTGCCGAATTTTCGTGGGTCGAGGCGGCCGGAGGTTTGGTCGAAGCGGAGCATGGTGCGGGGGTGTTGATGATCTACCGCAACGGCCGTTGGGACCTGCCCAAAGGGCATGTCGAGGCCGGCGAGGCGATTGAGGTGGCTGCTCAGCGAGAGGTCGAGGAGGAGACGGGTGTGGCGGCCCAACTCCAAGAGCACCTCTGCGAGACGCTCCACGCATACTATTCTCCCTTTACCGAACGTTGGGAGTTAAAACAGACGCATTGGTTTCGGATGACGGCCGATGCGGCCCCGCTGACCCCGCAGACCGAAGAGGGGATCGAGGCTGTAGCCTGGGTGGCGGAGGAGGATGTAGCGGCTCATCTGGCCGCGAGTTATCCGACCATTCGTGCGGTCTTTGCGGCACGATGAATTGCGTATAGATTGAGCCATGAAGGTGTTTCAGAGAATCGGAGGATGGATCTGTGCAGCCCTGATGCTGTGCAGCATCCAGTCGCATGCGCAGACTACGGAGAAGCCCGTGACGGCCTCTCCGGAGGGCTTCTCTGCGGTTGTGACTACACCCCTTGACTCGCTGGACAGCCTGCAACGCCAACGACACGAACGCATCGAGCGCGGTTATGACAGCCTGCGTGTCAAGAGCGATCGACGTTGGTTCTCGCGCACGCTCTACAAGGCCCTGTTTCGATCGGTGGTCGCTGCCGACGAACACGCGCGTGGTGAGGTGCGTGATGAGAATGCCTTGACAACCCCCTATGCCGGTTATCGCATTGGCGAGATTCGCATCGTGCGCCATAACCCTTTCGATCCGAATGGAAATTGGTTTGAACGCGCCGCCAATAACACCCATACGCTGACGCGTGAGCGGATCATCCGCCGCGACCTGCTCTTCAAAACCGGCGATCGGCTCGATCCGCAGATCATTGCCCGCAACAAACAGCTGTTGCAGTCGCGCCCCTACATTGCCGACGTGACGATCGAGGTCGTTCCGGACCCCGATGATGCCGGATTGGTGCATATGTTGATTGTGACACGGGATAGTTGGACGATCGACGTCGATGGACGATTGAGTGGCGGTGAGGGTTCGTTAGGGCTCTCGGAGGCCAACCTCTTCGGTCGAGGCCACGAACTGCGTATCGAGACGAATCTCGATGTGCAGGAGTTCGATTATGGGGGCAACGTCATCGAGTACAAGATTCCCAACCTCTGGGGATCGTTCTATCAGTTTGCATCGGCCGTGGGGCGTCGGTTTGATGATTCGTTTCTGGAGTTTGGAGTGACCAAAGAGTTTTTGCGTCCGAAGGACTACGAGTTGGGTGTCACCTATGCCGGCAACCGTTTTGATCATACTATCTTGGCTAGTGATACGACCGTCAAGGTCAAAAGCCGAGATTTTAACCTTTGGACCGGCTATTCGCACCCGATTGGCAAGACGAACGGCTTTATTGCGGCCCGCTATAATTATCGACGTTTTACGACGCGACCGGAGGATACCGATGTGCGAACGCATCCTGATTTGCATTGTCGCAATGTGGCTTTGGTCTCGTTGGGTCTTTATCACGAGCACTTCTATTCGTCGGATATGATTTATAGCTATGGAACGCGCGAATATTTGGCGTCGGGCTATAAGAGCGATCTGACGTTTGGCTACCAATGGGGCGAGTTTAGTGATGACTATTACCTCGGCACCTCGCAGATGGTCGGTGGGTTTATCGACGGGGTGGGTTTCTTGAAGGGCGGCCTTGAGTTGGGGAGCTTCATCGACACGAAGAGCGGCCATTGGCATCGCACGACCTTGTCGGGTATGGTGGGGTGGTTCTCGAACCTTTGGCACAAGCGGCGCACCCACTATCGCCAATTTGCTAGTTTAGGCTATACGCAAGGGTGGAATCGCTTTATGGGCTCGAGTGAGGTGGTAGAGTTTACCAAGGAGCACGGGTTGAATGTGCTCGAAGATGGAGGGATCGGGCTGACGCGTCTGGTCTTGAACACCGAGACAATTTTCTTTACCCCCTACGAACCGTTGGGCTTCCGTACGGTGATCTTTGGCTTTGTCGATGCCGGACTGTTAGGCATGCATGCTAATGTGTTTCGCAACGATGCCTATGCCGCGATTGGCTGTGGCGTACGTTTTCGCAACGAACGATTGGTGATTGGTACGATTCAGATTCGCTTGGGTGTAGCGTTTGGCCCGGGAGGTTTGGCCGAGAGTAAGTATTTCCGCTTGACGCGCGAAAGCTCGCTGCCGGGCTATCGTTTCAATCCTGAACGTCCTGATTTTGTTAGTTTTAGATAAATTATAGCCCTATGCGTCGTTTTGTACTTTTATTCCTGCTGACCGGTCTGCTGTGTTGTAGTTTTACGACCGCGCCCCAAATCGAGAGCCTACCTGCGCTGCGCATCGAGGTCTCGAAACAGACCATGACCTTGCGTGTACTCGATGACAAGAATCAAGAGTGGGCCTGCTATCCGATTGCGTGTGGGCTGGCCTTGGGCGATAAACGTGAGGAGGGGGATATGAAGACGCCCGAGGGGGAGTTTTACGTACAGGAGATCCTTGATTCTGCCAAATGGAAGCACGACTTTAAGGATGGTAAAGGGTGGATCAAGGGGGCTTATGGACCCTATTTTATCCGTCTGTTCACCCCGCCACACAAGGGTATTGGCATCCACGGCACGCACGATGAGGCTTCGATTGGAACACGCGCTACGGAAGGGTGTATTCGCCTGCGCAATAGTGATTTGCAGTTGCTCGTTCGATTCGTCTATGTCGGCATGAAGGTGACGATCTTAACCTCGGAGGCAGATCAGCAGGCGCAATAAAGAGGCTGACTTCTTGTAGAAAGGGGCTGTCCAAACCTTGTGTTGGACAGCCCCTTTCGGTTTCTTTTTGGGGAGTTACCCGCGTAACCGTTCTACCACCTCGCGGAGCGATGTCACGGAGCCGACATTGCCCGGGAAGATGATGTAGCGCAGGTTGGGGAACCGATCCTCGGCCGAGGTACGGATCGTGGGGATTCCGGCTGCCGCCTGTCCCTCGACGCGCGCGCAACGGATACCGAGGCTGTGCGTCAGAATGTCGTGCGAGGTGATGCCACCCTTCGAGACCAAAAAGTCGGGGCGGAAGGGGAGCTCCTTGACCAACTGCACCAGACATTGCGAGATCTTCCCGCCCAACGCTTGACGTTTGGCTGCATCATCGCAACGTACCTCACGACGCGAGGTGTAGAGAACGGGCGTGATGCCTTGGGCGTGACAGGCAGCCGCCTCCTGCAAGAGCTGCTCTTGGAGCAACGGGTCGTCGTTCAGGATGGCCTCGACGTCAATCTCAATTCCTTGAACGCCCTCACCTTCCAGCAGATACATCAGCTGCTCGGTGCTCTTTTTGACGTGCGAACCCACGATGACGACTCCGCGTGCCCCTTCATTTTCGGCCGCTACATAACCTCGCTCTTCGATGCCGCTCAAGGCTTTGGGGAGTGACGAGGAGCTGCGGATGACACCACACTGCGACGTGCCATTCGGGTCGAATTGCGCCAAGATGGCCAACGAGAGTTTGCGCAGATCGCGGTAGTCGAGCGCATCAAAGGCAACGATCTGATCTCGTCCTGTGGCCGCAAGTTGTTGCGCGAGTTGGTCGGGTTGCAGCATGCGCAACGAACGCAGGGAGGCATGCGAAACCCGCTCACGGCTGATCGCCCCCTTGCCCTTCTCGAGAATATAGGCCACCAACTCGGCGTTTTGGTAACCAAAGACATTGTCGCGGGCAAATTCGGTCTCATTGACGGGGATCAGCTCCTCGCCCGAGGCCATGTAATGGATGCCCTCGATGGTCATGCGTCCCGCCTCAAAAAAGGCCGGCACGAAGAGGGTAGGCATGACGCACTGTAGTCCTTGCTCGGCAAGCACCTCGCTGATCGTATCGCTCTCGGCCGGGAAGTGGCCGCGCAGGGTCGAGTCGCTGCGGCTTACAAAGAGCAGGTTGTAGCCACGCTGACGGTTTGCGGCCAAGACTGCCTCGACCGCTTCGCGTACGACCTGTCGGGCTTGCGCCTCGGTCAAGGCGCGACTATTGACTAACATGTAGAAGAAGGGCACCGCGTCGTCCAATGCCGCCTCGACCCATTCCGGGGTGAATTGGGTGAGCAGCAGGCAGCCGTGCACGGTCTGAATGCCCGTCGGGTCATCGTCGATCACCACGAGGCGAATGCGTCGGCGGCGCAACTCCTCGGCGATGATCATCTGATAGTCCATGCCGCTTTCCGGTGCTCCGTATCGCTCCGAAGCCCACGTGAGGTTGTGTCTCATCTATCCACGTAATTTGGTGATACCCAAGATCTCACGAGCCTCGGCCGGTGTGGCGGGCTCGCAACCCAATGCGCGCACCAATTCGACGAGTTTCTTCACTAAGAAGGCGTTCGTCGGGGCGGTTTTACCCTCCTCGTAGTAGAAGCTATCCTCGAAACCGACGCGCACGACGCTGGCACCCATGGCAATGGCGCAGCCCAAGAAGTGCAGGTCCTTCATCGAATCGTTGTTGAGTCCCCAGTGGCCGTCCGGCTCCATGAGCGAAAGCATGCAGCTCAAGTTGTGGGGGGTATCCTTCAGATTGCTGGCTGTACCCGTGCCGAGGCAGAAGTTGTAGCTCATCGGACGATCCAGCACACCCTCGTCGGCCAGCTTGGTGCAGGTCTCGACCATGCTCAAATCGAAGATCTCCATTTCGGGAACCACCTTTGTCTCGCGCATGCGTCCGGCCCAATAGCGAATCTCGGGCAGGGTATTGATATAGACACTCTCGCCAAAATTGACCGATCCCATGTTGAGCGAGGCTACCTCGACGCGCGGCTCATTGAGGCAGACGCTGCGCTCCTCGAGCGTGAGGGTCGAAAGACCACCCGTTGAACCTTGGATCACGATGTCACTACGCTCGGCAATCAGGTCGAGTGTCTGGCTGAAGGTGGTCAGGTCGAAGGTCTGCTCGCCGGTCAGGTCACGCACATGGAGGTGGACCATCGAGGCTCCCTCGGCTGCACAAGCGGCTACGTCGTCGGCAATCTCTTGGGGAGTCAGGGGATTCTTCGATCCTTCGGGTACGGGTTTGCCCACATGGCATACCGGGGCTACGGTTACAACAATTTTGCGTTTCATATCGTTGGTTGGTTTTTGGATTACGTTCACACTTGCGGGCCTTTTGCACCCGATTCTACAAAGATAGCAGAAGAATCTGAATTTTGAAACCCGTTGGTAGGAAAAAACGGTGAAAATGCGACACAAAAAAAGCCCGGCCAAAGCCGAGCTTTATATTATTATATAGGTGTACCTATGGATTGACAACGATTTCGCGGTTGGCAGGGCTGGTGAGCAACGTGCCGACAATGTTCGTGCGGTGGTTGCGCTCTACGGGTACGGCGTTGAACGTGGTAACCTCACGCGTCGTACCATTGCCCGAAGCCTCGTTGCTGAAGGCGATGTCGATGTTGAGCGCATCGCTATGCAACGTGTTCCCGCCAATGAGCAGGTAGTTGGTCGAAACGCGCTTGTAGCTCTTGCCGGCGATCTCAAAGGTGGCATCCTCGCCCGTCAGCGGGGTAGCCCATGCAAAGGTCACCGGCTCCAAAGCTCCCTCGGCAATGCCATATTCGTCGGCATTGGCACCGAAGAACTTCAAGCGCGGGCAGGCCTGTGCCTTGATCTTTGTGGCGGCCAGGGTGAAGCCTCCCGCGGCGGCTGCATCGTAGTCCGAAACGCCGATGTTGAGCTGTGCAAAGGGACGCTTCAGCTCGATCGTGCGCTGTGTGGCTCCATTGATGGTCAAGGCCTTGAGTACGTAGATGAAGGCATCGCGGTGTTCGTTGTTACCGGCATTCGCGCTATAATTCATGGCGATATGTTGCTCCTCCCAATTCAGACCGTAGGGTGCTTGGCTCGACTGTGCCCAGAAGACGATGTCGTAGGTGTAGCCATTGACCAAAGCCAGATTTAGCGTAGCCTTGCCCGTCGTGGGATCAATCGGGGCAATGGGGCTGTTGTAGTTGGTGGCCAGGCGCAAATCGCCATTGAGATAGACCGCGTAGTGCAACTCATTGGCCAACTTACCCTCACCTGCGCCGCGCGCAACAACCGGCAACGAGGTCGAGAAGGTGACCGTCACCTCGGTATTTTCGTTCGGGGCTTCGGGAGCATCCTCTTTGCCACACGCGGCTGCAAAGGCAACCAGTGTGATTGCTACCATATATCGAAGCAGATGTTTCATATCGCTTGTTAAAATAGAATGATCGTTTCTTTATTAGTCCTCTACCACCCAGTTGTGGTCGCCGTCAAAGTCGGGGTTGATACCTACGCCACCATCTGCCTCGGCTGTGAGGAACTTATCCTTCACGATGGTCAGCTTGCTTCGCGTCAGCGGGATCTTCTTTACCTCCTGCGAGGTGATGAAGGTGCCGTCCTTGTCGTAAACGGCCATGCTTACGTCTGTATCCGTGCTCTTACCATTGACCATGAAGTAGTCGAAGCCCAACTCCGCCTCGTTGTTACCCAGATCGACGAGCTTCGAGTCGAATTGCACTGTTCGCGGGTCGTGCGAGTAGATCGGCTTGTTCTGGTGGGCGTTGAAGATATAGGGCATCCACGCCGTGTAGGTAAAGACGATGCGGAAATCGTTCAGATTGACACGCGTCTCAAATTCGGTGTTGTTCAACTCCTCCTCGGTGATAGCTCGACCCTCGGCTGCAGCCTGCTCCTCGGCTCTGGCGCGGGCAATCTCGGCACGCAACTCCAATACGCGGGTTACAAACTGATCAAGGTCGGTACTGATGAAGGTGAACTTAGCCAACGGACGCTCCATGTTGATCGTGGCGTCGATTGACACCTCCTCCGAGATCTCCAACTTCGGAATCTCGATATCGGTCGTGCCCCAGAAGGCATCGCGGAAGTCGTTACTACCCACGTGAGCAGCCTCCGAATCACCACGAAGCGTAATGGTGGTGAAGCTCTCAGTGACATAGAACTTATGGTCGGTCGAACCCTGATCTACGTAGTCGGTCCAGCAAATCAGGTGGTAGCGACCAGGCTGATCGATCGAAATTTGGGTCGAATAGTCGAGTTTGAGCACATCGTCGCGCGAGAAGGTGAACTTATAAGCCGGACTCTCCTTGTCGTAGTCACCGTTCTCGTTGAGCAGGTAAGCCCACACCTGGTAACGGATATCGTAGTCGTCGATCGAGGTCGAAGCACGACCCGTGGCCGGCACGATCTGATAGAGGGGTAACTCGGTGGCGAAGACCAGATCCAAATTGACTTGGACCGGCTTATACGGATCAGGCCACTCATGCACTTTGCATGCGTGTAGGAATGCCGAGAGCATTACACCTGAAAGTAGATATGTCAAGAATCGCTTCATCTTACTTCTTGTGCTTCTTGGGGTAGAAACTATAGGTCAGATTGACAGCTACATTGTCCAACTTGAACATGGTCTTATGGGTGTCAATCACAGCCCGGAGGCCGTTCTTTTCGTTGTAGAATTTGTCGTAGTGTACGTCATACACGCCACAACCGGCCGAGAACTCCAGCTTCCAGCGGTTGTTCTTGCTGATCGGCATGCGATAACCGATGTTCAGACCACCACCCCAAGCCGGCGTATCCTTGTCGTGGTCCTGGATGCGATACTCACCGTGTACGGCATAGTTGAAGTAGACCAGCGAGAGGTGTGCACCGACAAACAGACCATCTTGGTTACCAAACCAATAGCGCATCTCGGGATAGACACCGAACATGCGGAATTTGGTCTTGTGGTTGAAGTAGTCGAGCCCCGACCAGTAGATCGGTAGGTTGAACGACCAGTGGCAGTTGAATTTATACTCCACCGCGCCATTGGGCACCAACATGCCCCAACCGATGAAATTCGTCTTGAGGAGCCACTCGCGCTGGCAACCGGTCTCGATCACCGGCTCCTCGGCGGGATGCTGCAACAGCGAGTGGGCGATATCCATCGGCGGCAGGGGTGCCGAAAGGCTCAACGGCTGCTCGTAGTGCATCTCCTCGGGAATCTCGACACCGATGACCACTACGACACTGAAACGGCGCAACTGCGGGAAGAAATGCTTGTACATATAACGCCAAGCCTCACCGCCATGCAACGCCTTCAATTCCTGTTTGATAGCGATCGACTGCGCCTCGGTCAGATGGGCTATGTCGATGTTGTCGAGCAGCGCGATCACCTCATCGCGATAGGGCATATCGGAGACCTCTACCATCTGCTTCAACTCGCTGTAATCCTCCGATGCCAATACCGTTTCATGCGAACGACGACCGAAGGCCACCCGCTCGTGCAGGTAGTTCGAGATGTTGGCTGCACGACGCTCGGCCAACTGCTGGTTGAACGCGAAGTTGCCCTCGGGCGATGCACCGGCCATATACTCCACCTCCAGGATGGTCTTGTCCGTGCTCGACTCGATCTGCTGAATGCGCTCAATGAAAGCATCCATGCGACCCTTGTTCCCCATGTACGAGGCATCGTATTGCGACCAACCTTGACGGAAGTATATTTTCAGCGAATCCCGAATAAACTCCTGCTTCACCTCTTGGGCAAAGAGAACCGTGCTCGACATCAGGCACAAAATGAGCAGTAGGCGTTTCATGTATCTCGTTCTTGCTTCTTAACGTGTCGCTCGTTGATTTGCTTCGCGGAACGGCACCCGTTCGTTTAATTCAGTTTTTTCTCAGCGTATCTTCGGCTAACTTGTTGTCTTGTAATCGGTTAGCCGTTTGGCTGCGGTGGCGCATGCTACGTGCGCGAACTTTGGCCATGGATCCACCTCGGTATATAAGTTCACAAATGTACAACTTTTAATTGTAAGGTGCAAATAAATCGACTCTTTTTTTGTCGTATTTTTTTTGTCGAAGAGGACCGATTTTCTCCCATCAACCCCCAATTTTTCATCATGAAATGGAGGCTGTTTGAATGGTTTGATACCCGAAAAATAGTTGAACAATGGTTGTTTTTGCTGGCTGATTGTGGCGGTTTTAGTGGTGCTCTTGTTACGAAAATTGGCCAAAAAAAGAGACGGTTGCCACCTGTTTTGAGTGGCTTCCGTCGGTTGAAAATAGGGTGGTTGAAGCCCCTATTTTTTGCTCTTTTTGGGGGCGCCGGTATTGGTTTTTCCTCCCGTTTTGCATCCCGTTTTATCCCCATTTTTGCACGCTTTCGGGCAGTTGCCTTGGCTGTTAGGCAGCGGGGTGACGACCTCCTCGACGACGATCGTCCAGTTGAACAGATCGCTGGCGCATTGAGCCTGAAGCTGTTGCAGCAGGGCGTTATCGGCCGTTTGGTTGATCAGCGCATTGACGAATTGCGCCACCGAGTAGAAGTTAGCATTCACGCCCGATGCCAGGCAGGAGTAGAATTGCCGTTGCTGGCTGTGGTCCAGTCCGGCCGGCAGGATGCCTTGAGCTACTAAATAGGAGTAGGGGAAGATGTGGCGCATGTTGTGTGCGTCGGCATTGAGGGCCTGCACGATGGTCTCGACAACCACCATATCGACCGTATCTCCCACGTTCGGCATCTCGATAAAGGTGGTGTAAACGGGGTAGGAGGCCTCTAATTCGTTGGCCACCTCATCGACGAAGAGGGCAAATTCTGCATCCGAAAGGTCGTTCAGATAGAGCATGTCACGATACTCCCGCAGGGCTTCGCGGGTCGCTTTGCGCTGATCGTGTTTCCATTCGTGTTGAGCCGAACAGGCGGTGATTCCGACCACCAAAGATGCCACTGCGGGCAGCAAAAGGAGCAATTTTTTCATGGTGTTTTTCGTTTTGAATTGTGCTGCTCCTGGGAGGTGCAAAGTGTATGCCAAACGCGAGAAAAGCCCTTTTTTAAGGCGTTTTTGGCCTTTATTTGCCCTCGCATACATGGTTGTGGGCTACGAGCCCGATTGGCCAAGGAGATAAAAAAAAGAAGCCGGCGGATCTTCACAGACTGGCCGGCTTCACTCACTTTATAATTTTTTCAACATCTTTAAGTATGTTGCGATAGAAATGAGAGGGTTTTACAACTTCTTACCCTCTGCGCTCAAACGAGCTGTTCGGAAGCCCAAACAACCTCTTCGAGCAGATAACCTTTGTTGCACCCTCTAACTTTGCAGATGGTTAGTTTGCAAAGGTGTTGTTCGATGCATCAAACGAAACAGCGTAGCTGCTGCTGTGGGCTTGCAGATATGCTGCATCCTCAAAGCTTGCTACAGCCTCAAAGGCGTTACCCTTTACGACAACCGGCGTGCTCGATTGGTATCGGCCAAGATAAATGGCTTTGCCTTGCGAGGCGGTCTCAAAGGTGTTGTTCTCGATGTTAAAGGCACCGTAACCGCTATAATGGCCATAAATATGATAGTATGCGCCCTCGGTCTCGAATTTGCAATTCTTGATGGTGATGTCGCCCGACTGGCCCGAACCACGACTCTGATCCGTAAAAGCAATCGCAACGCCACCGTTTGCAAATGTACCTGCGAAGGTGCAATTATCAATCACCAGGTTGCGAGAACCCTTCTTCGTGTTTTTATCAGGGCTGAAAATGATAGCATACTGTTTGCCATTACCCTTACCATCATAACTGATTCCTGCCTTTGCGGCGTCAAATGCAAGGTTTTTGATGGTTACATTCTGTGCACCGTTGAGGTTGATGGCATCCACGATGGTACCCTCGGTACCAATATAGGTCTTATCGCTCTTGAGGGCGATCGTACCGAAATTGCCTGCGCCCAAAACGAGCACGTCATTCTCGGCAGCGTTGAGCTCCTCAACGGTCGTTATAAGTGCCGTGTTCGTACCCTCAACCTTGGCATAAGCACCATTTACAACCACCTTGTCGGCGTAAGCAGCAGCATCCTCATCTACCCAAACGGCAAATACCTTGTCTTCTGCTACCTCCGAGATGTTGTTGCCCTCGCCCCAGTTGATCTCTG
>JAFSBY010000043.1 GCA_017437045.1 Alistipes sp.
ACCAGCTGACGGAGATCACCTTCCCCGAAGGTATGACCATCGGAGGTTACCTTTCTCTCTACAACAACCAGCTGACGGAGATCTCCTTCCCCGAAGGTATGACTATCGGAGGTGGCCTTTATCTCAGCAACAACCAGCTGACGGAGATCTCCTTCCCCGAAGGTATGACTATCGGAGGTGACCTTTATCTCAGCAACAACCAGCTGACGGAGATCTCCTTCCCCGAAGGTATGACTATCGGAGGTGGCCTTTATCTCGACAACAACCAGCTGACGGAGAAACCGGACATGTCACGTGTTAATCGCAATGCCCCCGAACCGATGATGTGGGAGTGGCGCGGTAGAAAGTTCATCAAGGCCGACGGTATCTTCCAGCTGCTCGTAGAACGTCGCGGTAATGTATGCCACGTGAAGAGCATCGGCAGTGGCAAGATCTCATACCTCGTCACGGATGGCAACGGGAAGTGGGCGCATGGCGACACGATTGCCGAGGCTAAAAAGGATCTGATTTACAAGATCGCCAACCGAGACAAGTCGAAGTACGAAGGATGGACGAAGCAGACCGAGGTTAGCTTTGAAGAGGCTATCGAGGCTTACCGCGTAATCACCGGTGCCTGCGCTGCCGGAACACGAGGATTCGTTGAGCGTGTATTGCCTGAAAGCGAGAAGCGCGACCGATATACGATCGCCGAGGTAATCGAGCTGACAAAAGGGCAATATGGCCACGAAGCATTCAAATCTTTCTTCGACAAATAGATGAACACAATAGCAAACCTCCTATTCTGGCTATACTTCGGCATCAGAGCCGTAGTGGCGGAATGGATAAACGGATGAGACGATGAAGAACGTAGAACACATCAACGCGGAGCTGACCAAGTATCGCAATGAATTGGCAACCCTCTACAAAGAGCAGGACGACCTCCTAAAGGAGCGCGCTCGGGGGGGGGTGACTGACGTCGATTTCAAAAACAAGCAGAAAACCATCGACCTATCTTTTAAGACGGTAAGAGGCCGGATTGATCGCCTCGAGAAATTGCGGATATACCGTGAGCGAACGAGCGATGAGGGTGTGATCTTGGAGAGAGATCGGCTGGTAAATCTGCTTAAAAAGAAGAAAAGAGTTGCGATCAAACGCGCGATCGAAGATTTGGATTTTATAATTGATTAGTATGAGCTTGCAAGGAAAAATAGACTATTCCATCAACCTCCTGCGAAGAGCCGAGCCGATGGCGTTGCGGATGAGCGATAAGGGCTTCTTTCTTGCGTTCAGTGGCGGAAAGGATAGTCAATGCCTCTACCACATAGCGAAAGAGGCCGGTGTGAAGTTCGAGGCACATTACCAGCTCACAACGCTTGATCCTCCCGAGCTGGTTTATTTTATCCGCGAGCATTACCCTGACGTGATCATAGACCGACCACGATATACGTTCCTGCAACTTTGCGAGAAGAAAGGGATGCTTCCAACGAGAGTTGCGCGATTCTGTTGCGCAGAGCTTAAGGAGTGCGCTGGTGAGGGTACGGCAACGCTCATCGGCATTCGACGAGCCGAGAGCCGAAATCGAGCAAAACGAAACGAAGTCGAAATAAGCGGCCATAAGTTCAGCGGGTCGCTGGATCAATTCAACAGAGAGAATGAGATCGAAGGTCAATGTATGGCCAGGTTCGGCAAGAAGGATAAGCTGATAATTGCTCCGATCATAGATTGGAGCGATGAGGATGTTTGGGCCTTCATCCACGACCGAAAGCTGGCGTACTGCAAGCTCTACGATGAAGGATGGAAGCGTATCGGGTGTTTGTTTTGCCCAATGGCTCGAAAGTCCGAGCAGCAAATGGCAAAGGAGCGATACCCGAAGTATAAAGCAGCGATCATTCGCACGATCCACAGAATCAGGAACCGCGAAAGCGGGGGGGGGTATGTGGACGACTATCCCTAACTTAACCGATGAGCAAGTCTTCGATTGGTGGACTGGGAAAACAGGGATTAGAGAATATTATGCAAAGAATTATTTACAGCAGAAATTAGAATTATGAGAGAAATTAAATTCCGAGGCAAACGCCTCGACAACGGAGAATGGCTGTATGGCAACCTCGTAGAGCTGCGCAACCCATTCAATCCGAACGACGCACCGGCATGCTTCATCATGCCGAAGGAGGTGAACATAGCGGCTCCGGATAGCATAGCCGAGCAGGAGGTTGTCGATCCCGACACCGTAGGTCAGTTCACGGGCTTGCTTGACAAGAACGGCAGGGAGATTTATGAGGGGGATGTATTGCTGTTACCGTCTAATGGTAAAATTGACGCATACGAGCGCGGTGAAGAATTATCTCAGCCAAATAGGCTCCATTTTGCCGTTGTATGGGCAAAGCAATGTCAAGGATTCGGGCTGTGCTCCCCGTACGAAGCACTATTTAACGCCCCAGATGTAGCAGGGATGGCTGCCGTTGATAGAATGTATATCATCGGCAACATCCACGACAATCCTGAATTGATGCAATGAAAATGTCGAATGAGTAAAAAATTGAGCTATGAAAAAACGACGATATTGGCTTGTTGTTAAGGATGTCATGAAATCCTATGTTACGAATGTAAAGTACATCTATGTAGTTGGTGATGTGTTCTCGAGCTTCGAAGACGAGGCTACGGAAAGCGTCGTCGAGATAGATGCGAGCTTGGCCAAAGAGCTGAAAAAAATCCAGACAAAAATACGAAGGGTAAATGCTGAGCAGGAAAACTTCTATAAAAAGGACATGGATTTCAGATGTACATCAAATTGGCGGTATAGTCGCAAGATGGAAGGTTTGGCAATAGAAGAGCGTACATACAAACGACGGTACGCAGAGCTTATCGAGCAGCGACTCGGCTTAAGCATTTGCATAACACAATCACCGCGATACGGAGTTGAAATAAAAGAATTGGTATGGCAGAAATCGTTAAACAGAGCAACAGAGGTTTCGTAGAACCAACAATATCAGAAACCGTCGAATTAAAGGTTCGGACAAAGGCAGATGCAATTGTGTATGCTATCGAAATGACAAAGTTTTCAAAAGCCCCATACAAACAAGCGAAGAAACTGTTCAACTTTATTTGCAAGAATGTTGAGCTTCCCGATACCGATGTTTTTACATTGGAGCAGGTACACAAAGTTGCTGCAGGGATTGTTGATATGGTTTATGAAAAAGCGAGGGAGGGGAAGAATAGAAAAAGAAAGTAAAAAATGAGTAATAAATTGATTCAATCCGAAGAAAGCGATTGTAAATTCTTGAGCCTTTTTATCAAGGCTCAAGTAATAGCCAAAGGTTCAGAGCACCCCTCTTACTATAGAGTAGAACTTTTTGACGAGGTGAGTATATTATCATTAGCTCCATATTTGGACAGGGGGATTGTGTGCTTGCTATGCAAGTTGGGTGGTGGAACAATAATTTCAATCCCAGCCGAGTGGCTACAAATGATGGAGGAGTAGTTATGAAATTCAATAGCCAAGTTTGTACGACCAAAGAGCAGTCGGAGCGATTGCTTGCTTTGGTCTTGAAGAAGGAAACTGCAGATATGGCTTATGAATATAAGCCTAAACATCTTGCGGATACTGACCCAGATAAAGATTGGATTCTTGTTGCCCACAGTCCTTGTGGCACAGATATTCCTGCTTGGTCTCTACATAGGTTGATTGAAATGATGCCACAAGGTATTCAAGATTGTAGGTATCGTAGTTTTGCGTTAGCGGTAAATTCAGAAGGGGTATCTTATGAATATCACTATATAGACGAAGAAGGTCAAGGATATAACGATTTGATTGGTTGTACTGATTTATCTGACAATCTTTACGATGATATTATAGCGCATATCGAGTGGCTAATAGGAGAAGGCTATTTTAACAAAGAGTATTTGGAGGAGTAGATATGAGTATATTGGAATGTAATGCACCTGTTGGATGGGTGTGTCCTAAATGTGGAAGAGTATATGCCCCATTTGTCTTATGTTGTGACTATTGTAACAACAGAGTAGTAATAGAGCAAAATACATCTAAATAGTTATGTGGAAAATAATCAAAAATATACTTGCAAAGAAAGCCTGTTTCCACGATTGGAAACTTGTAAAGGAGGTAGAATTAAGTTGTCTCCACAAACAGTTTATATATATCTGCCAAAAGTGTGGAGAGATTAAACAAATTGATGTTCAATAAAGCGATGAGACAATTTACAACGCCAGAGCAGACCGCCGAGCTGATTGAGTTGGGGTTTGAGAAGCCGAAATCAATAAAGAGTGCTATCCCTATGGGATTCCACGCTATTTGGTGCGATAGAGCCTACTCCATTGGCGAGTTGATTGAGATACTGCCTACCTATTGTTGGTATAAGTATGGAGATAAGGCGTATAGAGCGCAATTAAAAATATTCTTCGCATTAAGCAGGTGGCGTATCGCATATAGAAAGTTTGAAGATGACCACGTTGGCCATCTTTACGGCACACAGGGCGATGAACTTATAGATGCGCTCTACGATATGTGCATAAAACTTAAAGAGGAGAATTACAAATTAAACAACCAAAACGATAAAAGATTATGCAGTCAGAAAAGAAAGTGAAAGTCTACTTCGAGATTGACCGAAGCATCTTCGAGGGTGTGATGTTTTCGATGGATATACACGACCCCGAAAAGAGGAAGAAGACGTGGGATGAACTTTGCGAAAATGAGATTGATATAAGACCATCGGCATTTACTCGGATGGGAATGACGGATAAAGAGATGTACACCTTATTCGTTTGCTTGGCAGTTGGTTCAAAGCATGGGATCGAAGAAATCTTAAATGCAAAGTAACATAAGAAATCCGCTCTTATAGTTTAATCCAAAAAAGTAAAATATGACACTTAACGATTATCAACAAAAAGCGATGACGACTAATGCGGAGTCATCGGACAATGACACCTATTCGCTCTTTGGCCTTATTGCCGAGGTTGGCGAGTTAGCCGACAAAGTAGCGAAGGGTGTGCGAAAAGACTACCTTTACATCGACGGAAACGACATCCACTTGCGAAGAAATATCGCAGATTTTTCCGAAGGAATGAAAAAGGAACTCGGCGATGTCCTTTGGTTTGTTGCACACTTCGCTCAACGCTTTGGCTGGCCGCTCGAAGAGGTTGCGCAGATGAACCTCGACAAACTCGCCGACCGCGCCAAGCGAGGCGTGATCATAGGCGAAGGAGATAACAGGTAGCGATGCGCATGGAGGCGATCTCATTCCTATTCGACGGGCCATCAGAACTGCTATCTGATGCTGAAGTCTCCCAGGACGCGCAGGATGCCATTGAAAAGATGGGCGGTGAATGGAGCTCAACGATCATAGGACCGATAAAACAGAAGCAAGATGTCGGCGAAAAAAAATATACAGATAAAGACTTTAGTCTGCGTGCGGCTGTCGCCATACCAGGACGAAAGAATACGTGAGATCAGCGAATCGCACAATGTAAGCCGATCGGTTACGATTCGCACGATTCTCGAGATAGGCTTATCCCGTATTTTGGACGAACGGGGTTATGAGAAGAAGGCGGAAAGATAATGCAGAAGTGCCATCAGCGGCAGATTATCTGCAACGAAATTACGATAGAATTTTATCGGAACTATCTGCCCGCGCTATCAGTATTCGTTTTCTGGAATTTGACGACTTACTACACGAAACCGTCCTGTATATAATGACCGACAAACATTGCGAAACTATGAAGAGTGATCAAGAGTTTATCTCCTACTTCAAATATCGTTTCGACATGATACGTTTTCAGACCACTAAAGACTACCACCAAGAACTTAAAAGCAATGCCGACTATCAACAAGCCCAAAAGAACAGCCGCGAATCGGAGTGGTAACCATTACGCTGAAGCTCGCAGAAAGATATACCAAACGAAGCGATGGGCTCGCCTTCGAGCCGCAAAGATCATGGATGAACCGCTCTGTGAAATATGTAAGAAAAATGGGATATATCGACCGGCTGAAGATGTGCATCACATCACCAGTTTCATGAGCACGGATGATCCGATGCGTCGCACTTTCCTTGCATTCGATTACAACAATTTGATGTCTATCTGCAAAGATTGTCACCAAAAAATACACAATAGCTATGGCACGTCCAAAGAAAATCAAATTTGAGTTCCCTGCTACTATTCGACATGAAGAGACGAAGGTGGTTGTATCCGGGATTATTCGACAACTCGAGGAGGAGCGCAAGCTAACCTTCGCTGACATTCCCCATCTACACCGATTGGCGACGAGCTACGATCTTTACCTAACAGCGAATGACGAACTTTTCGCTTCGGGTGCGATTACGGTGAACAAAAAAGGTGAAGAGGTGAAACACCCATACGTGAATATAGCCCGAGAGAACTGGAATGAGTTCTTGCGGATCACGCGCGAGTTTGGTATCACGCCAAAAAGCAAATCGCAAATGGGATCGCATAAACCGGAAAAGACAAAGGAGGAAGACCCTTTAGACCTCTTTAACAAAGGCGAATGACACCCGCGTATTTCAAATACGCCCAAGATGTAATCGAGGGAAGAATAGTAGCAGGCGAGCTTGTAAGGCTCGCCTGCGAACGTTTCTTTCGGTTTATGGAAAACGAAGCCTACGAATTTCGTGAGGAGGCTGTCGATCGCGTGTTGAGGTTTTTCGGGCACCTTCGCCACTTTACCGGTCGCCATGCCGGCAAAATATTCAAGCTCGAACCATATCAGCAGTTTGCCGTAGCGTCAATATATGGGTTTTACCGACGCGAGGATGGCACCAGACTAACAACGTCGGTTTACATCGAACAGGCGCGAAAACAAGGGAAAACAGCATTTGCAGCAGGCCTGTGTTTGTACAGCCTTATCGGAGATGGTGAGATGAATGCCGAGGTGGACCTTGCGGCTAACTCGAAGGATCAAGCTCGAATCGCCTTCGATATGTGCAAGAAGTTTGCTCGCGGCTTGAATCCGTCGCAAAGCCAGCTACGGCCGTTCAAGAACAATATCACATACGATCGCATGCTGTCTAATATGAACGTATTCGCAGCAGATGATTCTCGCCTGGATGGATTCAATGCTTCGATGTGGCTATTGGATGAGTATCATGCGAGCAAAGATACAGGCCTGAAGGATGTGCTTCAATCCTCGCAGGGTATGCGCGAGAATCCGCTCGGTGTAATCATCACGACAGCCGGATTCGATAAAGGCGGCCCTTGCTATGCGTATCGAACGATGTGTTACGAGGTTCTGCACGGCGTAAAACAGGATGATTCTCTTTTTGCGTTGATCTATTGCCTCGACGAAGATGATGATTGGAAGGATGAAAGCGTGTGGGTGAAATCAAACCCAAATCTTGGTGTTACGGTGCGTGCATCATACTTGCGCGACCAAGTGAAAAAGGCCCTTAATAGCCCAACCGAAGAAGTTGGTGTCAAAACCAAAAATTTCAACATTTGGTGCGACGCTGAAACTGTGTGGATTCCGGACCACTATCTCGTTAAAGCGACACAGAAGATCAACATAGAGGATTTCCGAGGAATGGATTGTTATTGTGGAGTCGATCTCTCTGCTACCGGAGACCTCACGTCTGCCGGATTCCTTATCCCCACACAGGATAAATACTATTTCTTTGCCCGATACTACCTGCCGGAAGCTGCACTTTCAGAAAACCGTTTCAAGGTGTTGTATGGTGATTGGCGGTATCGAGGACTAATCACTATTACCCCCGGTAATGTAACCGACTATGACTATATCCTGAATGACATCAAGGATATTGGTCGCGTGTTGAATATCCAGAAAATAGCATACGACACCTGGAATGCCACGCAGTTTACGATCAACGCAGAGGCCGAGGGTTTGCCTATGGAGCCATTCAGCCAGGCCCTTGGTAACTTTAACCGAAGCGTGAAAGAGTGCGAGCGTCTATTTATGAGCGGACAAGCTGTTATCGACAATAACGAAATCAACCGCTATTGCTTCCGAAACGTGGTCTTAAAGCGCGACCACAACGGAAATACCAAACCGACAAAACAGTTTGCAGAAAAGAAAATCGATGGCGTGATTTCGATGTTGCAAGCCCTCGGTGTGTATTTGGTTTCCCCGAGATACGGAGAGTTCTATTAGCCGTGTATTACATTTTTTTGGTTACGCTACAAAAGCGCAACTATGGAAATCAATATTTGGGGGCATACCCTATCATTCAGAAAAGCGTCCAAGAAAGAACTATCGTCCCTCAATGCTTATAGCTATGCGGGAGTGAGCCCTTTGATCTTCAGCCGAGATAGCGCAATGCAACTTTCGGCCGTTTATCGATGTGTTGAGGTAAAATCAGACGACATCGGATCGCTCCCATTGAAAATTTACAAAAAAGGTGCGGATGGCTTCAAGCAGGAGGCATTCGACCACCCATTATCTCGTATCCTGAACATCGAGCCGAATGTAGATATGTCAAGGTTTACCTTCTTTAAGACTATGCAGGCCGCAGTCGATTTGCAGGGTAACGCTTATGCTTACATTCAGCGAGATCCGCTCAATCGAGTCGAACAATTAGTGTATATACCATCCGCTGCCGTATCCGTCGAATTTGTAACCGATGGGAACGGAGTGCGTCGCAAATACTATCGCGTGCAAGGGCTGCAAAAGTTGGTGAATCCTCGAGATATTTTGCATTTTTTGAATTTCAGTTACGATGGTGTTATCGGCGTTTCTACACTAACGCATGCAAAGCACACTATCGGTATTGCTGAAAGCAGCGAAGACCATGCCTCGGGATTCTTCCATGGCGGAGGAAATGTATCCGGAATCCTGACCGTTGAGGGTCGCCAGCTCAATAAGGAGCAAAAAGATCAAATCTACGAAACGTGGGCCAGCCGCGTTGGTGCAGCATCTGGAGCATCAGGCGGTATTGCTGTTTTGGAGGGCAATATGAAATACCAGCCAATAGCGGTGTCGCCTAAAGATTCACAGCTCATCGAAAGCCGTCTATTTAACGTTGGAGACATCTGCCGCTTCTTCGGTGTGTCGCCTATCAAATGTTTCGATCTCTCGAAATCAAGCTATTCTACCGTTGAGGCAATGCAACTGCAACACTTGAGTGACACGCTCGCTCCGCTTGTTGCAAAGTTTGAGGCCGAGTTGAACCGCAAATTACTACTACCAAGCGAGCAAAGTATGTATTCCATCGAGTTCGACACGACCGCATTGTTGCGCACGGATAAAACTGCCGAGGCAAAGTATTTACAGACGATGTTTAACATCGGAGCAATCACCATTAACGAGATTCGTCAGAAAAACAATCTTCCCCGCCTTGAGGGTGGTGATACTCCATTCGTCCCGGTGAATCTGCAAACGCTCTCACAGGCTACCTCTGCACCATCGGAGGCTCCGAGTGGAGAAATGTAATACAAAAAAATGGTTAGGTAATAAAAGCATAGGAATGGAAGAAAACAAAAGAGAAATACGAAACGTCGCCTTCCCAGTATCTCTTTGCCGATCAGAGGATGCGAAAGAGTCTCGAATCGTTGAGGGCTATGCCATGCTGTTCGATACTCCGTCAGATGGGCTTTGCTTTGATGAGATCATCGAGCGCGGGGCCTTGGATGGCGTGATTGAGCGAAGCGATGTATTGGCCGTACTGAATCACAGCGTAGATCGAGGCGTGTTAGCGCGTTCTCGCAATGGCGAAGGCTCTTTGCAACTGATCGTGGATGAGAAAGGCCTTTTGTATCGATTCGAGGCTCCACGTACGGCACTTGGTGACGAATTGCTGGAAAACCTGCGTCGTGGTGAGATTTGCGAGAGCTCGTTTTGCTTTACGGTTGAGGATGATACGTGGCACTACGGCGATACGCGCGACAGCCGAACGATTCATAAGATCGCAGAACTATTCGATGTTTCGCCAGTGTACAACGGAGCGTACAGCGCAACAACTGTGTACACGCGAGGCCGCGAAGATATGCACCGAGAAAGAGCAGAGCGTATGCGCGTTGATCTCGGAACTTACCACGAAGAGTTGCGAAAGCGAATGAACCTTTAATAATAACCTCTAAAAAAGAAAAAGGATGTCACAGAGAAAGAGCATCACAGAGCTGCGCGATGAGATGGCGCAGTGCAAAAAGCGTTCGGATGCCATTTGGGGTGCGGCAAAGACCGAGAATCGAATGGCTAACGAGGCAGAGACGAAGGAGCTTGGCGAACTTCAGGAGAAGATGTACAATCTTCGCAATGAGATCGCAGAGGCTGAACTCATTGAGGCTCGCACCGGTATTCCCTATGGGAAAAAGGTAGAGCAGTTCTCACTTACTCGCGCTATTCGTGCGAGGATGAACAACAGCGCGTTGCATGACGTAGATGCAGAGTATATCTCGAAAGCATCGGAGGAGCACCGCTCGGCTGGCATTGCGGCAGACAGCTCGTCGATCATCCTCCCCATCTACGAGAATCGCGCTGCGTACACTGCTGCAAAGGAGGCCGCAACCGGGGTCGTAATTGACGACGTTCAGCAGGAGTTGCTGCTGCCTTTGGAGGCCAACCTCGTATTGTCGAAGGCTGGTGCACGTATGATGTACGGCTTGAAGGGCAATATCTATTGGCCGAAGCACAGTGCCGTTACCGTGAACTGGGAGGGCGAGAATGTCGCCGCGAAGGATGGTGCCGGTACGTTCAGTAAGGGTGCCGTGTTTACGCCGAAGCGACTGACTGCCTATGTCGATATTTCGCGCCAGCTGCTCGTTCAGGAGAATCGTAGCGTGGAGGCCCTGATTCGTCAGTTGGCCGCAGTTGCTATGGCCCAGAAGATCGAGCAGACCGTATTCAGCAAGGCCGCACATCAGGATAATGTTCCCGATGGCCTGTTCATGGAGACGCCGAATGCTGTAACGGGCGACATGAACTGGGCGAATATTGTCAAGCTGGAGGAGAAGGCTGATCTGAACAATGCCTTGTTCGGTAATCTCGCCTACATTATGCACCCGGCACTCGTATCGAAGGCCAAGACCAAGGTTAAGGATGCCTCGGGTGCAGGTGGTTTCATCTTCGACGGCAATGGCGATGGTGTGATCAACGGTTATAAGGCCCTCCGCACGAACAACATGCCGAAGGAGTTGCAGGATTCCGCCGACGAGTACGGTATCGTGTTCGGTAATTGGGCTGACTACTTCCTTGGCCAGTGGGGCTCGATGGAGTTGATCGTCGATCCTTACACGCAGGGCACGAACGGCCTGGTACGCCTCGTGTTTACGGGCTACTACAACATGGGCATGATTCGTCCCGAGTCGTTCGCTATTGGCTCGTTGAAATAATAAACATCAATCGGTATGGCATACACCTCCCTTGAACTTGCAAAGCAGCATTTGAACCTCGAAGCCGAGTACACAGATGATGACGCGCTGATTCAAAGCTACATCAACGCGGCAGAGATGCTTGTGCATGCTGACGTAGGGGAAAGCGAGGACGACCTTGTAGCGAAGTATGGTGTAATACCGGCTCCGCTACAAGTTGCCACACTGCTTGTTGTTGGCACGTTCTACACTGCTCGAGAAACGGTTGCTTTTGGCGCGATCATGCAGAAGGTACCCACGTACGATATTCTTGTTTCCAAATACAGAAATTACTCACGATGAGACGCGGACTTCTTCGGGATCGGGCGACCTTTTACACACTAAAGCGTACGCAGACGCCGTATGGCTCCGTAACAACTCAACGCGAGAAAGTTTGGAGTTGCAAGGCTTTCGCTGAACGTTTCTCGAACGTAACTGGTAAGGATAAGATTGACGCAAAAGAGCAGTTCTATGGGTCGTTTGGTGTTCTTCGGGTACACAACTACCCCAAGATCAAAGAGGATCAGATCGTTGAATACCGAGGTGTATTTTTCAAGATCATCCTAATCGTCCCGCGATTCTCTGATAACACCCTGGCGATCAACGTAACGAAGATAAACGAGTAGTATGAGTGGATTTGTGGTGGATTTTGAGACGCAGCAGCTGATCGACTTCTTGCTGGCTGAAGCCTCTAAATTGGAGCAAAAAAAGGCCGTAAAAAAAGGCCTGATGAACGCTGCCCGAATCTTCGTCGCTCGCGGAAAGTTAAATCTTCAGACAAGACTGCTCGGACATGGTGGTGTCGGTAACTTGATGAGAGCCTTCCGCACCAAATGGCGTCAAAAGAATCTTACGGCTTATGCAGGCTTTTTTCGCAAGGGCGATTTGGGCGCGCGAGCTCAATTTGGCAATCACGCCCACCTCGTAGATTTAGGGTCGGGTCCGCGATTCACCGATTCAGGAGCATATCAAGGTGTGATGCCCGCGAACTATTTCTGGCATGACGCCCGATTCACCGAAGAAAAAGCCGCCTATGAGGCCATTTATGATGGAGTACAAGAGGCTATTCAGCGAATGCAAAGTCGATTGAATTAGAGTTATGGCAGCAGGAACACCTAAATTCAAGGTAATGCGAGATGTGGTTGATCTGTTAAAGGCAGATACCACGATGCAAGAATTTGTCGGTTCAAAAATCTTCCCGATCGTCGCCCCGCAGAATACAACAGGTGATTTTATCGCCTACCAGCGTGATGGCGTCGATACGGAACCTCTCAACAAAATGGGAGGCTTTGCAAGCCTTCGATTTTACTTCTACATCAGCATTGTTAGCACCGATTATGAACGCTCGCTCGACATTGCTGATAGGGTCTATGACGTTTTGCAGGGCACTCACAAAACGTTTTCTATCGAGTTCAAGGATAGTACTGAAAATGTTGTAGATCAGAAATTTATTCAAGTACTCAAATTCTCAATTTTGTAAAACTATGGCATCAACACTCAATAACGAACAGGTTTACAACGCCAAGCAGGATACGATTCAGGGCGACCGAATCATGCTGTACGTCGAGAAACGCATTGATGGTTTGTCGGACGGAAGCGCACCGGCCACAGACCTATTTCCTATTGCATTTGGCACGTCGTGTAGCGTAGAGATTAGCGCAGACACGATCGACACATCGAATAAAATGGGTGGCAACTGGAAGAACACGCTTGCCGGCCAGCTCGGGTGGACGGTTTCGTGCGACGCCCTGTTGTCGAAGGCCTCGGGTCACATGTCGTTCGAGACGCTTAAGCAGATCATGGCTGCTCGCCGCCCGATCGTCGTAATCCTCGGCAAGGTCGCCGACACCGACGAGGAGTTCCAGCAGGCAGCAGAGGCGGGCTATGCCCTCGAAGAGAGCGACACTGTATATGTACGCGGATCGGCTGTGATCACCCAGCTCTCGCTCAACGCGGGCGGTGGTAGCGAGATCGCTTCGTGCTCGATCACGCTGACCGGTGACGGTGCACTTTCCGAATCGACCCCGGCAGCATAATACGTAACATTGTTTAACCCAAGGGGAGGGAGCGTTCCCCTCCCCTATTTTTATCAAATCCATGCTTCATATCGATGTAGCCTCCGTCGTTCGATGGGAGAAGTTGTCCGGGAAATCCTTTGCCTTAATTGACTTTTCGTGCGAAGATGACATGCTCCAAATGATGTATTGCGCCACGAGAGATCTCCATGGTAAATACACATCATTCAAAGAGTATCGGGCCGCCATGCTTAACGCGCCAAGGGTAATGAAGAAGGCTTTGCGCGAACTTGCTCAATACCATGAATACATCTCCCAGTTTAAGCAATCGATCAAAGAAGGTGCGGATGTCAAGGAGGATTCGGCTCCGGAGCTGGTTTCCGATATGGCTGCTCGTCTGATTGTGCATGGGGGCATGAGTGCTTCCTTCGTGATGTTCCAGATGCCTGTTGAGGATATGGGAATATATGCGAAGGTGATGGGCGAAAAGATCAAGCAGCAGGCAGAATCAGACCGTCTATGGTGCTACCTCTCGATACTCCCCCACGTTTCAAAAGAAGCTACCAGAACCCGAATGAGATCTCCGCAAACGTTCTACCCTTTCCCGTGGGAAGAGGAAGATATGGCGAAGCAAGGATTGGCAAACATCGAAAAGAACAAAGAAACCTTCGAGAAGTTCATGCGTGGCGAACTGCTCGACCCGAATAAATTAACCTGGAAAGCGAGAGGATAGTATATGGCTGATCTTTCACTGAAAATTGCGGTCAAACTTCTGACCAAAGAATTTAAGAACGGCGTTGCCGGTTTGGTTGCGTCCCTCCGTGGGTTGCAAGCACAGTTCCTTGCGTTCACTTCAACCCTTGGTGCAGGAACGATCGGACTCTCGAACTTCCTTTCGCGCATGCGGGAGGTGTCGAAAGAGACTACCGCTGCTCGCATAGCCTTAAAAAATGTTTCGTCGAGCGCGCAAGAATTTGCAGACAGTCAAAAATGGCTTTTGGATGTCTCGAAACGATACGGAGTCGGCATCAACACGCTAACGTCCGGCTTCGCAAAATTTAAGTCTGCGGCCGATAATGCCGGCATGTCGTTGAGTGATCAGAAACAAATCTTTGAGGCTGTATCACGCGCTTCGGTGGCATACGCTTTGTCGGCCGAAGATCAGCGTGGCATATTTATCGCCCTTCAGCAGATGATGTCGAAGGGTAAGGTGACGGCCGAAGAGCTCCGATTGCAGATGGCCGAGCGCATGCCGGTAGCCCTTCAGGCTATGGCGGCTGCAAGCAAAACTACGGTAGCAGGCTTGGATGCGCTGATGAAGAAGGGCAAGGTCCTATCGTCCGAGGTGTTGCCCGAGTTCGCGCGTCAGTTGAACAGCATGATCCCCAATGTCGATACGGACAACTTGAATAAGTCCCTGATCGATCTGTCGAATACCTTTGTTGCCCTGACCGATAAATTGGGGGTCGAAAAGGCCTATAAGAAGGTCGTCGAAATGGCAACGTCTGCGCTCTCCTGGTTAATGGAGAACACCAAAGCGACCGGGGTTGCAATACGAACGTTCATTTCGGCGTTGATTGCCGGCGCGATCCGGAAAACATTCCGGGCTTTGGTCGCAGAATCAGAGAAAGCTACGGCGGCCGCTATTGGGGCGATCAAAAAGAAGGAGACCGCAACCAAAGCGGTAGCTGCGGCCGAAGAGCGCGTGCTGAATGCTAAAACAAAGTATGAGGAGGCTCTTCAAGCTGAAGCCGTAGCCTCGTTTGAAGCCTCGCAGGCCAAAAAGTTGCGAGCTGCGCAGCGTACAGCATCGGCCCTTCGCCAGCTTGAAAAACGGCAGACAGCATTAGCTGCCGCCGAGGAGCGTGCTCGCGCTGCCGAGGCCGCAGTTACAAAATCCGTGCAGCGCGATGCAGCCCGCGCAACGGGCAGCGCGTGGTCAAGGGCTTGGCATGGTGCTACACTCGCCTTCAAGGCATTTGGCCAGACACTGAAATCGCTTGCCTACTCTACGATTTGGACGGCAATTATCCAGGCTATTTTGGAGGTCGTAAACGCCTTGAAAGATGCGTACTCGAAATTTGCGGAAATACACAATCTCGCCCAAAAAACACAAGAACGGCTGAACGCTCCGACAGAGGCCACCGAACAAGAAATCTCGATTGAGGCGAATTACAAAGTTGCTTCAGATGAGAATCAAGCCCTCGCAACTCGAAATGCGGCCTTGCAAAAGATAAATGCCTTGCTTGGTACAGAGTATCAGTTGAACGGCAAGAATGATTCTATTCTGGGCGAAATCAACAAAAAGAAGGATCGATACATTCAATACTTGAGGCTTCAGAAGCAATTAGAGAATGCGACCGATGTTCGTAAAACCCTTTCAAGTCAATACACCTCGTGGCAGAAGGGCAACCAGGAGTGGGGAAGCGGCCTTGCCAAAGCTATCTTTGTTCCCAGTCTGGAGCCCGGCAAGAAAATGGTCGATGCCGTATATAATTCGCTCCCAAGTGCGGGTAAAAACCTCCAAGAAGGCATCAATGTCGCACAGGCCGAAATTGACGCGCTAACTACTAAACTTGCAGAGTTCGCAGGCGAGTTTGATTCATCCTCGCTTCCACAAACGCCAACACCGCCAACAGAAAGCGACGATACCGACGATGGCAAGCGAAAGCAGTCCGAGCTTGAAAGGGCGCAGGAGAGATACCGCAAATCGCTCGCGGAGCTATCAGCCGAGTATGAGGCGGGGATGCTGTCAGAGCGTGAATTTCAGCGCAGGAAAAAGGACCTGATAGAGAAGACCTACATCGACGCAAAGGGCACCTCGGATCAGGAGTTATTGGGTAGTGATTTCTACAAGGGGATAGAAGCCGAATTTGGCGGCTTCACGCACGGCAACCTCCGTGAGCGAGAAGAAGTATTAGAGGATCGAATCGATGAGTTCAACCAGGCTCTTTCCAAACAGAAAGCCCTGCTCGATAATGGAGCAATCTCCCAAGATGAGTATAACGATGCGTTGCGAAGTCTTTCCGTCGAGTTCTACAAAGAGTTGAGTTCGCTTGATCTATCTGGACTCTCTGCAAAAGCGTTAGCTGCTATGGTTTCAGCACGAACCGAAGCAGCCCTCATAAACGCAGACACGCAGTCTCAATATGAGCCCCGCCGCAGAGATAGGACGGTAGATTTCCTTCGCAATGATACGTCGCAGCTCGAGGAACAAAAGAAGGATGCAGAACATTATCTCGCATGGCTCAAGGAGCAGCAGCTTTCGTCTGTGGCTGATCTGTCGGACGAGATCAACAAGCAGATGGCCCAAGTGGAGAGCCTCGAAGAGGCCCTGCAACTCGAAAGAGTTCGAGAGGCTATCAAGGATTATGGCCGAGAATTGCGAAGAACAGCCTACGAGGGAGTGAAGGGCACCATATCCAACATCGATGGCGTTGTAAACGCTTTCGAGCGCGTCTCGGAGGTAATGAAAAGCCCCGATGCTTCCGGGTGGGAGCGAATCATGGCGGTTTGGAATGCCATGACATCGGTAGTGGATACCTTTATCGAGATTATCGATCTGATTACAAAGATGACCGAGATCACCGAAATGCTGACCAAGGCCAAGCAAATAGAATCTGCGGTAGATACATCTACAACCGAGGCCAAGATCGGCAACCTGGCAAGCGCAACAGCCGCCGATTCTGCCGCCACATCAGCGCAGTTGGCAAATTCAAAGAGCCTTGTGGCGGCCAAAACTGCCGAGGCAGGAGCGAATGCAGCGGCTGATACGTCGAAGATTCCGTTCGGATGGATGGCTATACCCGCCGTAATCGCTGCCGTAATCGCTATGTTTGCGGCCCTGCCGAAGTTTGCCAAGGGTGGCGTAGTTGGCGGCAACTCGAAGGCCGGCGATAAGATACTCGCACGTCTCAACAGCGGAGAGGGCGTGCTTACCGAGCAGGGCATGGAGAATCTTGCCGGTGCGGCCCGTCCTCGCACAACGGATGTGCACATAACGGGCGAACTTACAGCAAGCGGCCGTGATCTTCGCCTCGTGCTTGACCGCACAGACCGTCACAACAACCGAATCAGATAGGGATATGAAACACATACGATATAAATCTCATTTCTACGACCGAAACGATCGAAGATACGACATCGAAATCCTCCAGGAGGTCGATAGCATAACCGCTCCGGAGGGATGGCCTGCAACCATACAGCTGGCGGCCGACCCCTTGGAGATAGAATGGTCCGAGGTCAGCAAACTCGATCCCGTGCAGGGAAGTTGTGCTACATTGCGCGTCCTATCGATGACCGATCGGCAATTCTTCGATATGTACACCGTAAACTACGGCACGATCGAGTTGCGTGTCTATCGTGATCCGAGCGCGGGTGCCGGCTTGCTCACTCCGAATCGTATTCAACTCGAAGGATTCAACACAGCAAAGGCGCAGTATCCCGTTGCCAGTGACATAACGGTATCGGCAACCAGGTATAACGCTGAAGGAGTCTATATCGGCACGGTGTCATCTACTATTTATGCCGGGGAAACAGAAACTACGCTCTTTGCGATAGAGGGCGTGAATACGCTTTCCGACCTGCAAATAGAAGGTTCAAGCATCGATGCGATATATCGGTATCACACCACAGACACTCTACTTTATTGGGCGGGCACGCTTGATCCCGAGCTCTTCGAGGAACCGTATGCGTACAACAATCGCTACGTCACCGAACTTTCGTTCGTTGATCTCGCTCCGCTCGATTATGTGTATTGGGGAGCCAAGGGTTTGATGAGCATCCGCACGATCGTTGAGAAATGCGTCGAATCAGCAAAGTTCCTGCACGCAAAACCCTTCTTTGAGATGATCGCCACCCAAACCTCTGACCAAGAATCGGCTTTTGCATGCACCGTGCAGGCCGAGAACTTCTACGATGATGATGGTGAGCCGATGACCATGCGAGAGGTGCTGGAAGAGGTGCTACGTCCATTCGCGGTGCGCCTGATTCAGAAGGACGGTATCATGGTATTGTTTGATCTGCACTCGCTCCACGGTGTCGCCCCAGCTACTATCTCATGGTACGGAACAGATTCAACCGTTGAGGCAGACCGCGTGTATAACGATATAACGGTGAAATTCTCGCCATACCAGGATGAAACGATTCTCGAAGCAGCAATCGATGAGGATGAAGCGTTAAATGAGGGGGATGATGGAGTGATCAGTGTACCAGTCTATGGATACACAAAAGAATCCTATGGTGTACCCGGTATAGTCGAGGGGCAAATCATTCGATTTGATGCTTTTGCGCTACTATTGAAGCAGGCTCCCGTTGAATTAAAGAATCTCAAGGTAAAGAATGGTGCGTGCGTATATCGTGTACAACCTAAATATAGCGGAGAAAAGGAATCGGGTATTATTTGGTCGTTTTCGACATCGTACCCCTCTCGCCAAGGACAACTATGGCCTTTTTATGGAAACACCCATGCGCCGTTTTGCGCGATGGGTGACAATTACAAAGGGCGGCACCCGGAGAATCCTGTTACACCCATTATTGAAACGCCCGGGATATATATATCCTCCGACGGAAGAGATGCGAAGATATTGGTTACGCTTGAGGCGATGTACGATGCTCGCTATAATTGGTTCGAGGCGGCCGATGCTTATAAAACCGGGTTTGATTTGGTGAACTATGATTACACAGGAAACAAGTCGTACATCCAAGATAAGGACATGTGCCTCATTCCTGTTGTTATTACTATTAGAGACAAGGCTGGAAATCCGATTTATCGATATTCCAACAACTATAAACGAATTGGATGGACTGACACCGCTAATCCTTTACGAGAAGAAGGGGTCGGTTGGCATCAAGTTGAATCTGGAGAAGATATATATGCGAAGCCTGCATGGTTAGCATATTACGGGGAGGATATTGAGGGTAAAGGTGTAATGTCCGATGGGTGGAAAAAGAATTGTCAAGTTCTCCATAGTAACATTAAGGATGTGCCAACACCCATCTCCAGCAAAAACAACGGAGAATATTTGCCAATGCCTCCTGAATCCGGGTATTTGGTAGTCGAGGTTTGTGCGGGACATCTATTCATGACCTACGCAGGTAATGAGCTCACTACCCTAAACAATGCTGTCGGCCCAACGGACCCGGTTTATACCGAGAAAGCCCGAACGGTAGCGTACAAGTCGATTGAGATTAAGATCGTGCCCGAATACGGTGCCGACAAAGTAGAGGCTACCGACATAGAGGATATTGCCTGGTTAAACAAATCTGCGCGCGAAAATTTGAGCATCAGCACAATCGTTGGTACGCCCAATAAAAAGATGCCTGCCGCCAAAGGTGCACTTCGGCTGCCGAGCGGCGCGCAGGTGGATTCGTTTACTCGCGGCGATCATGTGGGGCGGCTCGAAAAGTTGCTGATCGGTACAGCCTACTCGCAGTACGCGGAGCGAAAAAACGTATTGCAGGGCACCGCAGATATGCTACTCGGCTTCTACCCTCTCATCGACCAGTCGATTGACGGCCGCTATGTTTTGTTGAGTGAGGTGCAAAATGTCGAGAAGGGAACGAGCAACATTCGAGCTGCCGAGTTTAACGCGGACGAATACGATTCAATAGAAGAGAAAGAAGAGTAACGCTATGGCTGAATTTAATATCATAACCGCGCAAGTTGAGGCTACATCTCGCAAGGAATGGCTGAAGAATAGGCGAACCGAAAAGGCAAACTTATCGTTTGGCTCTGCCAACTCCGTGTCCGATATTCAGATGCAACAGCAGCAACCATCCACGCCCGGAGCAAGCAACCTCGCCGCCCTGACGGATGTATCACTCTCCGGCTTGGCCGAGAACGACTTGCTCATATTCGATGGAGAGGCTTGGAAAAATGTCGGAAAAGAGACCTTCCTAAAACCGATCAGCGACCAGCTCGACACGATTAACGGGGATGGAGAAACAGAAGGCTCTACCGAATGGAAAATACTACAAACGCTAAAATGGAAAACCTTAAATCAACAGTAATATGGCAACATTAGAAGATTTCAGAATTGAGTACCAAGGTACTCTCGCGCAATTCAAAGCGTCAAACTACCCGACGACTTACGCGGACAAGATCGTGCACATCACCGGCGACAGCGCGGGAAAGGATTCCGCGATTTTCGCCAACGGAAAGTATTACGCTGCAACTGATGCAGCACTCGCTGCACTTAAGCTCTTCGACAAGGTGAGTGCCGGAGGACAGACCGCGCAAGCAGCGGCCGCAGGCAGCACTTTGGCTTTCGAGGATGGAGACAGCATCATCATCACGCTAACGTCTTCGGGTATTAAGTTCTCGCTATCCTCGACGTTCAAGGAGATTGTATCGCAACATACTACCCAATTAGAGGAACTTTACGAACGAATGGATGCTGAAGAAAGTGCCACTGAGGGTTTCGCCGGCAACATTCAAGACTTAACACAAGACATTGTAGATCAGGAGAGCCGAATAACAACCCTTGAGGGCAATGTCGGAGAAACAGATGACCTTAACACAACCAGCAAGAATACGGTAGGGGCTATCAACGAGGTGCTGGCAGCAGTCGGTACAGGTGGTACGAACGCCGTGGTAACGGTCGAGAAATCTACGGACGGCTTAACCTATACCATCAAGCAGGGAGGCGAACAGGTCGGCGTGATCAACATTCCCAAAGATATGGTCGTAACCTCCGGCGAGGTGGTAACAAATCCATCGGGCCAGGCCGCAGGTACGTACATTAAGCTGACGCTTGCTAACGTAACGCAACCTCTATACATCAATGTAGGTAAGCTGGTTGATATTTACACGGTTCAGTCGAATGCGGCGCAAATCCAATTAGCTATCGATGCAGCAACCCGTGTGATCAGCGCGACGATTGTAAACGGAAGCGTTACCGCAGACAAGTTAGCCGCAGGCGCAGTGACTACTGCAAAAATATCCGACAATAATGTTACGCTGCCCAAGTTAGCGGTAGCTCTGCAGACGATCCTGAATGGTGCCATTCTGCCGACAAATGTATTTGTAGGATCGATGGGCAACACCTCCGACGATTATCTGAAGCGAACGACCGGGACGAATACGGTTGCGATTGCAGCCAATGTGACCCGCGTAGCAAGCGATACGAAGGGCCTTGCGAACTCAAAGGACGTAAAGGAGTACGTCGATGGATGCTTCGAGACGGCGAAGACGTGGAAGATTCTAACAGCGTAGGATAATATAATTATAGGCTCGGCGTAAATTCATACGCCGAGCCCTTTGGACGAATATGGCAGACGAAAAAAACTTCAGGTTCACATATCAGGGTACAGTTGAGGCGTTTAAGGCGACAACTCTTCCGTCTAAATATGCAAACGAGGTGGTATATATCACCGGTGATGCCTCGGGCAACGGCCGTGCGATCTTTGCCAATGGGGAGTATTACGCCAATGCTGATTCTATGAGCGAACGCGGATGGCGTCCGATGCGCATGAACGGAAGCAACATCTATTGGAGTAAGATCGCTTCCGTGTCTAACGAAACCATCACATCGGGCGGCCGTGATGCTTGGATCGAGGTCGAGGTAAATGGCGATACGAACTACCCGAATGCGTGTCGCTTCATTATCCAAATCACTCAATATCTAAATTCGGCTATCTCGGTGGCCGTGTTCGGTGGGGCTTCTCCTATTCCGAGGGCCGGCATGACAGGTCCGAAACCTTGTGTTACGGTAGATGCGAACCGTAACGTGTGGCTGAAGATTCTCAACGCACAGTGGGATATGTATGCGGCCATTCGCCCGCTCAAGCAAGATACTTTCGGTACGATCTCGATTCTCGGAAAGGCAGCTGATGATGGTAGCCATGCCTCGAACTTTGAAACGCAAATTGATGCTCCCTCCTCGACCTTCCTTGAGGGCTATGGTGGTCTGCGATACGCGATTTCGACCGGCACATACACGCTCACGGGTGCAGTCATCGACGCTACGGCTACCGATGCCAAGAAGCTCGGAGGCGTAGATGCTTCGGAGTATGCGAAAACAGAAGAGATATCAGGGCGTAAATATATTTATGCGCAGGGCGGACTTACTGACGACCAACTTATATATGCGCTCCCTACAAGCAAAGACGGCACAGAAGATGACACTCTCGTGTCCGAAGGGACGTTGAAAACCATCAATGATGAATCGCTTGTCGGAACTGGTGATATCAAAGTAGCACCAGCCCCATATACGATTCGGACGCTCGCTATAACTGAATTAGCGGTTGGAGAATCCTTCGAGAATGAAATCGAGTACATCAAGCAGGCTATTACTTCAGGTACAGACATAGAGATTTATACGGGTAATGGATACGGGAAAGCGAAAGCTATATACCAGGAGTTGGATGATTATGTATATCTCTCATTCTGCCAAATGGCATCAGTGATTTACATGGAAATCAATATAGACACAGGAGAAATAGAGAGCCTCTCCCTCACCCAGTAAACGTAATACAAAAAAATGGTTACAAAATAAAAAACATGAACTTTCAAGAAATACTCGTCACACTCATAGGAAGTGGCACAGTTGCCGGAATCGTTTCTGCCCTTGCCTCACGCCCGAAAACAACGGCCGAAAAGCGCAAAATAGAAGCCGACGCGGAGGGTTCGATCTCGGACCATTACGATTCTTACGCGGACCGGCTCGAAGAGCGTATCGACAAGTTGGAGCATCGGCAGGATATGTCGGAACGCCGCGAGAGTATCTTCAAAAGTGCAATCGCGTGTGCTTATCGCTGTGAGTGTGGTGAGTGCCCCGTGCTCGAGTATCTATCTTCACACCCTATACCCGAAGAATAATATGGCTTATGTATCGAAACTCATTCCGTTCATCCTAAAGTGGGAGGGCGGATTTGCAGACCACCCGCTCGATAAGGGTGGCCCGACAAATAAGGGCATCACGTTTAACACGTTCCGAGGATTTTATCCTCATGCAACGGTCAATGACCTGAAGAACATGACCGAAGATCAATGGTTTGCAATCTTCATCGATGGATATTGGGAGCCCTGGCGGGCAGATGATATCAAGAATCAGTCGGTGGCCAACATTGTGGTGGACTGGGCCTGGGCCTCCGGGGTCAGGACGGCCATCAAGCAGGTTCAACGATTGTTGGGCGTGAAGGCCGACGGCATCGTTGGTAAGCAGACTCTCGGTGCGCTGAACAACACCAACCAGCAGGAACTATTCAACGACATCAAGGCTGCGCGTTACCGGTTTATTGAGGCCATCATCGAGCGCGACCCCTCGCAGGCGGTATTCCGAAGAGGCTGGCGCAACAGGATAGATGATATTCACTTTGAGCATTAACCCATGAGAAACACCCTGACCATCATCGCCCTTGTTGCGGCCTTTGCATTCGGCCGATACACCGTCAGACCCGATGTGGTGACGGTGACGGAGGATCGTGTGGTCTATGACACGATCGTGCGCACGGATGTGCGGGTCGATACGGTAACACGTGAGCGGGTTGTATATCGAGACCTGCCGATCGTTCGGCATGACACGGTGGTGCTCCGTGACACGGTGAAGGTTGCCGTGCCGATCTACCACTATGTGAAGCGCGATTCGCTCTACTACATCGAGGCCGATGGGTACGATGTACAATTCAAACGTATAGAGGTCTATCCTCGCACGGTGTACCAGACGCGCACGATCACGAAGCAGCCGAGCCGATGGGGCGTAGGGGTGCAGGTCGGCATAGGTGCGACCGACAATGGCCTATCTCCCTACGTGGGCGTGGGCGTACAATACCATTTGATACGTTTTTAACCAAAAAAATACAGCAATGAAAAATGTACTCAATCAGCTCTTCCGATGGCTGGATAAGATCGGTAAAGACAAGTATCAGCACTTTGCGCTCGGCGCAATGATCGCAACGCTCGGGTTCATCGTTGCGATGCCACTCTTTCGCTTTATGGGCCATACGGCCGCATTCTGGGCGTGTTTCGGTATATCGGTTGCCGCAACGCTGGGGCTGGAGGTATTCAAGGAGTTCCGCGTGGATGTGAAGCCCGACTGGAAGGACATCCTCGCTACGATGCTTGGCGGCTCGATGGTGTGGATCTCTTTGCTTGTAGCCTATTGACACTAATTGACGAAATCATGAAGATCATCTACAACAAGATTATCCCCTTCAATGGGTTCTCGGCTATCAACCTCTTTGGTGTATTATTTGCACGCAAGGAGTATGAGCCACTATCGGCTCGGACGATCCGTCATGAGGCCATACACACGGCACAGATGAAGGAGCTTGGCTACATCGGCTTCTACATTATCTACCTGCTGGAGTGGCTGTATCGGCTCGTGACGACGAAGAATGCCTACCGCAGTATCAGCTTCGAGCGCGAGGCGTATGCGAACCAAGCAAATAAGAACTATCTAAAGACCCGCCGCGCATTTGCGCAATGGCGTAAATGACATGAAGAAGATCGTCGAGATACTGATCACGCTTTCGATCGTGGCCATAAACGTTGCACCTCTTTTTGAGGAGCACCCGACGCGCGACCATACCGTAGAGCAGTATCTCGACCTTCCCGATGAACCGGAGCAGGGCACCGCCCCGACCGTCACTTCATACAAAACTATCGTTCTGATCGCCACCCTCTTCAAGCGCACCGTTCCCGTGCGCGTAAAGTCTCTACGAATCCTCGCGGTCAGACCCACTATACATGCCGTAGCCTTTCGTCGCTCGGCACTTCGATCGAGCGACATCCCCACATATCGCATTTAGTGAGCCCTTTTTCTTGGGGTCACGAAAAAGGTAGGGAAAACTATACCCATAATAAATCACTAAAAATGCGAGAAAAATGTATAATAAAGTATATAACGAGGTGCTCAACCTCGTAGCGGCCGAGACGGAGATTCCGGCCGAGATCATCACATCCAAATGTCGCCAGGCCGAAGTGGTCGATGCCCGCCAGCTTGTCGCCTGGTTCTGCTTCAAGCGAGGCCTATACCCGCGCACGATCGCGGAACTGCTCGGCATCAGCCGGCAGGCCGTATGCCAAAAGATTCAGACCATCGGCTATCGACGCGCCAACAGATCATTCGACTATATCTATAAGAGGTGCGAAGAGAGACTGCGATAATTCCCTAAACGGTATGTTTTCGTTACGTTTCCGGAAACTTTTATTTGCAAAATAGACAATTCGGCTGTATATTTGCATAAATAAAAACAACTATTCACTATGAAACAGGCCCAATTTGAAGGTACGCTTACCATGAAGGAGGGATCGGGCATAAGGGTGTCTTTAGCCGTCTTTCTGTATGAGGACGACGGAGTGTATTATGCGATGTGCCCGGCCCTTGACATCATAGGATATGGCAATAGCGAAGACGAAGCGAAAACATCTTTTGAGGTGATGATTGCTGAAGTAATAAAAGAGGTCGTCGAGAATGGTAATTTATTCGTGTGGCTACAGTCTTTGGGTTGGAGTAAGTGCCAGCCTCCTAAAACAACGGAGCTCATCAATAAAGACGAAAGCCTCGCTACCATTGTGAATGAGAAATCGTATCGTACCATCCACAAAGATATTCTTCTTCCTTGCTAATGGGGCGTCTTTCCAATATCCCCTTGTCGGCTTTCCGATCCTTTTTGGCAAATGAAGGGCTAATGAATAAAGGCTGTAAGGGCGGACATGAAAAATGGTCCAAAGAAGGGCTACTGCGGCCAATAATCATCCAAACGCATATTAGCCCCATCCCGGAGCGTATAATAAAAAATAATCTTCGGGTGTTAGGGGTGTCAGAAGATAGGTTGCTCAAATACCTCGGACGATAAATTGATTTTTTAAGGCGGTAATTCCAAACGGAGTTACCGCTTTTTTTGTATCTGCAAGTAATTCGCAAGTAACCTGCAACTAACTGATTGCACCGGCCGTGCAACATCACCACCTTTGCAATGTCGGGGAATAGTCCCCGGCAGAACCTTAAAACAAAAGTATATGGTAATCAAAGGAGCTGATGGTCACGATTACAGAGTAACTGGCCAGAATCAGGGTAATTTCAATACCGTAGGCGCAGCCGGTGGTATTGGATGGATTGCAGAGAAGGTGCTGGGTGGCAACCCTCTTGGCAACCTCTTCGGCACGAATTGTCGCGGTAGCATGGGGGACGACGCTCCCATTACGCGCTACGAGGCAAATCTGCTGATGCAGTTGCAGGCAAAGGATAGCCACATTGCGCTGCTCGAATCGAACATCTACACGGACAGCAAGATCGCTGATGTGTACGAGCGTCTGAATGCGAAGATCAACGGTAACAAGGATGCACAAGAGGCTATCAACCGAGAGCAGGCCGTTCTGAATGCAACCACCACGTCGGTGATCTCCTGCATGAAGGGTCAGATCGCACAGCTGATGTCGCTGACCGACATGGTTGTTCCGCAGTCGAAGGTAGTAGATACGGGTTGCTGCAACTCGTAGCATTAAAGGTTGTAGTGTATGGCAACGAACCGACAAATATTGGCGGCTGTGCTCGTAAAATGGGCACAGCCTGCCATCGGGCAATTAGCCTCGGGGAAATTCGCGTCGCTCCCATTCTTTGAGGCAGCGAATAACAAGGTGCGATCGTTGGGCTGGGTTAGCCCTTCGTGGAGCCTGGAAGCGGAGTTGATGCCTATGGCCGGAGGTCTTGTCAAGGCAGTCGCAGAACCAGCTATCGCGTCGATGCTCGATAAAGTACCCGACGAGTTGATCCCGCAGATGGCGCATGGAATTGTTGATGCTGCGCTCGAAAAAGGATCGCTGACCCTATTAGAGGGACGCATTGAATTTGAAAAGGAAGACCTGGAGGAGTTGAAGCGTTACCTTAACTACAACCTTCCTGTTACCGCGAAAGAGAATTACACGGTTATCACGGATAGCCCCGCACCTTCGGATGCCGGTGCGGTCGTTGAGTAGGTGTCCACAAAAAAAACAGAAAACAAAATGAGAACTTCAGCAATTATTACGCCCGTGTTGGCAGCAGGTTCGGCTGCATCACCGTACTTCGTTCAGCTCAATGTATTACAGGAGCTTTGCCATAAGGCGTGCAAGGACAACACCCCGGTATTCGTGCCGGCTATATCGTACGTAAGCCTTTCAGAGGTAGCAACGGGTCAGTATGTAGCAACCTTCCATATCGAAGGCGTGATTTCCTACCTGCCGTGCAATGGAGGTTGCAACAGCAAAACGATGAATATCTCGCAGGACTTCACGATTCCGATTGCCTCGGCGACGGCGCCGACCTCGGTGACTGTGACCTCGGGAGTGGCCGTGAATACCCTCATTGCCCCTCCGTGCAAGAACTGCACGCGCGAGTTTGTGAGCGAAATCCCGCTGACGATCACCGTATCGTAGCGTAATGGCGGCGGGACAGCGCATTGGGATTGATTTCTCCGATGCCCTCCCGCCGCTTAACTATTGACAAAAATTGTCAAATCATGGCAAAGAAAAAAGAGATTCAATCGGCACCAAAACCGCTGCCATTGAAGAAGTATCAACCTCTCCCAAAGTTCGGGAGGTAAAAAAAAGTTTATATGGGAATGAGTTATAAGGAGATGGTGAAATCGAACGCCTCGAAATTCAAAGGGAGCGAGGAAACAATGTGGGCTTCTATCGCATTAGTCTCGGAGCTGCTTGATGAGATGGTCGATAAACACCCGGACCTAAAAGATCGTTATTGGGCTTTCATGCGCGATCAGCACGAAGCAATGGCAGGCCACCACTTCAATGAGGCTTACGCCAAATGGCAGGTTTCACAGATGCACCACAAGGGATCGGATGGAGTGGAATACAAGGGTGAACATTGGCCCGTTGAGGCAACGAATAGCGTTCGGGCTAAATACCCGAATAAAATTCCGAGCGAGTACAACGAGTGGGATGTTTACGTAGCCCTAAACGCCAGCTATCACGATTTCTGCGCATGGGCAAAGAAGAAGTTTTCTGATCAAGCGGAGGCGGAGATCATCGAGCTGGCTCTTGCATTCTGGTTCCTCGATGAGGACTGGGAGGGCAATACGAAGGTCTGGGATTATTTTCGCAAGCAATAATCAAATCGTGCAAACGTTGTGCAAGTCTTATAACAAACCGCGTTAGAGTTGCTCCTAACGCGGTTTTTGGTACTCGGAACGGGAATCGAACCCGTACGGCCATTACTGGCCACAGGATTTTAAGTCCGGCGTGTCTACCTATTCCACCATCCGAGCAACCCTGTTTTGCCTCTTTAGCGCGACAAAAGTACAAATTTATTTTAATTCTCGCAAGATTCTACCTGCTGAATAATTGCCTCGTCCTCATCGGGGCGGAACCAATGCACCGCCTCGTCGCGTCGAAACCAGGTCAACTGCCGCTTGGCGTAGCGTCTGGAGTTGCGTTGGATGAGGGCTACGGCCTCCTCGCGGGAGATCGTCCCATCGAAGTGAGCGAACAACTCTTTGTAGCCCACCGTCTGCAACGAGTTGAGCCGGCGATAGGGATAAACGGCCCGTGCTTCGGCCTCCAAACCGGCCTCCATCATCACTTCTACACGACGATCAATGCGCCCATACAACTCCTCTCGAGGCAGATCAACGCCAATCTTTACGATGCGAAAGGGTCGTTCGCGACGCGATCCGGTGCGCAAGGAGGAGTAGGGTTTGCCCGTTTGTCGGCACACCTCCACGGCACGCAACACACGAGCCGGATTTTGCCGATCGACCTCGGCATAATAGACCGGATCAAGCCGCTCCAACTCGGCACACAACGAGGCTAAACCCTCGGTTTCGAGTTGCTGCATCAGCTCCGCCCGCAACGCCTCATCCGCCTCGGGCAGATCGTCCATGCCTTCGCATAACGCCTTGACATAGAGCCCTGATCCACCCACAGCAATCACCGTATCATGCTCGGTAAAGAGTTGCTCCAAGCGTTCGAGTGCCATCACCTCATAGCGGCCGCAGTTGATCTCGTCGGTCAAGGCGTGGCTGGCGATGAAATGGTGCTCGGCGTGAGCCAGCTCTTCGGCCGTAGGTTGCGCCGTGCCGATGGCCAACCCACGATAGAATTGGCGCGAATCGGTCGAGATGATCGGGGCATGGAAATGGCGGGCAAGGCGAATCGAAAGATCGGTCTTGCCACATCCCGTAGGGCCTACGATCACCACCAACCGTTTAGTACTCATCGTCGTAGTCGTCGTCACCCTCAAAGTCGCCAAATTCGCTCATCGCGTCGTCGAAGATCGACCCTTCGTCATCGATCACCGTCTTCGAGGGGTCATACTGATCGGGCACTTCGGCCACGGCGTAGATTTCGCGCGGATAGTGTCCCTCGGCGTCCGCCTCATAGGCACCGGTCAGCTCCAGATAGTAGGCACGATCGCCGAATAGATCGAAGAGGTAGATCAACCGATCGCGCAGATGGTGAATCACCTGCCCGAGCGTCACCTGATCCATCGCTTCGGGGGCATCCGGACCACCCTCGCCCATATCCATCAGCGTAAACTCGCGCAGCTTCTCCCAGCGGTTGTCGGCCGTAAAGAACGAGGCCATACACGGCTCATATTCGAGGGCTTCGAGCAAAAATTCATGAAAATCGAGCAGCGTCATGTCATACATCACCTCATAATCGCGCACAAAACGATCATTCTCGTCGCTCAACATGCGAAATCGAAATACCATCGACATAATTGCATCTGTTTTATTGGGTTAAAGTTTTTGGTTGTCTTGCATCGAGTGATTCGCCGTGTGGATTAGCGAATAAAGTTCGTACCCACTCGTTTCTCGACCTCAGGCAGTCCGAACTGCTCCTTGCCCAACGCGATCGACTTGATCAGGAAGGCCATGTTACGCGCCATGGAGCGCAACGTCTGCATACCCTCGGCATCCTGCGCAGCCTCGCCCGGGCGCAGACCGTGGATGATGTTCCAATACTGGCTCGAGGCTACGGGCATGCCCGAGATGGTGAAGTATTTGTTGAGCTGGTCGAACGTAGCCGTGCAGCCGCCACGACGCGCCACGGCCACTGCGGCACCCACCTTCATACGCTTATCGAAAGGTGTGCTGTAAAACAGGCGATCGAGGAAGGCCGAAAGCGTCCCGTTGGCCGAGGCATAATAGACCGGCGAGCCGATCACTACCCCATCACACTCCTCAAACAGACGTGCCACCTCATTGACCTCGTCGTCGATCACACAACGCCCGTTCTTGGCGCACCACAAGCAGGCCATACACCCACGCAGAGCCTTCGTGCCTATTTCAAACGTAACCGTCTCGATGCCTTCCGCCTGCAGGGTTGCAGCCACCTCATTCAACGCCACGGTCGTATTTCCGTCCTTACGCGGACTACCGTTAATAATCAATACTTTCATAACACTATTTTTAGATATAGGAAGAAGATGTACGATCTCCTATAGAACAAAAATACGAATTTTCAGCCAAACTACCAAATTATGATTTTTTTGGCCTTAAATTGGTAAAATTGGTATTTTATTGTATTTTTGCCGAGTCAAAAAGAAAAACGGAATATAAGCACACTAACAATATGGCTGTAAAGATGTCTACCATCCACCAAGTGGATTTGGTATTGAAGCATGTTAAAGAACTCATATACAGCGGAAAACTGACTCCCGGCGAACGCCTGCCGGCCGAGCGTCGATTGGCAACCCAACTCAACGTGGGTCGATCGCAGGTGCGCATGGCCTTTCAGAAGCTGGAGAAATTCGGCGTTGTCAAGACCTATCCGCAGAGCGGCACGGTGGTGGCTCAAGAGAAGACGCAGGTGCTCGAAAGTCTGATTACCGACGCATTAAAGATCGAACAATATGACTTCGCCTCGTTAGTCTATGTGCGTATTCTGCTTGAGATCGAGGCGGTGCGTCTTTGTGTGAAGAATCGCACAGAGGAGGATTTGCAGAACATCGAAACGGCATTGATCGAGTGTGAGAATTTCTTTCATACGGATCAGCGCGTGAATAAGGACTTTGCCTACCATCAGGCCATTGCCCGTGGCGGTCACAATCCGGTATTGGCCTCGATGTTGCTGATCATCACGCCCGACGTGTTGCGCTATTATCAGCAATATCAGGTCTGCTCCGTGCCGAGCGAAGATGTTTGTTTCGAGCACCGCGAGTTGCTGCGTTGCATTCGCGAGCAGGATGAGGAGGCTGCTACCGAGATGATTCGCACCCACTTAAAGGCGTTGTACGAATTTTCGCGTTCGGATCAGGCTTCCAAAACCTACTTCCTTGAGGAGTAACAAACCAAACGAAAGGGGCTGTCTCAACATCGTTGTCGGACAGCCCCTTCTATTTTGGAATAGATCGAGATCTTATTTCTTCTCGATCTCGAAATCAGCAAAGAGCAACACCTCATCGCGCAGCGTCGAACGCAGCGAACCATTGCTGCCCACGCTGCGATAGATACCCCACTTCGGACGCATGCCGGTTGTGCCCGTACGCCAGAAATTGCGGCCCTTATCCTCAATCTTGACCAGCTGCTTACCATCCGAAAGACGCGTGACCACCAACGAATAAGTACCCTTCTTGGCAAAGGTTACGCGCTCCGTGACAGCCACCCACTCGCCCAAGAACTCACTTAAATTAACCTTTGCAAGGTATTGATTGCCACCACCCTCTTCGGTCGGTGGCACGAAGATCACCTGGAACTGCTGACCGCCCGATACGGAGCGAGCCGTGAAGGTGATCATCGGCATCGAAACATCGGCCGTACCCGTGCTGTTGTCAATGCCTTTGAGCTGGTGGATGTGGCAGAAGTTATTGGTCGTGACCATCTCTTTGGGCAGACAGAATTTCCAACGCATCTCCAGCGTTTCGCCCTCCTGGGCTACCATCGAGGCGGGCGACTTTCCATCCGTCTTGATCTCGTTTCGCTGGCGATCCTTGATGTCGGTCTTACCACGATCATCATCAATCTTGGCGTGGATGTGAAACTCGAAGATGTTACGCGCTAACCACGGTGAGTAGCTCTGCGTAATGTGGCGGAACGGCTCTGAAGCGTGCGAGCCCGACTGATCGGGGGTCTCGTAGTTGTAGCCCTGTCGCGTGATCAGCGTATAGGTGGCCGCATCGTTGCCATCAGCTACCAAGCGACCTGCTCCGGAGGCCACCACTGGCCACTTATTCAGATCGACCGTCTCGACATCCTCCTTGCCGTCGTTCTTATTATCTTCGGAGTTATCTCCACTCCCCTGCTCCGGTTTCGGCTCGGGCTCGGGTATCTCAATCGAATGATCCGAGCAGGCCAACGAAAACATCAACGCTAAAGTACACAATAATGACCACATTTGGTTTACCAGTTTTTTGGTGTTACGCATTTTTTGTCTATCTTTGTGAAAAATAATTGGTTTACCAATTAACCAAGTGCAAATGTAAGAAGATTTTTTGACTAAAACAACTACCAAGATGAAGAAAATGATCCTTTCGGCCCTGCTTCTTTGCATGGCCACCGTCGGAGCCCTTGCGCAAGAGAAAGTACCGACGAATCGTTACTCGATGAAGCTCAAAGTCGAGGCTGACGGCAGCTACTCGTTGCTCAATGCACAACGCTATGCCAAGTTTATTGATTTGAGCCCGCTCAGCGACCTGCTGATTCCCTACGAGCACCAGAACAACCGCCTTTCGAGCAAAGACTATAAGGGTGTCGAGGTCAAAGAGGTGATCTACCGCACCCATACGGGCTACGAGTTGCAATTAGCCATTGACATGGCCGTGAGCGAAACGCCGGCACCGGTGATGTTCTTTGTGCACGGTGGCGGCTGGGCTCGCGGCAGCAACAGCTCGTCGCGTTCGCTCTCGCAGTATCTTGCCAAGCAGAAAGGTGTCACGGGCGTACGTGTGCAGTATTCGCTCGCTCCGCAACCCGGAGCCAATGTCGAGGTGTCGATTGCCGATATCGAGGCGGCTGTTGAGTATATCCGCCAGCATGCTGCCGAACTGCATATTGATCCGTCGCGCATGGGCTTTTATGGTACCTCGGCAGGTGCACACCTGGCCGGTGTGGGTGCTATGAAGACTCCCGAGGCGAAGGTCTTTGTCGGCGTATCGGGCATCTACGATCTGGAGACAGCCGCTATCTGCATGCGTTCCAAGCAGGAGGAGCGCATCAACTATTTCTGCCAGCGCGAGCCGGCTGTATTGCGCCGTTCGTCTCCGCAACAGATCATCCCCAAGCGCAGCAAATGTGCCGTGTTGTTGTTCTGTGGTACGGCCGACATCACGGTTGAGTGTGAGCAAAGCCGCAACTTTGCCGATGCGCTGAAACGCAAAGGGGTCAAGGAGGTCGAGCTGGCCGTCTATGACTACTACGACCACAACCTCTCGTCGAAGACATCGGACAAGATGGAGGAGATCTTCTTCCGCACGGTCGATTTCATCGTTGCACACCTCTAAGAGTGTGCCTCTATAACAGAAAGGGCTGCCAACTCGCAAGTTGTGCAGCCCTTCTTTCGTGCTTATAGCGCCTTCGATCAGCGATCCAAACAGAAAGCGATCCAGAGCGATTGCTCATCCGCACGCTCCACAATTTGACGTGCCGCCTGCAACCAATCCTCGCGTTCGAGTGCTTCACCGGCCACCAAGAGCAGTTGAGCACCACGCAGCGTATCAAAGGGCTTAATCTGCTGATAGGGCCACCTCTCGGGTTGCAGGTAATAGGGCAACAGATAGTCAATAGCAGCCTCTAACGAGCGGCCATCCTCACTTCGATAGTGCCACACCCGGCCGCCTACCCCATCGGCCAATGTGCCGGCCATGGCTACGGCTTCGAGGGCAAAGGTCGAATAGTGCAACGAGAGCGTTCGCTCCAGCTCTTTGGGCAACGACCCGTCTGCCGCTAACTGCCTATCCAATCGCGGCAACAAATCCGCTTCGATGAGTTGGATCATGCGCTCCTCCTCGCCCAAAAAACGGAGGTGCATCAGCCGAATGGCATCGTACCACAAACCATGATTATTTTTGGCCATTCGTTCTGCATCTCCCAATTTGCTTGTTTCGAGCCATACGAGGAACTCCTCGCTCCAACGACGCAGAGCAGCCTCGTCCTCCTCGGTCCAGCATGCAGCCGAGCGAATCAACGGAATGACCGCTACGGCACAACTGAACCGACGCGCATCAATAATACCTGCACCACGCCCTGTAGTACGTCCCGGAATCCCTTGGGCGAAATTTAGATTGGGGTGCATGCCCCGCTCCGCATCCAGGAACCAGGCCCGCACCAACGCGGCTGCCTTCTCGGCATAGCACGCCTCGCCGGTCAGGTGGTAAAGCAAGGCCAAAAGACGTACCTGCTCACCCAGATATTTCGTGTTTTCGCGTTCGGGAAAGTTATACACCTCGGGGTTACGCTTCCCATCATGTCGCACGTATGGAAGTCCGTCCGTCGTATCGGGATTGGGCCACCAATAGGGCGAAAGGCTCATGTAGTCGCGCTTATCGCCGCTCGGCGGTACGATCTCCTTCTCGGTGACATAATAGAGCGGTGCACGTAAAGCCGAATCAGCCTGCAGCCGAAGCGCCTCGACCGTGGCCACCGCGCGCGGATCACCAGCCTTGAAACCATCCCGCAGATGATCGACCATGCTGGTCGGGAACAAGGTTACGGGCGTTTGCTCATTCGTCGTATCCGGCGAGGTCAGACAACCTGCACAGAGACATACCATCCCCAAAAGAAGTCTTCTAAAAGCCATGCTCAACAATCATTGCTAAAACAAAAGCGGGGACTTTCTGATTCGCAGACCTTACGCCCGCAGCAACCCGAAGTCCCCGCAAAAACAACCTATTTAACGACCGGTCACACTACGAGAAGAGCGTACCGCCGTTGATGTCGATGTTCGTACCGGTCAGATACGACGACTCGTCGCTTGCCAGGTAGCAAACCAGATCGGCAACCTCCGAAGCCTCACCCTCACGACGCAGCGGAGCCGTGTTGTGGAGGTTCTGACGAGCCTCGGGCTTCGTGAAGCGATCGTGGAACGACGTGTTGATCATACCCGGGCAGAGCGCATTGACACGGATACCGTCGGGACCCAGCTCCTTGGCCATAGCGCGCGTGTGGCACATCACAGCCGCCTTTGCCGTAGCGTAGATCGAAGCACCCGGGCCACCACCATCGCGTGCAGCCTGCGACGAGAAGTTCACGATCGAACCACCACGCGGCATCATGGGCACAACCTCGCGCGTGCAGAGGAATACCGAACGCATATTGACATCCATCAGGAAGTCATACCAAGCCTCGTCCTGCTCAACGATCTTCTTGCGACCCACGATACCACCGACCACATTGACCAGAATATCCACCTTGCCACCGAAAGCCTCACCGGCCTTGGCAAACAGATTCTTCACATCGGCAGCCTTCGTCATATCGCCCTGCACGGCAATAGCCTCGCCACCCTCCTCTTTGATCATCTGCAGCGTAGCCTCGGCATCCTCGGGGTTATCGAAATAGTTCAGACAAACCTTTGCGCCCTCACGAGCCAACTTCACAGAGATTGCGCGACCCAGGTCGCGTGCGCCGCCCGTAACGACGGCAACTTTTCCACTCAATTTCATACAATAATGTTTTTTAAGGTTAAATACTATTAAACTTATACTTGAATAAAGTCGTTTACAGAGGTTATTTACGGTTCGCTCCATCGACCTGCTCGATGCGACCACCCAACAGGAATACAGCGATCAGACACAACGGCACGAGCGAGGCGCCCAGAATAAAGAACGAGGTCCAGTTGCCGCTCTGCGTAAGGATCGGGATGAGCCACGTAGCCACGAGCGTACCCAAGACGGCCGAAGCGCCACCCAAACCGGCCAACGAACCGACCGTCTTACCGGTCTGGAAGTCGCTCACGAGCGTCTGGATATTGGTCATCACAAACTGGAAACCACCCAGGATGAAGGCCATCAGCACCACAGCCATCATAGCCGACTGGGCCATAGCGGCCAAAATCATACTCGGTACGATCACGCAGCTACCGACGATGATCGCCGTCTTGCGAGCAAAATTGACCGATTTGCCGCGATTGATCAGCAGACCCGAGAACCAACCACCGGCAATCGAGCCAACGGCTGCACCCACATAGGGCACCCATGCCGACATAGCAATCTGCTTGATGTCAAGATCAAAGACCTCGATCAGGTAGATTGGCAACCAGGTTACGAACATCCACCAAATGGGATCCAAGAAGAAACGACCCAGAATGACGGCATAATTCTTCTTCTCACGCAACAGTTTACCCCACGATTTGCCGACGTCGTTCGATACCTTGCATTCGGGTTGTCCCGAGAGGATATAGTTGCGTTCCTTTTCGGTAATCCACGGGTGATCCTTCGGGCCCTTCTTGTTGATGAGCAACCAGGGCACTACCCACAGCACGCCCAGCATACCGACAATTACGAAGGTCATACGCCAGCCGAAGGCAAGGAAAAGGGCCGGAATCAGAATCGGAGCTACGATCGAGCCCAACGAGGCTGCACCACCAAAGATACCTTGTGCCAAGGCACGCTCCTTCTGCGGGAACCACTCGGCATTCGATTTGGTCGTACCGGGCCACGGACCGGCCTCACCCAATCCGAGCAACACGCGGAAGAAGGTCAGCGACTTCAAGCCCGACGAGAGCGAGGCCAGCGCATCTGCACCACCCCACAACAGCGCCGAAAGGGTAAAGCCCTTGCGCGTACCGATCTTATCGTAGATCTTACCCGAAATGAGCTGGCTGATACCGTAGGCAATCATAAAGAAGGTCGTGATGAGTGCCAGCAGGTTTTTAGCCTGACGCTGCTGCTCCTCTTCACTGGCCGATAGGTCGATCAACCCCAAATCCTTGGCAATACCGCCATCCTCGGTATAGATCAGACTTCCGTCAGCCTGTACGGCCACCTGCGCTTGTTGAGCGATCGTCTCCGTGCCGTTCAACGTAAAACGATAGGTCGCCGCCCCCTCGTCATACACATAGGCATCGGCTGCTACCGTGTGTTTCGTATTGGCGATCCACATGTAGTTCAGCGTGCCGCGGTCGAGGTAGTTGATGATCGTCACCAGGGCAATCAGCGAGAGGACGATCCAACGCAATCCTTTAATCTTCATCGTTGTTTTGTTTAGAAAAAATTACTTCACAAAATCAGCACGATGGGGCGAGAAGGTATCGATCAGGATACCGGCCTCGAGGCAAACGCACCCGTGCAGCTCATCCGGAGCAACATAATAGCCGTCACCGGCCGTCAGCACCTGCTTCTTGCCACCGATCTCCAACTCAAATTTACCGCTGGCCACGTAGGTTGCCTGGCTGTGGAAATGCTTGTGCATATTGCCCACAGCATCCTGCTCAAACTTCACTTTGACGATCATCAGCTGGCCGTCATAGCCCATAATCTGGCGTACTACGCCCTCACCGGCAGGCTCCCACTGCAGTTCCTGCTCCAATTGGTAAGTTCCATTCCAAGTCTCCATAGTCTCTTGTCTGTTTTTTTATTGGTTAATTGTTTCTTGTTGCGCTATTTATTTTGTACGAGGTGATATGCGCCCTTCCACTCGAACCGCTCACCCTCGGCCTTGATGCGGTAGCGACGGTCGGCATCACCCTCCCAGGCTACACACAAGGTTACCTGTTGCCCATCCTTGAACGATACACGTACGATCGTTGCTTCGGGCGTATCGTAGATCACCTTCACCTCGCGGCACGATGCGGTGAGGTTGGCCGACTGCTCAACCTGCAGGTCATAGGTGCCGTGCGTCTCCAGAGCCGTTGCAAAGGTGTGGTTCGTGCGGCCCTTTTCGCGGACGAGGAAGGCATCCTCGCCACGCAGGTGATAGTCCGGGTCGTTGGCTCCGGCACGTACCATGTACAGCTCCGTATCGGGCGTCGTAGCCGTCGATAGAGAGTAGAACTTATCGCGCTGCAACCAGGTAAAGGTTGTCGTGTTGCTGGTGGTATTTTTACCCCATGCCTCGCGCCACAGATGCTCATAGCCCTGCTTCTCGCCCATTACTTCGAGCTGCGTCAGCGCCTTCTCATAGGGGAACGAGAGCGAAATCATGTGGCCGCCATACCAGAACGGCAGGTCATACTGATGCGTCGTCTCACTCGTAGCCTTGAACAGATCCACGATCAACGGATACTGCAAAAAGTCGGTGGTGATGTAGGCCGTCGTGCGCTGCATCTGCACCTGATCGTAAGCGTGCGTCTCACGTGCCGACATGATCTGAATCTCGGGCTGCGAGAAGTCGGTATAGACGATCTCGGCATGGTATTTCGACGACTCTTTGATCTTACCGTCGAAGTGACTGCGCTGATCGGCCACAAGCGTGTTGTGCGCTACGGTCTGCATGGCAAAGCTCTTGTTTTGCAGCGTGTAGTGACCTTTGTATTTCGCCTCAATATTGATAAAGCGAGCCGCACCATAATCTTTCAGAATCTCATCGCCGTTGTTGTAGTAGGCCAGCGTCAGCTTATCGTAGTGGCCATGGCTCAATCCGTGTGAGGTAGCCTTCAGCGTTAGCAGCGAGTTGAGAGCCGGATCGGTCGATCGAATCGCCGCTACACCACCCTCGTCACCGTTGCGACCATCGCGATACAGTGCGCTGTGGAACGACAACGGTTCCGCCTCCCCGCGAGCAATATCACGTGCTACGGCATAGCCGGCATCGGTCGGCAGGAACTTCTGCTGATAGCGAGCGGCCAGATCGAGCAGTTGCTTGTTCGACGGATCGGCGTTGTAGGCGATATCGACGGCATAGATCAGTTCCTGCGCATCGTAGCCTTTATCCAACGCATCATTAAAACGCAGGAAACGACCCTCATAGGCCAGCTGGGTCAGCGTAGCCACCGCCTTGGGAATAATCGCGTCGCGGTAGGCAAAAATCTTCAACTCCGGACGGTTGTTGTCAATGCACTGCGCAAAGACCACAAAGGGCCAAATGGCATACCGTTGGTAGTAAGCACCCTCGGTGAAGTAGCCGTCGGGCGAGAAGAGGTAGTCGAGTTGGCGAATGAATCCGCCATTTTTACCCGTTTTATCCGATCCGTAGAGGGCGCGATCCACCAGATCTTGATCGCCCATGGCCAATCCGATCATACCCACGCCGGCCGTAGCCCACGTGCCGTGGTTGTGCATGCGGTTGAAAACGGCATTGTTCGTACAATTACCCTCCAATCCGTTCATAATAAAATCCGCGACGGGACGCAGCAACTGCTCCTCGATCGTGCGACGCTCCTTTTCGGTCAGATAATCATAGACACAATCGTACGCCACGGCCGTATGCACCAACCATACACTCTCGTTGAGCGTCTGCCAAAAGAGACGTCCGGGGGTCTTTGAGAGGGTCATCGGGTGGAAGCCCAACGTCGGGTAGAGCTTCGCATAGGCCAGGAGCATATCGACCACATAGCGGGCATACTTCTCCTCACCGCTCAACTGATAGGCTACGCCGCAGTCGAACATGTAATAGTAGTTGAGTTTGTGCTGCTCGTGGGTATATCCACCGCCACCATCCTTCGGTACGGGGACCACAATCGGCAACTGCAAAGCCTTCTCGGCTCCGGCAAAGGTAGCCTCCAACGAGCGATCAAAGGCGGCCACCTTACCGCGGTTAGCGCGGATCTCGGCCACGCCCTCACGGGTAAGTAACAGCGAGGGATGCTGTTGTGCCCACAAGCTGCCGATAAAGCAGAGCAGCATACATGTGAAAAGGGTTCGTTTCATCTTCTTTTATCTCGGTTAGTCGTTTTTAAGTCTAAAATCGAATCGTTCGGCGTCGATATACTGCGGTTCGTGGTGGGTCATCGGCCCCGTCACAACGCGATTGGTCATCGTTAAGATACGCCCCGCTTCGTAGAGGTTGCAATCGTGGATCGAGATCTTCTCCCAAGTGGTCTCGTCGAGGCGGATAGCTGCTCCGCCACGACCACTGCGCGAGAAGTTGCAATTGCGGATCTCCATCACCTGCGGGCCAATGGCACGAATGACCGAGCCGCGCTCCTTGTTGCAGCAATCCTCGAAATTGCACCCGGCAATGGTCACATAGGGACCCGCTGTCGATTCGTCAGAGCCTCCGCGATAGATGTTGATCGGAAGGCCCAAAATGCGGAAGAAGGCGCAATCCTCGATCAGCATATCGTCTGCATTGTAGCGCCCTTTGTCATCGCGTTCGGCCGCGAAATGGATGGCATCGCCCGAAAGGTTGCGGAACAACGAACGACGAATTGTCACACGCTCGGCAAAGGTAGCCTGTCCACCCTTAATGGCAAACATACCACTCTCGCCAAAATCGACAAACTCACAATCGTCGATGAGCAGGTTGTAGGGTTCGATCATATTCGCTGCCGTAGCCACACCGGCTGCCGGCAACGAACATCCGGGCTCCAATTGCCCACTAAAGCAAATGCCTGCCAACTCCAAATCGGCACCATCGGCGATCGTAAGCAGATTCTCGCGACGATCGCCCACAAAACGGACCAGCGGACGCTCGCCATCAACGCGCTCGGCCTCGATGCGCAGCGGCTTATCGACACGAATCGTGCGGTCGATCAGGAATAACTCACCGACCAATCGGATGGTCGAGCCGGCCGCAGCCTGATCCACGGCCTGCAAGAGCGACGCAGCATCGTGCACCTCAATGGCCTTCGTGGCAAACGTGCAAGGCTCGGTAGCCAACAGCTCGGGCTGCAGGAACGAAGCCCCACAACCGGCCGCCAATTCGGCATAGGTAGGAGCCTTCGGATAGGCCGCCTTCACGTTGCGGAATCCTTTTTGAGTTACCTTGCCGGCCAGCGCAACCTCATTGTCTCGGAAGGTGAAACCCTCCACCCGATCAATCGCCAGATAGGGCTCTTGCAGGGCGCTGTTGAAGATCTGATTCTCGCTGAACAAAATCCGTTCGGGAGCCAGCGTACGCTCCATATCTTTACCCGTACCAAACTCAATGTTCGAGCAATCGACAAACAGATTGCGCTCGATCTGCACATCCTCGACCAAACAATAGCGATTCGGCAGCGAATTGGGCACTGCATTCATCAGCGCCAAAGCCGAGAAGAAGCGGCCTCCCTGCAAACCATAGAGACGGTTGTCATAGATGCGGTGTGCGGCATTGACTACACGAATACCGCCCGTATTGCGTTTCCCATTGCCCACGAAGATATTCCCCGAGGCCACGTTTCGATCGCCATGGCGAAGGGCCAAGACGCCCTCACACTCCCAGAAACCATTGTTGCGCACCGTGTTGTCGCACGATTTGATCGAGACCACCTCGACCTCACCGTTGCAACGGTCAAACAGATTCTCTTCTATCATCGTATTCGATGATTTGTAGGCTTGTTGCGACGTACCCACACGAATCGTTTCCGAGCCATTCGACCCATAGACCGGACGCGGACCAAACCAGTTATGGTCGATGCGGTGGAAGTTCTGCTGACTGCGTTCCTCGGTCAAAATGACATAGAGCGCAAGACCCAAATTGAGTTTGCGCGTCAGCGAGCAGTGATCCACACGATTGTGGCGACCATAGAGTGCCACATAGTTATAAAGCACATCGCGTCGAGCGGGGTTATAGCCGTCGATGGCGCAGTTCGTCAGGCGGCAATGGTTAGCCACCTCTTTGCCACATCGGAACTCCACGACCCCACCCTTCGGCGCATAGCCATCCGTAAAATAGAGGCCGGAAATCTCGATCCACTCGCCTGCAATACGCAGCGTCGAAGCACCACCGATTCGTACCGCTCCGGCCTCCTCGGCCTCGATGCGAATCGGAGCTGCCTCCGTGCCATGACCGATCCACTTCAGTTCGAGGTCTTGATACGTACCTTTTTGAATCACGATGCGGTCACCGGCCTGGGCTTTCTTCAGCACCGAGGCCACCTCGTCAGCGCGCACCTGATACTCCGCGCCCAGCGTAACCTGGATCAGGCTCACCAAGAAAATGGTGCAGATAAGTTTTGTTACAAGTTGTTTCATAGCAATTTACATCTTACCATGCGACGCCGGCCGTACGACGAATATTCTCGACCGCCACCGCCACATTCGGCACGCGCGGGGCTTGGTTGAGTAGCGGCTGCTCAATCCCCTTGAATCGTCCTCCGTAGAGGTAGTTGTTCGACCATTGAATCTTCGGACGGGGCGACTCCACATAGTTAATCAGACAATGCTTCGGGTCGATCGTCGAGACGATATTCTGTTCGATGCGCGTCTCGATGACCGGTTCGGTCTGCTTCGTCGATCCATAATTGACATTCAGACCATTGCGGCAATTGACGATAATATTGTTGCGTACAATGGCTCGTTTAACCTGCCAATAGCCACTCAGAGCGGCATTCTTTTCACCACGCATAATCGTCAGGGCCGATTTGTTGCCCGAGCCCTGCAGATCCTGCATATAGTTATTCTCGACCGTATGATCCTCGCCAATGATGCGCACGCCGCCAGTGTTATCTACCCCGCCACCGAGGAAGAAATTACCACTCACTCGGCAACGATTCCCATGACGCAACGTGAGCGCACCGCGGCTCTGCTCAAACAGATTGCCCCGATAAAGATTCGCGCACGATTTATTGGAGACGATCTCGGCCTGCTCGCCGTGGCAACGGAAGAAATAGTTTCCTTCGACAGTACATGCACCCTGTTGCATCGAGGTCGAGCTCGTACCAATGCGGATGGTCTCTTGGCCGTTGATCATCTTGCCATCGGCCGCATAGAGGGTCACCGGACGCTCAAAATGGTTTTTGATGATGCGGTGAGCCGGAGCATCCACGCCCTCCTCGAGCCAAACGACAAGCAGCGTACCCATGTTCTTCTTATCGAGGAACGAGCAACGCTCCACGCGGTGGTTACGACCATAGAGCGACACCCATTTGGCATCAATATCGGCACGCAACTCGGTGTTCTGTCCCGTGATGGCACACTGCTCGACGACGCAGTTTTCGCTGCCCTTATCGAGCGTGATGATCGCCTTGCCCTTGACGGCTGTCGGATCTTTCCACCAGAGACCGCTGACCACAGCCCCCGAACCTTTGACTACCAGACGCGAGGCCCCCGTAAAGAGCGTCTCGCCCGGAGCTTCGGCGCGCACCACGACGGGATTCTCCGCCGTACCTGCGGCTTTGAGCGTGACCACCTGATCGGCATAGCTGCCTTTGCGCCATACGATCTCCGTACCGGCTTGAACGACCCCGAGTGCTGCGACCTCTTCGGCCGAGCTGACCCACACGACATGCTTTTCCGGCGTTGTGGGCTCTTCCACCACGCGTTCGCTCAGTATGGCAGCATACGACGACTCTCCGACACCCGCCGCAGCCAATACGCACAATACTCCCCAAAGGCGTATTACCGGGTTACATACCTGCTTTTTCATCTTTCTCTACTTCCTCATACGGATTTACGGGTTTACTCCTGCACCGTCTGTCGCACCAAAGCAACAGACGGTGCTAACAGGAGCTTTCAAACCAACCTAAACCCGTATGTATTCATATTTCAATTATTGGTTGATCGTTTTCGACCAATAGAAGTCGAACTCGATGTAACCCTCGCGCGAAGCCACGGCAGCACCATTGGCATCAGCACAGGTCACCTCCTTGATGTGGATGAAACCAATCTTGGCCAAATCGGTCAATGCGGCCGGTTTTGCACCGCTCGTGTAGCTCGTATAGCCAACTACGATCACACTGCCTTCCACCCAGGTCTTGCCATCGACACATTCAGCACCCATATTCGGCTTACCCTGACCCGGCACGCTGCCGTCGTAGGCGGCGATCGACTCTAACTGACCATTCTTGACCTTCTCGGCCCACTCCTTATCATCACCCAGCACGCGATACATCACGATCGGCGTTCCGTAGGCACCGGGCAGCGAGGTAAAGGCACTACCGTTATAGGTGCAGTGCGTCTTAATTTGGCTGTTCGAGTTGGCACAACCGGCAATACCCAATTCGCTCTTCGAGTTTGTGATGAAGAAGATGTAGGGCTTCACGGCGTAATACTCGGCCTCGGTGATTGCCGATTTGGTCAGCGTGTTGGCGGCCGTCACAGCGGCATTCGAGCCCGAAGCAGCATAGGGATCGAGCTGCGAATCAAGCCACTCCGAGGCGCTTACTACGCGACCCAGGTCGGGATAGAAGAAGGAGTTCTCCGACGCATACTGCGTATAGGTAGATTTCGAGTTCGAGCCCAAACCGAGGCGTACACCCTTGAAATAATAGAAGGGATAAACCTTGATCGTGCCGAAGTCGATCTTCGTACCACCACCATAAACTGCCTCCAGCGAGACCTCCGTAGCGGTCGTAAAGGTCACCTCCTCGGGGATGATGAAGGCAGCCTCTACATCGTTCGGCTCACCGGCCAACTTGGCCTCAAGGCCACCGACCACGAAGCCCTCGATCGAAGCCATATTCTGACCCTTCACAACCACCGTCTTGGCCAAATAGCAACCCTCCTCGGCTACCAACTCACCAAAGACGGGCTTGGCAGGACCCTGCGGCGTCGTATCCAGACGCATGCCAGCCACCAGCTTCAGGCTCTGGGCGGGCGTACCCCACTCGGCCGTCACATCGGCCGTAGCAACCACCGGATCGGTCGGCTCGATCGACGAGGGGAACTTCAGCGTCACCTCCGTAGCCGTCTGTTCCAAGACGATCAGCTCGTAGCTACCCCACTTAAAGTTCGACAAGAAGTCGATAAACTGACCCGTGAGTTTGAACTCGTCACCGATTACGGCATTGACACCCTCACCCTGCTGGTAGGCGTCAAGCTTCGGAGTCTGCATCTTGAAGGGAGCCTCGGCCGTCACATCAATCGTGTTCGAGCCGCCCCAGATAGCCGAGATGGCTACGTCGCTCTCACCGGCTGCATAGCTGCCTGCCGGAACGACGAAGCTCACCGAGCTATTTTGCGAACCGGCGACCACCGCCGTAAACTTATCCGAACGCACCGTCTCGTTGCCGAAACGAATCTCCGAGAGCTGCTCCAGGTTGCGACCCTCGATCTTGATGGTCGTTCCTACCGTACCTTGTGCCGGGCTGTAACCCGTCACAATGGCATCGGTTACAGGCACCGTGACGTAATATTCATAGGTGAAGATCGCCTGCTCGCCCTGCATCACCAGCAGATCCTGCCGATAGGGCGTATCGCTCTGTGCCAGCTCCAATGCCGGCACCGTGAATTGCAGCTTCGAGATCGTCTGCTCGACGATTTCGCACTCCATGCCGCCCAGCAATACGGCCGTTACCTGATCGAGGTTGAAGCCCTCGGCCGTTACGACCGTACCGATGAAGGCCTGGGTTGTACCACTCTCGCCCGAGCTACCCGTAGCATCGGGGACGAGTTTCTTCGTCGTAATATTGATTGCTGCCGTGTGGCCTTCGGGGTCGGTGCTGTTGTCCGAGCAGCTCGTAGCGAGTGCACCGATCGCAACAACCGCGAAGAGGGCAAGCATATATTGAACTAACTTTTTCATAATGATAGTTGCCGTTTTGATTATTGGATCTTGGAATAGTCGTAATCGTACTTCTGCCAATAGCAGTTGAAGGTGTAGTCGCTCATCGAAGCCGGTTTGGACGAATTCGACTGGTCGATCACGAAGTTCACATTGGTAATGTGCAGGAAGCCGATGCGCTTGAGGTTCGAGGCAAAGTTAAACTTGCCGTCGGCACCCTTCTCGGGACCCGGGTGTGCGTAGTACATCACCAGCACCACCGCATCGGGCTTCACGCCCATCACATCCGACTTCTTGTCGCCGAACATATCAACAGCCCACTCCTTGTCTTTGAGCTGCGCGCTCGACGAGCTGACACCGATATCGCCAATGGTTTGGGCCGTCACGTCAGCCGGGAAGAGCGTCGGGTTGATGTCCGTCAACTCACACTTACGCACCTTGTCGGCCAGCTCCTTCTCGGCTGGATTCGACTCCTTCAGTGCACGGAAGGCCAAAACAGGCGTACCGTAGCAGCTTGAGTTGGCACCCGGCAGACGATTCTCATTGCCCGAAACATTGGCAATCCAGAAGTTCTTAAACAGACCATTCGAACTTGCCGGCGAATTGACACTCAACTCACAGCTGTTGTTACAATAGAAGTAGAAGTAGGGAGCTACCGAATTGTACTCCTCGACACTTACGTTCGACACCTGTACAGCCGAGCAGGTCGAAGCCTGATACTGATAAGCGATCGGATCCACCACCGTGCGCCAATCGGCATTGGCATAGACGATACCCGTCTCGGGCGAGAAGAACGACGACATCTGCTCCACCAGCTTCGAGTGGCCCCACGTACGCATATTCTCCCAATACTTCACGAAAGGAACATAGACCAAGAAGGCATCCGAGAGAACCAGCTCCTCATAGCCGTCAAAATAGACAGCCTTCAACTCGGTTACGGTCTCACCATCGACAAAATCACCTGCCGGCACCGTAAATTTCAGCTCCGAATGGCTCTTGAAGCACTGTGCCTCGAAACCATTGACCAAGATCTTGTCCACCTTGTCCAGGTAGCTACCCGTCAGCGTCACCGAGCGACCTACATCCGTACGCACGAAGGTCTGCTCATCGAACTGCGGCTTGTAACGTACCACGGTGATCGTCGGGGCACTCTCCTTGGCCGTTTCGGTCATGGCCGAGCCATCGAAATAGCGCAGCGTGATGCGCGCCGTCTCCGCCTCGACATAGGGGCACTTTACGACCAACTCCGAAGCCGAGCGAGTGATGATCGTAGCCTCGTGAGCCGTATCATAGCCCTCGGCCGTGAACAACACGCCATCGACCGCGCTCATATACTTACCGGCAATGAGCATCTGATCGCCCATATCCACCGACGACTGCAAAATCGTCGCGGTGATCTCGGGGGCTGCATAGGTGTAGGTGAACGGCTCGGCCGAAGCACCAACACCCTCCATATTGTAGAGTTTGATCACACCATCGCGGGCGTCGGCCGTAGCGATGATCGAAAGTTGAGTGTCGCTCACACGCTCTTTGATCGTCACCTCGACGCCACCAATCTCGGCCTTCGAGACGGCATTCAGGAATTGACCTGTGATCACGATCTGGCTACCGACCGGTGCGGCCTGCGGCGTAAACGACTCGATGACCGGCACCGATACAATCGTCTCATCGACATGCGTAGAGTCGCACGCAGCGAAGAGCGTAACGGCTGCAAGAGCCGCAACTGCAAAGAGTCTGTATACAATCTTTTTCATAAGGCTCAAAGGATTAGTAGCCGACATTCTGGGCTACATCGGGGTTAATATTGATCACGGCGAGCGGAATCGGCAACAGCGTCTGCCAATCCTCGATCGGATTCACCGTGTAGTTATATTCGGAGAAGAAGGCTTCACCGGCCAAGAAATCATTGACCGTAGCCGTAGCGATCTCCCAACGCAGCAGGTCAAACCAACGCTGATTCTCGAAGGCCAGCTCCAGACGACGCTCGGCACGTACAGCCTCGCGGAATTGGTAGCGCGAAGCCACCTCCGAAGCGGCATAGGCGGGAATACCGGCACGCTCACGAATCATATTCAGATAGCCCAGTGCCTCCTCGGTCGGGCCGTCCACCTCGTTGATCAACTCGGCCAGCAGCAAGACGATATCGCCCACGCGCAACACCGGCCAATCGTTCTCGGCATCCCACTCGGTAGCCATATCCGGATCGAGGTACTTCACCATGTAACGCTCCTCTTTCCAGGCACCCGTCGTGACGTTCGTGTAACCCTCGGCAATCACCACGGCTTTACGCACATCGGTTGCATTGGCATTGTAGGCAGCCAGCAGATTGTCCGACGGATAGTTGTAGTGCTTGGGCGAACCGAGCACCACGCTGTTACCGTTGTTCAGCGGGCCAAAGAGCGTCGTGAAGGGCGAACCCAGACCTACGTTACCCGAAAGGTAGCGCACGGCAAAGATGATCTCCTTGTTCATCTCGTTATCCTTGGCAAAGATCTTGGCATAGGGCACCAGCTCCGATGCCGTCTTCGGATTGCCGACAGCCGTCAGCACATCCTGCAACAGCGTGCGGGCTGCGAGGTATTTCTGCTCACCGATCGCATAGTGGGTCATATAGACCTTGGCCAGCAGAGCCTTAGCAGCCACAAGAGTTGCACGGCCGGTCAAAGCCGCCGGCATCTGCTCGGGCAACATCTCTTCGTTTACGATGCGCTCCAAATCGCTCTCGATCTGTGCGTAGATCTGCTCGGTCGGCACACGTTGCATGTTGCGCGCCTCGTCAGCACCGATCTGCTTCGTCACGAGGAATACAGGTCCATACAGACGAATCATATCGAAATAGATCAGCGACCGCAGGAACAGCGCCTCGCCCTCATATTGGGCACGCAAGGCCGGATCCGTGATGACATCCAGGTTGCCCAGCACCATATTCGTTCGATTGATCGTCGAGTAGCAGTTGTCCCAGTACTCGCCTACCCAATCGTGGGCCGTACCGATCGTACCCTGATCGAGCTGCTCGATCAGCTTCGTATCTTGAGCCGAAGAGCCCGATACACGCATACGTGCATTGTCCGAACGCAACTCCGTCAGGCTCCACTGATGATACATCACCCCATGCAGGCCGTTGTAGGCACCTACCACCAGCGTATTCACCGCCTCGGCATCCTTCACATAGTCCTCGGCCGCAATCTCCGAATAGGGGTATTGGTCCATTTCGCACCCTGCAACAAAGGTTGTCAGGAGCAGGATCAAATATGTTGAAATTCGTTTCATACTAATTAGCGATTTAGAAGTTAATATCGAGACCACAGGTTACGGTCGAGGTGAGCGGGAAGCCACCGCGCTGGTATCCCGAGATCATCGGGCTGGAGTACTGCGACGAGGTCATACGCGACTCGGGGTTCACACCCTTGTAGTCGTCGCTCCACAAATAGAAGAGGTTCTGACCCGTAGCATAGATACGCAGGCTACGCAGGTGCAACTTCTTGGCAACCTTCTTCGGCAGCGTATAGCCCACCGTGAAGTCTCGCAAGCAGAGGTACGAGCCATTCTGCAACGGGAAATCGGTCAGCATGATGTCGTAGCCGTTCTTGGCATACGGCGTCTTACCATCACCACGATGCGTATCGCTCACCCAACGATTCTTCATATAAGACCAGTTGTATTTGTGGGTCTCGTTGTAATAGACATCGCCATTGAGCAACGTCACACCCTGTACACCCTGCAACAAGAACGAAATGTCGAAGCTGCCGATGCGGAAGCGGTTGGTCATACCCCACGTGAAGTCGGGATAGGGATTACCCAGCGGCACACGGTCAGCGTCGGTCAATTGGCCGTCGTTGTTCGTATCGACAATGCGCAGACCACCCGGTACGTCCTGTGCGAAGTGCGGGTTAGCGGCAATCTCCTCCGTGTTGTTCCAGATGCCCATCGTCTTGAAGCCGTAGAACTGGATCAGCGGATCACCTACGCGAGCAATGTAGCTCTCGTTGCGCTCACCGAGCGTGATCACCTGCTTCTCGCCACCGATCTCGAGCAGTTTGTTGCGCGAAAGCGAGAAATTCAGGTGCGTAGACCACTCAAACTTCTTGCGGCGAATCTGGTAAGTATCGAGCTGCACCTCGACACCCGAGTTGCGCACCTTACCGATGTTGTTCCACTGGCTCGTATAACCCGTAAACGACTGCGTCGGTTGCTCGAAGAGCAGGGCGCGCGTCACCGAATAGTAGGCATCTACGGCCAAGCTGATGCGGTTGTCGAACATACCCCAATCCAAACCTACGTTGTACTCGTCCGTCTGCTCCCAGGTAATCGCGTCGTTCGACTGGGTCGTCGAGGTGTCGGCAATACCCGGCGTGAGCGAACCATTGCCCGTACCGGTCACGTAGTTCTTGTTGCCGAGCAGGGCCAACGATGCCTGATGCGGCACAGCGTTGTTACCCGTCACACCATACGATGCACGCAACTTGAGATTCGAGATCCAACGCGAATCGCGGAGCCACGACTCCTCCGACATACGCCAACCCACCGATACCGAGGGGAACCATGCTACGCGGTTACCCTTCGTAAAGAGCGAAGAGATATCGGCACGCAACGAAGCCGACAAGAGATATTTGCCATCGAACGAGTAGTTCACACGACCCAGAGCCGACTGCAAAATCTTATCGGGATAGCGGTAGGTACCCGTACCGGCCGAAATGCCGTTGCCGCTCGAAGCCAACTCATAGATCGTACCGGCATTCAGTGTGTGGATGTTGTCCGTAGCGAAGCCCGTAGCCGTCATATAGACCGTCTGATGGCGGGTGCTTTGTGCCGTATAACCGGCCAAAACCTCCAAATCGTGCTTACCAAAGGTCTGGTGATAGTTCAGCGTATTCTCCGACAACAGATCGACAAAGAAGGTGCTGCCGAAGGTTGCCTCGCTCGGCGTACCATCTTTCGTAGCATTCACGTTGGCGTAGCTGTACGAAGGCGAATAGCGCACATTGAAACCATTCGAGGTCTTGAACTGCAACCCCTTGGCCAGGTCAATCGTCAGGAAGACGTTACCCGTACCCGAGAACTTCTCATTCCAGCGGGTCGTATTGGCCATCACACTCTTCGGGTTGTTGTTCGCCGACGAGAAGGGGCTCACCTCCTTATCCCAGGTCGGGTTGCCATACTCGTCGGGAGCACCCGTCGGCGTGGTGATCTTCGAGAAGTGGCTACCACGCGCAAAGCCCGTATAACCACCCGTGAAGGCCGTTGACCAATCGTTGTGCTTCACCGGAAGGAACGACGGCGTACGATAGAAATCAATGAAGTTGTTGCGCGGACGCGAACCCTTCTGATAGTTGGCCGAGACATTGACACCTATATTTACAATAGGCGAAAGTTTTGCATCGAGTTTCGAGCGGAAGGTCACCTTCTGCACCTCGTTCTGCAACATGATACCCTGATCGCGGGTCCACGAAGCCGAGGTGTAGTAGCGAATATCCTTCTTACCACCCGACACCGAGAACTGCACGTTCGTGATGTTGGCTGCATCGCGCAGACCCTCACGCTGCCAATCCGTAGCACCCATATTCGACTCTACCCATGCCGCAGCACGATCCTGCGCCTTGGCTGCCGGACCGCCTACCGACTCCTCAAAACGCTGCAAGGCGGCATACTCGGTAGCCGTCAGCAGATCGTGCAGCTGATAAGCCCACTTGATACCGTGGTAGAGTTTCACCGAATAGCGCGGACGCTCAGTCTGACCGCTCTTGGTCGTCACGAGAATTACACCATTTGCTGCGCGCGAACCATAGATGGCAGCCGACGCTGCATCCTTCAGAATCTCAATCGAGCGCACATCGGCGGGATTGATGTCGGCCAGGCTCATCGTGCCGGGGAAACCATCCACGACGATCAGCGGCGAGCTGTCGGCCGAAATCGAGCCGGTACCACGCACACGCAGCTGGGGAGCAACACCCACCTCCGAGGTGGTGTTATTGACCTGCAAGCCCGGGATCTGACCCTGCAAGGCAGTCGTCAAATCCGAAACGGGACGGTCTGCCAAGGTCTCACCATCGAGCTTGGCGATCGATCCGGTCAGGTGCGATTTGGTTTGCGTACCATAACCGACCACAACCACCTCGTCGAGCAGAGCCACCTCGGGCTCCATCACAACCTGAATCTCGGTCTGCGTACCGACGACACGCTCCTCGGTACGATAACCAATAAACGAGAAGACAATCACAGCCTTTTCATCGGGGACTGTCAGCTCGAAACGACCGTTCAAATCGGTCGAAACACCATCAAACGGAGGATCGCGCAACACGACCGAAACACCCACCATCGGGCCTTCGCTGTCGGTTACCGTACCCTTTACCGTGCGCTTTTGCGCGAACGCCGAAGCCGTGCCGGATGCAAGAAACAGCACAACGATCAACGCCTTGTAAAGTAGATTTTTTGCCATAAGCGATGAATTTATTGAATGAAAAAATTGCTAACGTGGTTTTCTCTATCAACTAATTGATTCTCTGTTTATTTCATGGTTTACCAATCTGGTTTACCAATTTTACAAGTGCAAAGAAACAATTTTTTTTCTGAATAAAAAACTTTTGTGGCAGATTTTTCGACCCGAACGGTATAATAAATTTTTTTAGAATTACCCCTGTTTCCCGGATAAACAACAGAAACCAAATGAACCATTTCCGACGGAGTAATATGCCGACAAAAAAAGACTGCCCCAACCATTGGTTGAGACAGTCTCTTGTTTGTTTAGAAGTTGTTTTTAATACTCCTCCTCGTTAAAAAAGAAATCGTCCTTCGAGGGGTAATCGGGCCAGATATCCTCGATCGACTCGTAGATGTCGCCATCGTCCTCGATCTCTTGCAGGTTCTCCAGCACCTCAAGCGGTGCGCCCGAACGAACGGCGTAGTCGATCAACTCCTCTTTCGTTGCCGGCCAGGGTGCATCTTCCAATTTGGAAGCCAATTCCAGTGTCCAATACATAGTTTTATTGTTTTAAGATTTAATAATCAGTCTGTTATCTCACTTACAAACGCCTTTTAGGCGCCTTTGGGCGTGCAAAAGTATAAAAAATGTATGAATTACAAATAAAAAAGCGAAAAAAAGACCCTGCACCGATCAAAAAGTGCGAGCAGTCAGCTTGTTTCGGCCAATCGAGAACCACAAACAGTTCCTAACGCACTTGGAATTGATAGATCTCTCGACCGCGCGATCCGATCACAATGCGGTCGCCTACGACAATGGGCGAAGCCTCAAAATTGGCAGCCAGATGCTTTACGAAACGAATCGTGCCCGTTGCCCCTTCGATCAGATAGCCGTATCCGGTTACGTCGCCCGTAAAGACAAACAGCGCACCCTCGGGGGTATAAAGGCCCACGGGCGAGGACCACGAATAGTGTTTCAGCGCGGTACGATAACGGATTTGCCCCGTACGGCGGTCGATCGCCACAAAGGTGCCTCGTTCGCCTTCCAAGCCGCAGAGATTCGTAAACAACAGCCCCTCGCAATCCCCGCGTCCGACCAGCGGCGTAGCAAACATACCGGCTTCACGTGCTCGGCCGTAGAGCGAGATCCGCTCGCAGGGGAATCGTTGTTGCCACACCACCTCGCCATTCCGTCCGTCGAGTTTTGTAAAATGACAATAGCCCTGTTCACCCTGCTTATCGACGGCCGAGCCGACATAGAGCATTGGAATGCCCTCCTCGATAAGCAACAACGGTGAGGCATCACAATCGTCACCATTGAAAAAGTACCACACCGGATGCATCGTATCGAGATTCGTGCAGACGACATTGCCGTGATTGTCGAGCGTGTAGCAATAGTTGCGATAGATGGCTGCCGAGGCCTCCATGCCGGCCGCTTTCTGCCCCTTCACCCGATAGCGCATCACCGTATGCAGGTGCATCGAATCGGCTTCGGGGTGAGCCACCCATTTATAAAGGCCGCCATTTTCGCCCGGTCGGATCACAAAGTCACCCACGACGATCGGCGAGGAGTCGTAGGCACCCCATCTGCGCCAAGCCTTCGGGTCGTAATCAAAACAGGAGATGATCCGGTGGCTCATAAGATCGAAGGTCAAAGCGCCAAAGGGTGTTTCGTGGGGCACACCCTGACCCACATAAAGCAATCCATTCAAACGCGGATCAAGCGACGGCGTGCCCTTGATGGGATTCCCCGTCTGGTAAGGGGCTCGGGAGGCCTTACCGCTTTCAAAATCAAGGAAACAGATCTCTCCGCTGAGCGATCCGACGATCACCTCACGCTGAGCAAAATGCTCGGTTACGGCAGACGAAGCAGTACGTTGTTGGGCGAATAACGAATCCGGCCACTCCACATAGAGCGGCTGGCCGGTCCACCCTGCCCCACCATACCAGGTACCATATTGGGTGGTGCGATTATCGCTTTCGGTTTGGTAGCACCACACCTGCACGATCGAATCGGGCGGTGCGGCTAAACGCCCTTGTTGGGGCATATCGCGCTTGGGGGAGCCGCGGAAGGTAAAAATCTGATCGGAGGGATAGTCGATCTTGTCGAGATCAATGGTTGCTGTAGTTGTCGTATCCAACCGTTCGATGGCGACCACCAATACCTCGGCTGAGCGGTAGCAGGTGTCGGGCAGCGATTGCGCTTGCAGCCACCCCATACAACCTATTACGCCCAACCCGATCAGCAGTGTTCGCAACGGTTTCATCGCAACCGATTATTCCGGTTTCCAGCAGATCTCTTCGACGTGGTAGTGGTCGGTCAGCAGTCGCCCGAGCTGGTAGAAATAGTCCGACAAACGGTTCAACCAACGCTTCACCTGCTCATCAACACCCCACTTAAAATCAGCGCGCAACGTGGCACGTTCTGCACGTCGGCAAACCGTACGGCACACATGGCATGCCGAGATCGCGGGATGGCCTCCGGGCAACGTAAAACTGGTGATCGGGCGCAGTTGTGCCTGCATGGCATCGATCTGTTGCTCCAACCAATCGACCTGCTGCGGAGCCATCGGCGGCACCTGATCGGCCCCACCCTCACCGATGGCTAACAAGGCCTCGACGCTCATCATCTGCGCGAGAATATGGTGCAACTGCTCGATATAGCACGCCGCCGTCTGATCCGGACGCAGCAGATCGGCCAATTGAGCCGTGAAGGCCGAGAGTTCATCGACCGTGCCGTAGGCCTCGACCCGTTCGTCGGTTTTGAAGACGCGCTCACCGCCAATCAAGGAGGTCATGCCTCCATCGCCTTGTTTGGTATAGATTCTCATAATCGATAGTGTTGTTTCGGTAAACTTGCATGAGAGAAGAGCAGCAGATAGCCCCGATTATCCACCGAAGTGCACCCATGCTCTTCGACCAATCGGCGGCAAAGCTCTGCCCGCTCACGTCCCTCATAGGGTGACATCAACGCTACAGTCGTGCCACGACGAGCAGCTCGCTGGGTCAATTCAACAGTCTCCTCGGCCGATACTTGCGGGGTCAGCACACACAGCTGACACGGATTGGACAGGCTGTCGATCGAGAAGGCGTGGTAGTCGAAATGCAGGTAGAGATTTTGCAGCTGAATGGCTCTTCGGCGGACAAATCCACGCGCCATGAGGGCATCATAGAGCACCGTCTCATTGCCGGTCAGCCGCCCCTTCATAAAGACCTGACGCACGATGGCATAGACAAAGGGGGAATGGACTCCATGCCCCCGAAAATAACGCGCTCGGGCTACCCGCTGATGCAGCATGGTAAGCCCATAGAGGCGTCGTTTGATATTGCGTCCGCTGATGCGCATGGCTACTTCTTTAACAGGCCGGCCAGACGACCGGTCGAGAAGGCTATTTGCAGGTTGTAACCGCCCGTATTGGCATCCAGATCGAGCACCTCACCCGCCAGATAGAGACCCTTGACCTTGAGTGACTCCATCGTGTAGGGGTTCACCTCGTCGCAGCGCACGCCACCGGCCGTCGTCACGGCATACTCAAAGGGAGCATAGTCCGTAATCGGGAAGGTCAAACCCTTGAGTGTCTTGATCAGGCGAGTGATTTCCGCCTCGGTAACCTTCGAGATATAATTTTTCGAGTGGATGTCCAACTCGCGGGCCAACGGCATCACCAACCCCTTCGGCATCAGACGACGCATCAATTCGCCAAAGAACTCCGTCGGAGCCATCTCCGCCATTTCGCGGGCAATGCGATTGCGCAGGGTCTCCTCGTCCAAAGCCGGTTTCAGGTCGAGCACCAACTTCACGGTCTTCCCGTCAATCAAGGCATCGACCGCATCGCGGCTCACGCGCAGGGCTACAGCACCCTCAATGCCGCGATCCGAGAAGCCGATCTCTCCAAACTCCTCACGGGCCACCTCGCCATTGATGAAGAGCGTGGCTCGTACATTTTTCAGCAGCAGCCCATGGAGATATTTCATCTGCGGATGGGTCGTCTTGAGCGGTGTCAGCGACGGACGCAACGGCTCGATCGTATGGCCCAAATCGGCTGCAAACGAATAGCCGTCGCCGGTCGATCCGGTGCCCGGATAGGAGACGCCACCCGTGCAGAGAATCACCTGCTCGCACTCCTCCTTGCGCTCGAAGCCTCGCTTGTTGCGATAGCGTACGCCAAAGACCTTACCGCCGAGGGTCATGATCTCCGTAACGCGCGTCTCGTAGAGGATCTTCACGCCATTATCGACGCAATACTCTAACAGCGCATTGGCAATATCCCACGCCTTACCACTGCGCGGGAAGACGCGCTCGCCACGCTCGATGTCGAGCTTCACACCTTGGCGCTCAAAGAAGCGGATCGTCGCGCGGTTGTTAAACTCGGAGAAGGCCTGCGTCAGAAATTCACGATTCACACGTACGTGCTCCAGAAACTCCTCGGCCGGACGCGCATTCGTCACGTTGCAACGGCCCTTGCCCGAGATACGCACTTTGCGTCCCGATTTCTCCATCTTCTCCAGCAGCAGCACACGTTTTCCCGTGCGTGCCGCCGTTCCTGCCGCCATCATGCCGGCTGCGCCTGCTCCGATGACAATCACATCATAGGGCTCGCGCTCCACAGTCGTTGTTTGGTTCAATTCTTCCATAATTGGGCACAAAGATAGCTAATTTCCTGCAAATGCGCACTACTCTTCCAACTCAAAAGGTTGAAAACGGAAATCTTTCAACGCCTTCTCCTTCGGGAAGCAGTAATAGGTAGCCTCGGCCGAGGTGCACACCTCACCATTGTGCGCCAGGGTCATCTCCAAAATCACAAAGGCTCGCTTCTGCTCTTTGAGACGACAACGCAACTCAAGGGTCTCACCGGCTGCCGAGGTGACCGGTTTGCGGTATTTGACATTGAGGTTGGTCGTCATGGCCGAGGTCTGCATCTTGCGACCGATCCACCAGCCGCCCAACTCATCGAGCAAGGTCGATTGGATACCGCCATGCAACGTCCCAAGCCACCCTTCGTAGTCGGGTGACGGATGCCACAGAGAAACTACCTCGTCACCATCCTCCCAGAACTCCATCTTCAGGCCATGGGGATTGGTCGGTGCACAAGCAAAACAATTATAGCCCTCCTCCAAGAGTGGCAACCAGGGATTTTTAATCTTTTTCATGTTATTCTTTTAGCTTATTGATGGGGATTCGTCTATTTTACAGTCAGGGTCAGACGAGCCGGTTTCAGACCTTTAGCCGACACCTCTACCGAGATCTGTCCGGGCTCCGTACCACTCTCCACAATCGTGGTCAGTGCGCCGCTGAAGAGCTTCATCGAGGGCTTATGGAACAACTCGAGCGACGTCGGATCACCATTGGCCATGGCACGGAACGAGCCTGCGCCCTCGACCTTGACGGCTACCTGATGGGCTGCTGTCGGCACCAGATTGCCGGCACGATCGACAACGCTGACACGCACATAGGCCAGATCTTCACCCGAAGCATCGAGCACCGTTCGATCTACCTCGACATGCAGCGCATAGGCCTTTCCGGCTGTCACTACTCGACGTTCGGCTACCGCCTCCCCTGTCGCATTGTAGGCTACAACACGCACCTCTCCGGGCTCATAGCGCACCTCATTCCACATCAGGCGATAACGTTCCATGTGGCTCGCTTTCGACTTCGTGCGACGCCCCTGGCTCACACCATTGACAAAGAGCTCCGCCTCGGGATAGGAGGTATAGACAAAGACGGGCGTGATCTCCCCCTCGCGTCCGCGCCAATTCCAATGGGGCAACACATGGAGCGTCTCCACATCCGTACGCCACACACTGCGATAGAGCCAATAACGATCCTTCGGAATCGAGGCCAAATCAATGATGCCAAACATCGAGGAGTGGTTCGGCCACGCATCCGTATCATAGGGAGTCGGCTCACCCAGATAGTCAAAACCGGTCCACACGAATTGACCGATCAGCCACGGAAAATCGTCGTTGGCCGCAAAATCATCATCCGGAATATTCGACCACCAGCAGCACTCCGTATCGTAGGAGGAGGAGTGGTGATCCGCATGCTCGACACTCTTGCCCACCGCAACCGGGAAGTGATAGACACCACGCGAACTGACCGTCGAGCAGGTCTCCGACCCCAAAATCAGATTTTGAGGCAGGGTTTGGTATCCCTGCTCGTAAAAATGAACGCGATAATTGAAGCCCGCCACATCGAGAGCGGCTGCAAATCCATTCTGTAAGACGGTCGGGAACTGATCCATGCCGCACGTTACCGGACGTGTAGGATCCTCACGGTGGCAGATCGACTGAAGCCACGAAGCGGTTTTGTAGCCCTCCTCGGTCCACTGTGTCGGCACCTCATTGCCGATCGACCACATCACCACCGAGGGGTTATTCCGAAAATGGTGCAACATGGTGACCATGTCGCGTTCGGCCCATTGGGCAAAGAGGTGGTGATAGCCATTCTTGCATTTGGCTACATCCCACTCGTCAAAAGGCTCGATCATGACCATCAGACCCATCTCATCGCACAGCTCCACCAACTCATCGGCCGGCATATTGTGTGCCGTACGCACGGCATCGCACCCCATCTCTTTGAGCATGGTCAATTGGCGACGGATCGCTGCGCGATTGACCGCAGCTCCCAAAGGGCCCAAATCATGGTGCAGGCAGACGCCCTTAAATTTGCGCAACTCGCCATTGAGGAAGAACCCCTTATCGGCACGCAACTCTACTGAGCGCACACCAAAGCGGTTAATGACCCGATCGGTCTCCTTGCCTTGATAGTAAATCGTCGTCTCGGCCTGATAGAGTGCCGGTTGCTCTGGCGACCAAAGGGCGGGGGTGTCAATCGTCAGATGCTGTTCGAAAGGCATGCCGTAATAGATCTTGCGCAGATCGCGCGTTTCGTCCACCACCCTGCCCGCGGCATCACGAATCCGCGTCAGTACCTCGACGTCCTCGCCGTGTTGCACCCCCTCGATGCGGGTCTTAATAGTCACCGAGGCATAATCCGTCCCCACATAAGGGGTCGTAATATAGCTTCCCCACACCGGTACATGCACACGCGGCAGGGTCAATTGGTGAACTTTACGATAGAGACCGGCTCCCGGATACCAGCGCGACGATTGCTCTTTATTCTCCAGCGTCACGAGCAACTGATTCTCTCCCTCGACGGCCGCTTCGGTTACATCGAACCAAAAAGCATTGTAACCATAGGGCCACTCCCCCACTTGCTGTCCGTTCAGATAGACGCAGGCCTCACTCATAGCCCCCTCAAAGAGCAGGATTGTTCGTGTATCGGCCTGCTTCGAGATATGAATCGTCGTGCGATAACAGCCCTTACCGACATAGGGCAGACCACCCGTGCGACCGGTCTTTTCGGTAGCTACCTGCTCGCCATTTTGCACCACGGCCACACGTTGCAGGTCGTGTTTTCGATCAAACGGCCCCTCAATGGCCCAATCATGCGGCACACGGACCGTCTGCCACCCCTCGACAGCCTGCGTGTCATGATCCCGTCGGAACTCCCACTCCTTCAGCAGCCGATCCGTCCGGATGGTTTGCGCCGTCAGCGATACTGCACAGCAAAGTGCAAGCAGCGTCCACAACGCGTGCAGGGTGATTTGATAGCCTTTACGCATGGTTATTTCTTATGAAATTGATCCTTTACCAAACAACTCTTTTGAGCCAGGTAGTCAGCAAATTCAGGTGTATCGACCACCGTTATATCCTCGGCCAAGCCCATCACAAAACGCCCCACTCCGGCATAATTGCACACCTGCGTATCCAGCAACCAGCGCGTAGGGCCGATTTGCGACAGATCACGCTCCGCGAGCGGATACTCCTCGATCAGCAGGTTGCGTGCCATCATGCCCAATTCGAGCCGTACGCGATGAGTCTCAAAGCCCATCATGCGGAAGCAGTCGATATGCCCCATCTGATGCTGATCTGCATGGCACCAATCCTCGTCGAGCACCTCCACCTCGCCGATGCGGGCCGTATTGAAGAGTTTGTTGCGTCCATCCTCCAGATCGTAGCACCACAACTGTACGTAGTTGGTCGTAAAGCCAAAAGCCTCGACCCGACGATCGCGCACCACCGCAGCATGCGACGAGGCATATCCCTTCAGCAACACCTGTTGCTGCGAAGCGATCGCATCGATCAGGCGGTTTACATTCTCGGCATGCTTGCCCTTGACCACACTGCGAGCCAGCGACGTACAATCATAGACCGAGGTGAGTTTCTTGCGCAGATTCTGTTTGAGCAAATTCGTATTATCCAGCCCCTCGATCAGTTGATTGACCATGTGAGCCTCCTCGTCGGTGAAGTGTACCAACTGCGAGATCTCCTTAAAATGGCGGCTCTCCTTGCCCAATTTATAGATGCCGCCATCGAGCTTATGCACGACAAATCCGGCATCCTTGAAGGTGTCGATATAGCGATAGATCGAGCGAGGCGAGGTATCAATCTTCTCGGCCAAATCGGCGATCGTATAATTCACGTTGCCGGTCATGAGCATCATCAGCCGCAATACGCGTTCAATTTTAGGTTGGTCCATGGTTTGGTGTGGGTTATATATAGGGCAAAGATAGCTTTTTTCATGGAAAAACGCCCCTTTTACCGGTAAAAAAAGCAAGATTAACAGCCTTTATCCTCCCGCGCAACGCATCGTAGCGAGTTCGTTGAACCATTTGACCCCTATTTTGTGACAGAACGTGTACGCTTTTCCGGGCACTTTTTCCTATCTTTGTACCATCACCCCAAAACATGAGATTGCTACTATGAAACCTATTTTCACCTCGCTAATTCTTCTCTTTTGCCTTCATAGCCTTTCGGCACAGGAGTTCCGCCATCCGGGCATTCTCCATAGCGAAGAGGCCTTGCATCGCATCACCCGCCTGGTCGAGACGCAGAGCTATCCGGCTATCGGTTCTTATCAAAAGCTCCGAGCCGATCGCAAATCTTCGTTTCGTTACGCCATGCAGGGTCCCTTCCGTGACATCAGCCGATCGGGTAAATATGCCTACACAAAGACCCCTTGCGAAGAGGATTTCAATGCTGCGTACTACAACGCCTTGATGTGGCAGATCACCCACGATACGCGTCATGCCGACAAAGCGATGGAGATTCTGCGCGCCTATGCCGCGACATTAGCCAAAGTACACCCGATCGATGCTCCGCTCTGTGCCGGTTTGCAGGGTTTCATCCTGATCAATGCAGCCGAGATCATGCGCTATACCTACACGGCCGACACCTACTCCAACGGGTGGTGTTCCTCAGATACCGAGCAAACCGAGCGCATGGTTCGTGAGGTCTTCATGCCAGTCATGGAGGAGTTCTACGCCACAAAACCCTACACAAACGGGAATTGGGGTATTGCCGTCACCAAGGCGCAGATGGGTTTTGCGGTCTTTTTGAATGATGCCAAGAGCTACCGCCGCGCCATTGATTTCTTCTACCACGGCAAGGATAACGGCTCGCTACCCAACTACATCCACGAAAGTGGTCAGCTGCAGGAGAGTGGCCGCGATCAGGCGCACTGCATGCTGGCCATTGGCTGCCTGTCGGAGATTGCCGAGATCGCCTGGAATCAGGGAGAAGATCTCTACGCAGCCCTTGACAACCGCATCATGAAGGGGTGTGAATACCTGGCTAAATCCAATTTGGGGTATGAAGTTCCCTTCTTCACCTGGACAGACCTCACGGGGAAATACTCCTCCTGGCACCAATTTGGCGAGGCAGCCAAAGGTGAGTGGCGTGCCGTCTTTGAACTCCCCTACAACCACTATGTCGAGCGTCGAGGTTTGGCGATGCCCTACACCCGCGAGGTCTTGGGCCGCATTCGCCCCGAAGGGATTGGCTGGACATGCGACAATCCGGGATTTGGAACGTTGCTATTCTATCTCGGAGAGGGTGAAGCACAACCCGCCATGGGGCAAATCGACGAGCGTCCTCAAGAGCGTCTTCACGGATGGAAATTTGCTTCGGCCGGTATTCGTCTGGTTGATGGTCAGATGCGCTTGAGCTCCTCGGGCGTTGCGCTTTCCAAAAAGGGTATTCGCTACGATGCGGACAAATATCCCTACATCGAAGTGACGATACCCCACATGCCCAAGCGACACAATCGTCGTTGGCTGCAGCTGGTGGTCAATATCATGAGTGCACCCGAATATTGGGTTTTCGACGAGCGTAATGCTGAAAAGATCGACGCTCACACCTATCGTTTCCACATTGCCGGCAGTCGATCGACCAACGGTACTCTCTTCCCATTACGGATGACATCTGTCACCCTGCAACTCGATTTTGGAGAAACGAATGGTGAGGGCGTTGCCTTGAAACAGATACGATCGGTTGCCAACAAGTAGCAACCGATCGCTCTCACAACCAATTATTTCACCTATAAAAAAGATGCTTTAACGAATATAGAAGGTCTGGCGAACCGGTTCGGCCGTCGCCACCGCCTTCTCACCTGTACGTCCATATTGCCATGCTACCACCGTGACCCGTACAGGAAATTTCGTGCGCGGAGGCAGCTGTGTCAGATAGAGTTTGTCACCCTCGATGCGAGCGGGGCCACACTCCACATAAAAGCCCACCGGAAGCCCCGAAGAGGCTGTTGCCTGCAACGACACACATCGCTTGCGCGGCGGGATGTCCTTCAAGGGGGCAAAATAGATCTGTTGCCCAACGCCCTCCGTACGATGAATCGGCATCAAGATGCGGGCTTGTTGAACGGCCGGTTTGTACATATCGTCCCCGGCATGTTCAACGGCAAAATCCAATTCCACCTGCTTCATATCCCATAACACCAACCGATTCCAGGCAATGCGCAGCCCTACCCCCTCGACCACCTCGGCCGGACCGGAGATCATCCGCAGATAGGCCTTGCCGGTGCCACAACCAATCGTATCGCCTACGCTCTTTTGGGTCCACGCCGGCAGTCGATCGTGTCCCGCGGGAACTCGATCATACATCGTTGCCTCCAACGCAATGGTTACTCCATCTGCTTCGGTGCGGCATTGCGGATGCAATTGCATGTGCGTATTGCGTTGCGGCACCAACTCTCCCTGCTGACGCAGTGCGGCCAGCTGCGGCAGTTTATGACGCCAACGCGCACCATAGGCAAGGGTTGCCTCGGCCATCTCTTGATCGAAATACCAAAATGCCTGCGCACGATCGCCTTGATAGGCCGCTACCGGTGCGGCCTCCACCCTCGGCTCTTGATTGCGTCGCCAACGCTCGACGAGCCACCCTTGCTGCGTAGGATCCACATGCCCATATTGCAGAGCCTTCCGGATATAGAGGGCTATGTATTGCGCCTTTTCGGGTGTGTAAGCAAAGTGACCCTCGGCCGGACAGGCTAACATCGAAAGCGGCAACAACGGATGCTCCTGTCGCTCCTTAAGCCCACGCAACGCCCAACTTTCAGCCGATTCATACTCACCCATCGTCTCCAAGCAGGGAATACGATCTATTGTCCGATCGCCCCAACTATCATGGCAAAGCCACGTATCACGATGGTACGGCCATTGCCCACTCACCGAGATGCACGCCAACACGCGATCGGGCTTATAGGCGGCCAAATAGTAGGGCCAGCTGGCGGCCGCCGAATGGCCTATGGGGATCAACGGTGCCGTAGCAATCTCATCATATCCCGACACGGTTGCCAGATCCTGCAACAAGGCATCGAGCGTCTCCCAGGCTCCATCTCGAAAATCAAAGCCATGGTTGAACGACGGATGAACCCAAATTTGAGCCACGCCCAGCTCCTCCATGCGTGCTCGGAAGTCTGCATCTTCGAGCAGTGCAATCTCCTCCATGTTATGTTGAGCCACCAACACCGCTTTTACCTGCTGGCAGGTCGGAGGAATCCACAAATAGGCCTGCGAAGAGAGGCTTTTAGGTTTTTGAGCCCAATTCCGTACCGGTACAGCCCATTGCCACACGCCATTTTGTGCCAACAACGGCGCGGCTGTTACAATCAGCCACAACACAACCAACCATCGTTTCATCGCTCTCACGCCTTTTATTTTCGATTAGAGAATCTGTTTCTTGTAACGTTTCACGCTGCGATCTGCAGCTGTAGCCGGCACTAAACGCATAGCCGCACCGCCCGAGTTGCGCAGTTTGAACTGCAAGGCCATCGACCGATTGACCCGCAATCGCTCCACGCGTACCTTTGTGCGCGTCGGGAGCGTGTGATCTCCATCGGTATAGATCTCGGCCACATAATCACCCTCGGGCAGAAAATCGAGTGCTACGGAGAGCGTGCGACCCTCATTACCGGTAATGGTACCGACAAACCACTCGTCACCGTGACGACGAGCGACAGAGATATATTGACCAACCTTTCCCTGCAAAATACGCGTGTCATCCCATACGGTATAGACATCGTCGAAGAACTTCAACTCCGGCTCATCGCGCGAATCAGAGGGTTTGTCGTACCAGTACATGTATTGTAAGGGGCTGTAATAGACGGCAGCCAGAGCCAGCTGATGGGCAGGCGTCGTCTGAATGGTTCGTGAGCGAGGTACCCCATAATCGTCCGCCTGGGTATTCATGCGACCAAAATCTTGTCGGTAGTAACAAATCGTATAGTCGGCCGCTCCGGCTACATAGCGCGTGAAGGCTAACGTGACATTGTGTGTAGCATCGGGGAACTCCTCATTGCCGCGAATACCCTCCTGGGTCATCAGGTTGGGATAGGTGCGACTAAAACCCGTCGGGCGATACTCGTCGTGGATATCAACCATCAGGCCGTATTGGGCACACTTCGCCACCGCCTCGTGCATCCACTTGGTCCACACCTGCGAACCGACCTGCACGAACCCAAACTTAATGCCGGCAATTCCCCACGATTTATAGAGGGGTAAAATCTCATCGAGCTGCTGTTGCAAGGCACGCTGATTGACATAGAGCAACACACCGATTCCCCGTTCACGCGCATAACGTACCACCTCCTGCAGATCGAGTGCGTCGATCTTCGGGTTGCGACGCGGGTCGAGTGTTACGGTCGTAGCATCCGACGCTTTGTCGTACTCGAAGCCATACCAACCGGCATCGAAATGGATATACTGTAGGTTCCGTTTTACGGCAAAATCGACCAACGCCTTACCGCCTTCGGTGGTCAAAGTCACCTCGCGCATCACCTTGCCCGGCTTGATCCATGACGTATCGGCTATCTTACACGGCTCATTCAGATTGAGCAGCAGATCGTTGTTTTGCAGAATATCTCCGGCTTGGTTACCGCACATCACCACTCGCCACGGCGTCTGATAAGGGGCTATCTCCTCTACGGGACCATACATGGCCGTATGGATCACATTGCGTTGCTCTCGAACGGCAAACTTCGTGCGCACATAGTCCACGACTTGCGCCTCGGCCAATGCGGCATACCGTCCATCGGAGAGCGCGAGCAACAAGGGGCGATCTGACTCCCCCGGCCAATTCTCCAGCGGCAGCAACGTATAGGGCGTTTGGGCGCGAGGTGTAAAATAGGCCATCGTCCCTTCCGGCATGGTGAATTGGGTATACTCGTCCGTAATCTTCAGATATTGCCCACCCGGAAACCGATAACGGAAGGCGACACCCTCGTTATAGGCTCGCAGTTCAAGCAACAAGCGATTCTTGGGGTTGGCTGCAGGCAACAACTCCACCGTGCAACCCTGGTAGTGATCCCGCACACAGTTGCGCTCACCATACACCGGATGCCATACCGTATCTTGCACCATGCGGCTCACCTCCCCCATCTGCAAACCATCATACCACACAAAGCCGGCGGCTATACCCAGGCGCGAGGGTTCGATGATCGGTTTTTGCTCCCAAGAAAGCGTATAGACTAACTGCCCATTCCGATCGTTCAATGTAAGGTGATAACGTCCATCGGGCGAGCTCACAACCACCTCCTTGGCCGTAAGAGGCAACATCATGCAAGCGAGTGTCAAGCAAGCGAGTAATCGTTTTATCATTTTTTTCATTGTCTTGTTTTACGTTCTTTGCCTTTTAATACGAATTGAGGGGCCGATCTACTCAATCGGCCCCTCAAAAAAAATACAATCCTATGCTTTTTGTTCTCGTCCCCGATATTGCGACGGAGTGCAACCAAACATTTCACGGAAATAGCGGGTGAAGTATTTGGGCGTATTGAATCCTACCCGATCCGAGACCTCCGAGACGGTCAGTTTCGGATCATCGCGCAGAATCTGCGCCGCACGCTTTAGGCGAATCGTACGAATAAATTCCGAAGGCGGCATCCCCACCAACGACTGCAATTTGCGGTACAGATTCATGCGATGCATGCCAACATCCGACGAAAGCAACTCGACCGAATACTCCGGATTGTCCATGTTGCGCTCGATACTCTCCATGATGCGCTGCATCAGTTTCTCGTCGAGCGTCGTAACGATCAGATGGGTCGGAGCCATGTCGGCATCCTGCGAGAAGTTTGAGATTCGACGTTGTCGTTCGTCAATCAGATTGCGAATACGCGCCTCTAAAAGGCCCATTTTGAAGGGTTTCGTGACATAGGCATCTGCACCCGTCTCATAACCCTCCAGACGCACATCGTCTGACGTACGCGCCGAAAGCAGAATCACCGGAATGTGTGAGGTCTCGATGTTGCTCTTCAGGCGACGGGTTACCTCAAAACCGTCAATCTCGGGCATCATCACATCGCAGACCAACACACTCGGCTCGGCCGTGAGAATCGTGCGCAGGCACTCTTCGCCGTTTGACGCCACGACCACACGATAATTCCGCGAAAGTTCGGCGGCCAAATAGGCGCGGAAGTCATCATTATCATCGACCACCATCACCGTAGGCAGGGTGGATTGCGGCGTTTCGGTTGCCGGTTGCACAGCCACCTCCTCGGCGGGCGGTTCAGACAACTGCTCTTCGGACGGTTTGGCCTCCAAATTCATGGGCAGTCGTACCTCAAAGGTCGTCCCTTCGCCCTCCGTTGAGCGAACGATCACCTCACCGTCGTGCATCTCGACATATTGTTTCACCAGATTCAACCCAATACCCGATCCGGCATTACCACTGTTGCCGATCGACTTCTCACTCTGATAGAAACGGTCGAAGATATGGGGCAGATCGCGAGCCGGAATGCCACTTCCCGTATCCGAAATCTCCAAAACAGCCCAATCGCGCTCCTGCTCTGTCCGCTGCGAAAGGTGTACACTGATCACGCCATCCGAGCCGGTAAATTTCAGCGCATTGGAGAGAATATTATTCACCACACGGCTCATTTTCGTACGGTCAAAGACCAATACCGGCCGCCACATATCGTGCTCAAAGTGCAGACTGATACTGCGATTTTGTGTCGCTTCGCGGAAGGGCAGCAACAGATTCTCTACAAACTCCACCAAATTGCCTTGCACCAAATGGAGTCGCTCACCGCCCATCTCCAACTTTCTAAAATCGAGCAGATGGTTCACCAACGACAACAGTTGGGTCGTATTCTGGTGCATCGTGTTGAGTTTGACGATATAGGGCGTATCGGCCAAATCACGACGAAGGCTCTCCAACGGCAGCAAGATCAGGGAAAGCGGTGTACGCAATTCGTGCGAGATATTGGTGTAAAAACGCAACTTCATCTGGTCGAGATGTTCACGCTGACGTTGTTTCTCGAGCAACTGACGATACTTAAACCGACGTTGGGCGCGTTTCGAGAGATAGAGAATGCCCACCACAATGACCGATAGCAGGACTGCAGCATAGAAGATCAATGCCCCCATACTTCGCCAGAGGGGCGGATGGATCGTGAAGCTAAACTCAGCCGGCCGCGAACTCCAATCAATATCGTTGTCGGCAGCCATCACCCGGAAGGTGTAACTACCCGGCTCCAAATAGGTGTAGGTAGCCTTTCCCAAGCGGCTCGAATGAATCTCCCGCCACTCGGTGTCGAAGTTCTCCAGCTTATAACGATAGGTCGTGTGAGCCGGATTCGCATAGTTCAAGTTCGAGAACTCGAAGCTCACGAACGACTCATCATGTTTCAGATCCACATGCCCCACTTGCGACAATTCTGCCGGCAATAACACGCGTCCGGCATAGGGATCGCCCACCTCAATACGTGTTCCTCCGATCAGGAAGGACGAGATGCGAGGCTGCACGTCGTAATGGTCTTGATACATCCTCGAGGGTACAATCTCGCTAATGCCATGTGCACCACCAAAATAGATGGTACCGTTCGAGTGTGCCAACACCGAACGTTGGAAGAAAGCACCGGCCGTCACCCCATCCGAAGGGCCATAGATGGAGACCGAGAAGTTCAACACGCCATCCTTCTCGGTGGTCTTCACACGCAACAAATGGCTAAACGTAGCCGCCCACACATCGCCCAGATGATCCAATGCCAAACTCATCACATGTCCGGTCGGGAAACCATCGTCGGCCCCAACTCGCACCGGTGTTTCGCGACGCTCATCAAAGACGATCAACCCCTCCGAGGTGGCAATCCACAGACGGTTTTTCCCATCGACCAACGCTTGATTACTCAACAAAGCCTTTCCCGGCATTGCATACTGCATATAGAGCGAATCGCGCCGCACATCATATCCAAAGTTACCACGATCACCCGCGAAGTTGAGCACGCCGTCCGGCAACGGACAAATATCTCGAATGGTCATAAAATGACTCAATTCGGGGTATTGCTCACTGAGCAGCGTAATCTTACCACTCTTTGTGTCAAAACGCCCAACGCCACCATAGACCGAGATCCAAAAATCGCCCTGCGGATCCTCGTAGATTGCGCGCACGCAATTATAATTGGGTGTAGCATCATGATAGGAGATCTCCACCGATGAGTTTTCAGGATAATGATAATGACGAATCTTGCCTCGATCAATACAATAGACGCCGTTGTAGAAGGTTCCCAACCAGATTCGATCCTTCGTATCGCGATACAGGCTGATACACAACTCCTCCCGCAGCGAGGCGTACGGGAGCGTCATGGCCTCGGTCTTTGGATCATAGCGCAACAAACCGTGGATCGTACCCACCAAGATCGTTCCATCTCGATCCTCGACCATACACTTCACACTTTCATCGGGCATCACACCTGCTTTGAGCGATAGGCCATTGATCGTCCGCAGATGGACAATATCTTTGTGATAATAGAGCAACCCTTCCGAGAGCGTTGCCACCCATACGCCCCCGCGCTTATCGACATAGATCTTCGAGATGTCGGTATGGTGATAGATCCGCTTGCCATTGGTCTGCTCCAGATAGGGCAACTGTTCGACCTGCAACGATAGCCCATCGACCATGCGCACGCCCGAACGGGCCGAGCCTACCCACAGCCGATCATCCGCATCGAGTGCAATCGTCGTTAAGAGGTCTCGCTCGCCCAACTTTACGCCCCCGATCCGCTTCAATCGTTGTTGTTCCACCTCGTAATAGAACAATTCGCGGTCAAACATGATCCACAGATCGCCCTTCGTCGTGATGGTCATATCCATACGACTCGACTCGGTCACCGGCATATCACCGATACGATGCACTGCCGAGCGGAACGTCCCGATAGCCATATCGTAGCACACCAGCATTCCGTTGCGCGAAAGCATCCAAATGCGATCTCCGTGTTGCGCAAAGAGTAAGGGTAACTCCATGCCCGACAAGAGGTGAATCTCCTTCGAAGTGCCTTGTCGGTGATCACAACGATACAGCCGATGATCGACCGTCACGACCCAATAATCACCTCGAGCATCAATGAAGATGCCTGCCACATTCTCCTCTATTCCAAATCGTTTCAAGCGTGGATTTACATCGTAATCAAACTGACGCCGACTGAGATCAAAGGTCCAGACATGATCACGGCTCGTACACCACAGCAGCTGCTCGCTGGCATCGTAATAGAGGTTGCTCAAGCCGCTGTATTCGTTATAGGGAATCACGTTCGGATCGTAGCGATAACTCTGACACGAGGCTCCGTCATACAGATTCAGCATCGACGAGGTCTGGATAGCCATCAGCCCATCGGGGAGCATGATCATGTTACGCACATTATTGTCAGGCAGACCGTCGTTCGTATCGAGCATGCGGAACAGATAATCCGATGAGGCATTCGCCCAAACAGGAGCGATCAACAAAAGAAAAAAGAGAAGGATTTTGCGCATATCCAACAATTCAGTTTATGCAAATATACCGATTTTCAACTAAAACTACACCCTGTTTCGTTCCTCTTTTTCTCACTTTTAGAGTCATTTTTCGCCCAAAGGGTCATTTTGTAACAAAACATACTACATATAATCGCCCGCGTATAGGGGCTAAAAACAATGGTTTGTGCCATTTGGGGTGCGATTCGTTACAAAAAAGCCGTCATTTTTGGATAATATTAAGCATTTTTGCATAACCAAAAACAACCCGAAACTTTTAACTCGATGAACTCACTACAAACTCCCCGAAGCCACATCCGCCAAGATGCGCTCATCACGGCCGCTTACAACGAGCGACGTGGACAGATCGAGGGTTATATCCTGAAACGCATCGGATGCAAAGCAATTGCGGAAGATCTGACGCATGAGGTTTTTCTGCGTCTGCTCGAGCAGACTACCCTGCTGACCTCACAGACCTTGGTTGCGCTCATCTACACCATAGCTCGCAATTTGGTGATCGACCACATGCGGCGTCACGCTTGCAGCCGCCGAGCCAAAGCCTATTTTGCCGAACATGCGCCCCGCTCGACCTACAACACCGAGCAGATGGTCCATTGCAACGAACTCGAGGCAATCGAGCAGCGCAGCCTGGCACGCATGTCACCCCGCAAGGCGGAAGTGTACCTTTTATATATACACGAGAATCGCACCCTCGAAGAGATCTCGACCCAATTGGGATTGAGTCGGCGCACAGTCGAGAATCACATCTTTGCAGCCCGCATTGATGTGCGCGAAGCGATGCGTTATGCTCTGTAGTGACACGAAGAAACAACTACATACTTAATTTATTTTATTAACCTAAAAATCAACCTTATGTATCAAAACAGACTAAAAAAGGTTATGCGCTTTACGATGCTGCTTGCAGCACTCGTATGGTGCAGTGTCGGTTTTGCGCAGACGCCTGTCAAAGGTCGCGTCATGGATTCGTTCGGGCAGCCGGTTATCGGTGCTTCGGTGATCGTTGACGGCACGACGCGCGGTGTAACAACCGATGTGAATGGTGAGTTTACGCTCGCCGAAAAGAGTGGTACTCCGATTACGGTATCGTATATCGGCTACAGCTCGATCAAAGCCGCTCTCTCGAACGGCATGGTCATCACGCTGCAGGAGGACGCCACGGCCATCGACGATGTAGTCGTTGTCGGCTATGGTGTACAAAAGAAGGAGACCTTGACGGGTGCCATCGCAGTCGTGGGTGACGAGATGCTCAAAGAGAAGGGTTCGCTTTCCAGCCCCTTGCAGGCTATGCAGGGCCAGGTGCCGGGTGTGATCATCACCCGTTCGTCGAGTGCCCCCGGTGATGAGAGCTGGAGCATGAATCTGCGTGGTAATGTATCGCGCAACACGGCAGCTCCGCTGATCATCGTCGATGGTATTGCCCTCGACAGCACGAACGAGATGCGCAACCTCAATCCGCAGGATATTGCCTCGATGAGCTTCCTCAAGGACGGTGCCGCAGCCATCTATGGTTCGCGTGCAGCCGGTGGTGTCGTGCTGATCACCACCAAGAAGGGTGCCGAGGGTCGTACCCGCGTAGAGTATTCGGGTTCGTTCTCGATCAAGAAGGTGGGTCTGATGCCCGAGTTGATGAACATCGACGAGTGGGCTGACTCGGTGCTCACCGCGCTGGCTAATGATGGTAAGACGTCCGATAACTGGATCACCTATGCCCAGCTGGCCAAGACCTACAAAGGCTCGTACATCGATCTGCAGCACTCGCCCAACCCCTTCGGTACGGCCGGTTTTACGGACGTGCACGATTTCGTATTCGACGATTCGGTCAATTGGCTCGGTTCGCTCTTCGATACGGGCTATTCGACGACGCACGACGTAAGTGTAACGGGTGGTACGGATAAGATCAACTACCGCGTATCGTTCGGTTATCTCTATGATGGCAGCAACATCCAATTTGGCGACAACCAGAACCAGCGTTACAACTTCCGCATCAACAACAGCTTCAAGATCACCGATTGGCTGCAACTCGAGTCGGTCATCGGTTACAACCGCCAGGAGCAGGTTGCCCCGACGCAGATTGGCTCGATTCTGACGATCAACATGCCGATGCCGGGTCTGCCGCTTATGACGCAGAATGGTCTGCCCTATGCTTGGGGTACGTGGGGTTCGCCCGCAGCCAAGGCCGAGTATGGTGGTGACAACAAACTCTCGGTAACGGGCGTTACGATCAGCGAGACGTTCAACGCCAACCTGACCAAGTGGCTCGACATGAGTCTGAATATGGGTTACAGCAACTCGTACGCTATCCGTGACAAGAACTCGAAATCGATCGAGTACTACAACTTCGCCGGCAACACGAAGGTTCGTACCGAGCCTACGGCCGAGAATACCTATTACAACAAGACGACGGCTCGTACCGATTTCTACACCTTTACGGGCTATCTGACCGGTCACCACACCTTTGCCGAGGATCACAACGTGAAGGTGATGATTGGTGGTCAGTATGAGTTTAAGGACTTCATGAGCTATGGTGCCGAGGCTACCAACATCCAACCCGATTTCGAGAACATCAACGGTTCGGGTACGGTGGAGCTGAAGAGCACGGATAAGTATCAGCACTCGATCCTCTCGATGATGGGTCGTGCCAACTACGACTATCGTCAGAAGTACCTCGTTGAGTTCAACATGCGTTACGACGGTTCGTCGAAGTTCCTGCCGGAGAATCGCTGGGCCTTCTTCTGGGGTGGTTCGCTCGGTTGGCGCATCTCGGAGGAGAACTTCCTCAAGCAAGTTGAGTGGGTGGACGAGTTGAAACTGCGTCTCTCGTATGGTGAGGTTGGTAACCAGGGAGGTATCACCAACTATGACGGTGTATCGCTCTTCGACCTGAATGCACAGGCCGGTGCCATGATCGGCAACTCGCAGGCATCGTACCTCTCGGTATCGAAGCTGGCATCGAAGTCGCGTTCGTGGGAGCGCATTAAGAATTACAACATCGGTTTGGACTTTGCCTTGCTGGGCAATCGTCTGTCGGGTACGTTTGAGGCCTTCATGAAGAAGAACGACAACATGTTGGCACCCGTAACCTACCCCGGCGTACTGGGTATTACGGCTCCCGACATGAATGCCGGTGCTTTCGAGGCCTACGGTTATGAGGGTCAGCTCACCTGGCGTGACAAGATCGGTAAGGATTTCGAGTACTACGTAGGTGGTACCTTCACCTTTGCTCGTAGCGAATTGACCAACTACGGTGGTACGGTCACCAAGTCGAGTGGTTACACCTCGACGCGTGAGGGCTACCCGCTCAACTCGCTCTTTGGTCTGCGCTATGGCGGCAAGATCGAGAATGAGCAGATGCTCGAGGCCTACATGGCAAAATACTACGAGAATAACGGTATCGGCATTCCGTCAAACCTGCGCGTCGGTGACAACATGTACTGCGACGTAAACGAGGACGGCAAGCTCGATGCAGAGGACTACGTATACCTCGGAACGGACAATCCGGAGATTCAGTACTCGCTGACGGCCGGTCTGTCGTGGAAGGGCATCGACTTCTCGATCGTCTTCCAGGGTGCAGCCAACCGTACGATGTGGAACGGCATCAACAACTGGACGGTGCCGATGCGTGCCAACTACACCAACACGACCAACCAGTCGATTGGCAACGTATGGAGCGCCGAGAATCCGGGTGGCCACTACAACCCGCTCACCAACGACGGTAACATCAACAACTACAACTACCAGGCTTCGTCGCACTCGGCTTCGGATGCATCGTACATCCGTCTGAAGAACCTCTCGGTAGGCTACACCATGCCGGCCAAGTGGTTTGCCAAGACCAAGGCGATCTCGGGTTGCCGCATCTACTTCACGGGATCAGACCTTTGGGAGCACTCCGACATTCTGGACGGTTGGGATCCCGAGGCCAAGAGTAATCCCTCGGCAACGGCTCGTTATCCGTTCGTTCGTACCTTCACGTTTGGTGCTAACTTAACCTTCTAAAACCTGAATACGACCATGAAATCAATCATAAAATTTGCAACTCTTCTGGCCGTAGCCGTTGGCTCGGTGTCGTGTCTTGATCTCGACCCGCAGGACCAGATTTCCGATGCGAATGTGTGGGGCAACGCGAACAATGTCCAACTCTTCGCCAATCAATTCTATGGTGGTCTGCGCGGTTTTGATGCCGGCAACTATCGCAGTGTCGTAGCCGATGGTCCTCACAGCGACAAACGTTCGGACCTCGTATGCGGTACGACCATCAACGTGTACAGCATGGGAACCAACCAGATCCCCTCGTCGGATGGCAATTATACGGATCTTTACAGCCGTCTGTATCGTACAAACCTCTTGCTGGAGAACGTTTCGGCCGACTCGTCGACCTCACCGATGGCCCAGCCCGTGGGTGAGGCGCTCTTCTTCCGTGCCTACTTCCACTTTGAGCTCGTACAGCTCTATGGCGACTGTATCTTGGTTCAGAAGCCGCTCGACGTGACCTCTGGCGAGCTGACTGCCGAGCGCAACGATCGTCTGGAGGTGATCCAGGCTGCCATTGCCGACCTGAAGCAGGCAGCAGCCCTGTTGCCCGAGACCCCGACCGAGGATGGTCGTGTCGCCAAAGATGCTGCTTGGGCCATGCTTTCGCGCATTGCTCTGTATGAGGCTTCGTGGCAGAAGTTCCACGTAGGCAAGGGTCAGAACACGGCCGCCTCGACCGCCCTGTTCGAGGAGTCGTGGAAAGCTGCCGAGCAGGTGATCTCGCGCAACAACTACTCGCTCTTCTACAACGCCCAGCTGGGTGACCGCGACAGCTATCGTTACATGTTCATCCTCGAGGATGTAGTCTGCAACCCTGCCGGTCTGCAGAAGAGTGGCAACACGGAGTATATCCTCGCCTATCGCTACAACACGCCGCTCAAGTATATCGAGTTCAACATCACGCACGGTATGCTCAACCATGGCGACAACATGATCACGGCAAAATTGGCCGACATGTATCGTTGTCAGGATGGTCTGCCGATCGACAAGTCGCCCCTTTTCAAGGGTCGTCTGACGGCTACCTCGGAGTTTGACAATCGTGATAACCGCATGAACGCAACGATGCTCAAAATCGGCCAGAAGTATTGGAACAACGACGGTACGAACCAGTCGCGCGTAACGTGGGATGACAACGACCTGAACAACTGCGCCTCGTACGACAAGCCGACCCCCTCGGGCTCGGGTTATGCCAACTACAAGTGGTGCACGGAGCGTGCCGTAACCGATGCCGAGGAGAGCTACGATTTCCCCGTAATTCGTTACGCCGAGGTGCTGCTGAACTATGCCGAGGCCAAGTTCGAGCAGACCGAGTCGATCACCGACGCCGAGTTGGACATGTCGCTGAACCTGGTACGTGGCCGCACGAACCCGACGATGACCAAACTCTCGAACCAGCTCGTATCGGCCAATGGCCTTTCGATGCGCGAGGAGATTCGTGCCGAGCGTACCGTGGAGTTGGTGATGGAGGGTTTCCGTCTCGACGACCTGAAGCGCTGGAAGACGGCCGAGGTGGAGATGCCGATGGATCTGCTGGGTGTACAGAAGACCGGTACGTGGTATGAGGGTCAGTCGATGAACCTGCCGCTCAACAGCGAGGGTCGCATCCTGCTCTATAAGGATCGCGTATGGGAGCAGAAGCACTACCTGTTGCCGCTGCCTATCGACCAGATGCAGCTGAACCCGAATCTGGGACAAAACCCGGGTTGGAAGTAATCGATTGTAAACCGATAAAATGATCAAAAGCATGAAAAGATATTGGAAATACCTGCTTCCGGCCCTGCCGTTGATGTTTACGCTCACGGCTTGCGAGGAGGATTACACACCCCATCAGTTGCCGGAGTCGATCGTCATGGAGGCCATCGAGCTCTCCTACACTGTCGAGCAGCAGAATAAGCTCTATGTCGATAACACCGAGACGATGGCCTACCCGATGCTTTCGGGCGAGAGCGTACGTTTCGACTACACGACGACCCCCGATCCGTCGGAGGTAACCTTCCCCACCGTATGTTGGACGACCAACAATCCGGATGTAGTCTCGATTGCCGAGGATGGCACGATCACGGCTATCGGTGCCGGTAACGCCATCGTAACGATTGCCCCCGACACGCCGAACTTGGTAGCCCAGGCATCGCTCAAGATCATCGTAAGCGATGAGTTGATCCCCGCTACGGCCATTACGATCTCGGACAATGCCAAGATGGTTGATCCGATCAATGGCGACACGCCGGCCTGCTACATGGGCGAAACGATGCAGCTCACGGCTGCCATCGAGCCTTCGACGACGACCTATAAGACCGTGAAGTGGTCGTCGGCTGACGAGGCCATCGCTACGGTTGATCAGATCACGGGTCTTGTAACCGGTGTAACGCGTGGTTTTGTGGATATCATTGCCACAGCACTCGATCCGGAGAATCCCGTTTCGGCTACGCACCATATCTACATCGACCAGGTGGTTGATCCGCTGGGTATTAAGTTTATGAATGCTCCGGCCGACGATTACTGCTTCCCGATTTTGCAACGTTGGTTCACAGTAGAGTTCGAGACCTATCCGAAACTTTCGACCCGTTCGCTCATCAAGTGGGAGTCGAGTGATCCGTCGATCGCTACGGTAAGCGATGGTGTAGTCACCATATCGGGCTACGGCCAGGTAACGATCAAGGCCATCTGCGCCGAGGGTACCATCCCGGCCGACCAAGAGGGCTTTGCTCGCGAGGTTTCATTCAAGATGAATATCCCCGAAGGTCTGGTACGTGAGTACTTCCTCAATCCGAAGTGGCTGACATGGGATGTCAATCCGAGTTGCCGCAATGCCGGTGCCAAGTCGGAGGTGAAGTTCACCGAGAACGGTGAGCGTTATCTCGAGGTTACAACACGCCGTCAAAACGACACCAACCAACGTGCCGACTTCTCGAGTGTATCTCACACGCTTTCGGGTGGCCGCAAGATTGGTATCCACGCCGGGAACTATCCGATTCTGGCTCTCCGTATGGACGACGTACAGAAGATCTATCCCGATCAGGTAACCTTCCGTGCCTTCAAGTTCGACACCTCGTCGGATGCCATCAGCGATGGTAGATCTTGGGCTGGTGAATTAGGTAACGGTTCGGATAAATACGACCATTGTTATCACTTCTCAGACAACTCGGATGTCTTTGTTTACGACCTGACTGTGAACTATCCTGCAAACGGTGCTGCTACCCTCCTGCCGACCAATGAGACGGTCTTTTTCAGTACTTTCCAGGTGAAGTATGCCGATATGCGTACGCTGACAGCTCCTGTAACCTACCGTGCCTTCTGGGTCGAGACTTTCCGCAACATGGACGAGCTGAAGGCCAAGATGGATGAGGATTGCGCCAAGTATGGTCACACCTATACGCAAGTTAAATAATTAACCCTTTGCTAATGACTATGAAAAAGATATTTCTGATGTTGGGTGTTGCAGCTTTCACGCTGCAACTCTCAACCGCCTGCACCGACTATTTGGAGGATGGCAAGGTGAATCTGGAGATCCCCGAGCAGCCTGAGGAGCCCGAAGAGCCGTTCGTGTATCCCACGACCTACAACTTCAACAACCCCTGTGCGCTGATCGCACAAGAGGATATCGACCGCGTAAAGCAGAAGGTGGCTGCGGCCGATGCCAACGATTTGGTCTATGCCTCGTGGTTGAATTTCTGCAAGAGCCAGTTTGCACAATCGAGCTATAAGGCCAGCCCCGTGGAGATCGTCGTGCGCGGTGACGCCACGGGCACGGGCGTTGCGAGTGAGAACTATGGTTCGTGTATGCGCGATGCTGCTGCAGCATTGCAGTTGGCGCTCCGTTGGCACATCTCGGGCGAGAAGGCCTATGCCGACGCTGCGATTGCCATCTTGAACGATTGGGCTCGTGTCTGCAAGAAGATCACGGCCAACGACCGCAACTTCTATCTGCTGGCAGGTTTCCAGGGCTACACGTTCGCTTGCGCCGGTGACATGATGCGCAACTACGAGGGTTGGGCCGCCGCCGACATCGAGATCTTCAAGCAGTGGATGCTGACCGTATGGTATCCCCTTAACCGTGAGTTCACGCTCAATCCGGGCGGCACGAACGACTGCGCCCTGCACTGCTGGTCGAACTGGCAGCTCTGCAACATGGCGTCGTTGCTGGCTATTGGTCACCTGACGCAGAATCCCGAGATTGTCACGCTGGCCTACAAGAACTTCCGCGAGGGCGAAGGCAGCGGTGCGCTGAACCACATGATCCCTTACGATCCGGTAGAGGATCCCGACCACAAGACGACGGGCATGTTGGCCCAGAGCATGGAGTCGGGTCGTGACCAGGGTCACGCCACGCTCGTCATCTCGATGAATGCCGAGATGTGCCAGATGGCATGGAACCTCGGCATCGACTTCTGGGGCATGGAGAACAACAAGGTGCTGGCCATGTGTGAGTACACCGCCAAGTGGAACGCGAAGCCCAACGGGTCGTTCCTCACCACGACGATGCCCTTCACGACCTACTACTATTGCATCGACTGCGAGTGTAAGAACAAGAACCACGGCGCAACGCACACGACCGTTTCGAACGATGAGGGTCGTGGTACGATTCGTCCGGGATGGGATCTGATCTACAACCACTACGCCAAGGTGAAGGGTCTGGGCGACGAGGCCTGCTACTACTCGAAACTCTTTGCCGAGCAGCTGCGCTACACGAACGGCACGCTGACCGGTGATGGTGGTGCCGGTGACTCGCGCTACGGTGGCAACAGCTCAGCCTTTGACCAGTTTGGTTGGGGCACGATGCTCTACACACGCTAATAGTTAGGTGAAAGAGTCATATATACCGACAGCAAGTCGGCAGGGGGCCAAGCCCTCTGCCGACAAGCCGTAAAAAAATGAGAAACAACCATAAACCAATCAATTTTACATCTATGAAAACCACAAAAACAGCCTATCAGGCTCCCGAAGTGGAGCAGGTAGAGATGCGGGTAGAGCAAGGTTTCGCCGGCTCGTTCACAAGTGATGAGAATCCGTTTGACGATGTACCCTGGAACGACAACAGCGGTGACAATTGGGAGTAATTAACAACGTAAAAAGAGCAAAAAAAATGAAAAAGATTTTGTTTGTAGCCGCAGTGGCAGCGTTGTTCTGCTCCTGCTCGAAAGATGAGACGACGGTAAATCCCAACTCGAAGGGCGAGCGCGTTTACCGCGAATTTACGGCCGAAATGGCCACAATCAGCCGTGCACACCTCGGCGAGCCGAACACCGAAGCCAAGACGATCGGCGTCTATTTGGACGCTGGTGATCAGGTACTCTTTGTCAATGAGAACAAGGAGGCCGCAACAGCCGAGGTTGTAAAGGTTGACAATGGTGTTGCCTACATCGCCGGTGAGGTTCCCGCCGGTACGCTTACGGCCTACTACCCTGCTTGGGCCTATGACAATGACCGTCGTAACTATTGGGACATTTCGCAAACCGACAGCCAATATGGTACGTTGAACATCGACAAATACCAGTTTGCTCATGAGGCCGTTGGCAAGATGGATCATTTGGTAGACAGCAATGCCAATAAGAACGATGAGTGGCGCGCCAACTCGTTGCCGATCGCTATGATTGGCTCGATTGTCGAGAACCATGTATCGTTTGCAGCAGATGCCAATGCGGCTATCCTGGAGATCCCCGTGAAGGGTGATGTGCTGCTGCAGAAGATCTGCCTCTACTACACCGACAAGATTCTTGAGCCGAACGGTGCCGCTAAAACGGCTCCCAACCACGAGCTGCACTTCATCAACGAGCAGCTGACCTCGGAGGCAAAGAGTTTTTATATCATGGTGAAGCCGGGTGATGCCAAATACATCGTCGTAGAGTTCCAGACCAGCACGGAGCCGGAGAGTGCCAAAGCGCTCAATCTGCTCAATGGTACGCAGGTTCCGGGTAAAGACGAGTTGGATTGGTACAATGGTCGCTGCTTCGGTTACCGTTATATGCGTCGCGTAGCCAGCAAGAGCTATGCCGTCAAGGGTGTGACCACGATGCCGACGACCGATCTGACGGCCAGCCAGCTCGATGAGAATCGTTACATCGTACACCTCGGTTCGGCTAATCAGTCGAAGAATTACGGTGTGAAGGAGGGAACGCCTACGGCGGCTGACTTCAAGGGCCTTTCAAACGGCAATGTGGTCAAGCAGTTCGAAGAGTATGTCGAGGTAGAGGTGAAGCCCACCAGCACGCCGGCTGCCGGTAGCGATTGCACGTGGCGTGGTGATTTCGGTATTGCCACGGAAAGCGGGCACCCCGAGAACGACAAGGTACTGATGCCGGTCGATGCCGGTAACTATCGCTATTTGGCCGTTAAGACCGATGTGCGTGTACTGACCCAGAACACGGCTAATTATTGGACTGCATCGGGCACGAAAGGCAACCTGCAGCTGTGGCTCGGTTTTGAGTACATGGCCGACAAATCGAAGGTATACTATGAGAAATGGAGCTCGCGCGACTGCAAAACCGAGAGCAGCTTCTCGTATCTGAAGACCGATGAGGATGGTGTCGAGGTACTCGTCTTCGACTTGATGGCTCGCTGGAACAATTTCTCGAATTGGCTTCCCACGACGCGCAAAGTCGATCTGCACAACTTCAAATTTGTGGTAGCCGACATGAAGCGCGCCATGGTAGAGAGCGATTTCGATGCCGAGGGTAAGTGCACGTTTGCCAACCCGACCTACAAGGTCTATTGGATGGGTTACTTCACCTCGATTGACGAGATTAGCCAATTTATGAAGAACAACTAATCTTGATTACGATCGGATTCACTGCCTGCTCGACCGCCTGGTCGGGCAGGCTTTTTTTTCGGCGCGTATGAGTATTTGCGGGCTGTGATTCGTATATCTATTATAATAAAGGTAAAAACAGCATGAAACGCATTCTCTTTGCCCTCTGTCTGCTCTTGGCCTGCCAAAGCATCAAGGCTCAAACCATCGCTATCGCCTCGCCCAACGGACGCCACGAGGCCGAAATCACCATTACGACTGTCGATAATCGGTTGCAGGTGCACTACTCTACCCGATTCGACGGCAAAGAGGTGATCCGCCCCTCACGGCTCGACTTGGAGATGGACAATCTGGTTTGGGAGCAAGCGTTGGCCCGCGACTACTCGCGTCATGCCCGTTGGTTCGATGCGTTGCGCTATACTACGCATGAGCGGATCGAGCGCGACACGACCTGGCAGAACCCCTACGGCGAGCGATCGACCGTCCACGAAGCCTATCAGGGTGTGATCGTCCATTTTGCTCGTCCCGATAAGTCCGGCTATCGGCTCGACATCGAGTTGCGCGCCTACAACGAGGGTATTGCTTTCCGCTACCACCTCCCCCAACATCCGAACGCCTTCTACCACCGCCTAAAGGCCGAGCAGAGCGAATTCTCGCTCCCCGCGGGGACGATGGCCTGGCATGCGGCGTGGGCACAAGCACCCTATACACGTGTCGCACTCGAAGGCTGGGAGCAGTCGGCCGAGCGTCCGCTGACCCTCGAATTGCCCGATGGCCGTTGGGCTGCCATTGGCGAGGCTTCGGTGGTTGATTTTCCGCGCGGGAAGCTCCATCTGTCGCCCTCGAAGCCCTGCACACTCATCACCGAGCTCAACGACAATGCCACCGATTTGGTAACCCCCTACACGATGCCGTGGCGCGTGATTATGGTAGCCGAGTCGGCCGGCAAACTGCTCGAAAGCAACGACATCTTCCTCCATCTGAACGCCCCCTCGGCCATTGCCGATCAGCGTTGGATCAAGCCGGGCAAAATCATGCGTGAAACACGTCTGACGACCGAAAATGCCATGGCCGTTATCGACTTTTGTGCAGCCCACAACATGCAGTATCTGCTCTTCGACTGGAAATGGTACGGACCGGCCGATGATTTCAAGAGTGATGCCTCGATCGTCATTCCGCAGCTCGACATGCCGCGCGTCGTAGCCTATGGCCGTGAGAAGGGCATTGGCATCTGGCTCTACATCAACCAACACGCCCTGCAAATGGATGCCGAGCGTCTGTTTCCCATCTATGAAAAATGGGGCATTGCCGGTCTGAAGTTCGGTTTCGTACACTTCACCTCGCAACATTGGGCCGACTGGGTGCATCGATTGGTGCGCCTCGCCGCAAAACACCATCTGATGGTCAATATCCACGACGAGTATCGCCCGACGGGCTACTCACGCACCTACCCCAACCTGCTCACTCAAGAGGGTATTCGCGGCAACGAGGAGTTCCCTTCGGCTACGCACAACACGCTGCTCCCCTTCACGCGTATGCTCTGTGGCGCGGGCGACTATACGGTCTGCTACTTCGACCCGCGTTTGAAAAACAGCCACGCCCATCAGTTGGCGCTCCCCGTGGTCTTCTTCTCGCCCCTGCAAACGCTCTATTGGTACGACACCCCGGCACGCATTCGCGAGGTAGAAGAGTTGGAATTCTTCGACAATGTGCCCGTTGTGTGGGACGAGACCCGGGTTATCGACGACTCGATGGGCGAACACATCGCCATTGCCCGTCGTGCGGGTGAGGAGTGGTTTGTGGGTATTTTGGGTGGCGATCAGGCCTGCACGGTCAGCTATGTGCTGGATTTTCTGCAACCCGACACGGACTATGTATTGCGAAGCTATACGGACGATCCGAACGCGGATACTCCGACCCATGTACGCTGCCAGCGTCATCTGATTCGCAGCAACAAGGCCGTCACGCTCCGACTGCAAGAGCGTGGAGGTGCAGCCTTACACCTGTTGCCGGCCACCAAAGCCGATCAACGACAATACAAAAAGTGGAAAAATTAAAGATCCTTCGAGCCTATGAAAAAGTTCTTCCTGCTCGGCTTTGCCGGCGCCTTATTGAGTTGCTCAACGCCTACGGAGCCTATTCCGACACGCATCATCACCCATCCGGTGCCGCAAGGCATCTACTACGCCATGCACAACGATGATTATACGGTCCGTGTACGCGAAATTGGTGGCGAGTGGCAAGATCTGTACGAATACAAGGTGAAGGTGGACATGGATGCACCGGTCGAGAGTTCGATGGTCTATTTCGACTTTGAGGGTGAGGTCGAGGTCGAAGTAGCCAAGAACAACGGCACGGTACACGAAGCTACGATTCGTCCGTTAGCTCGTGGTATTGAGTCGAAACTGACCGACAATCGTCTCACCTTCCGCCTACGCGAGCCCCAGAATCTTTCGATCGAGTTTGATGGAGATCGTCTGCGCAACCTGCATCTGTTTGCCAATGCGCCCGAATCGGCCGATGTCCCGCAAGGCGAAGCTCCGGGTATCCGTTACTTCGGAGCCGGTGTACACACACCTCCGACCGGCGAAAGCGGTTTCCGCATCGCCTCCAACACCCGCGTCTATTTAGCCCCGGGAGCTGTGGTCAAGGGTACACTCATCTGCGACAGCGTAGAGCATGTCCAGATTGGCGGTCGCGGCATGTTGCTCACCCCGCAACGAGGCGTGCAGGTCACCTACGCGAAAGATGTCACGGTCGAGGATATTGTCGTCGTCAATCCGCGTCATTATACCCTCTTCGGAGGCCAAAGCGAAGGGATCACCGTGCGCAATCTGCGTTCGTTCAGCTACCAGGGATGGAGCGACGGCATCGACATCATGAGCTGTTCGGATGTGCTGGTCGAAGGGGTATTCATGCGCAATTCGGATGACTGCATCGCCGTCTATGGGCCGCGATGGGAGTATCGGGGTGATGCACGCAATATCGAGGTACGCAACTCGACCCTCTGGGCCGATATTGCTCACCCGATCAATATGGGTATCCACGGTTATACCGGCGATGGAATCGGAAACATACTCGAAGGGATCTCGTTCCGGAATATCGACATCTTGGAGCACGACGAAGATGACCCCAATTATCAGGGGTGTCTCTCCATTTGCTGCGGTGATCTGAACTTGATACGCGATGTTTTGTATGAGGATATTCGCGTTGAGCATGTTCAGGAGGGGCAACTCTTCCACTTCGAGGTGGTCTACAACGAGAAATACTGCACAGCCCCGGGACGAGGCATCGAAAATGTCACCTTGCGCCGCATCCAGGCCGGTTACGTTCCAAACCGACCCTCGATCGAGGGCTACGATGCCGAGCACATGATTCGAAACGTCCGACTCGAGGATGTGACCATCGACGGCCAACCCTTACGCTCGCTGGATGGTATTCGCACGAATAGCTATATTGATCAAATCTCTTTCCAATAACACCGACACACGATGTTCAAGCATATTGTTTTCCTCCTGCTTTGTTGGCCACTGACCACATTCGGACAATCGGCTTATCCAACCCTGCATGCCAATAAGTTGGCTCACGCCGAGGCTATTACCCCTGCAGCCCGCCCCTTTTCACTACACGATGTGCGCCTGCTTAAGAGCCGTCTGCGTGATAATTTGGAGCGTGATTCGGCTTGGATGGTCTCGCTTTCGGCCGATCGACTGCTCCACAGTTTCCGCACCACGGCCGGTGTCGATGCGGGTCGAGAAGGGGGTTATATGACCGTCAAGAAGTTGGGTGGATGGGAGTCGCTCGATTGCGAATTACGCGGCCATACCACGGGCCACTACCTTTCGGCCTGCGCCTTGATGTATGCTGCCACGGGCGAGGAGCTGTTCCGCCTCAAAGGTGACAGCCTGGTGCAAGGGTTACAGATCGTACAACAAGCCCACGGGAATGGCTATTTGAGTGCCTATCCCGAGGAGTTGATAAACCGCAATCTGCGCGGCCAACGTGTCTGGGCTCCCTGGTACACGCTACACAAGATCTTGGCCGGCTTGTTAGATCAATACCTCTATGCCGACAACCAAACAGCATTAGAGATTGCCAAAGGCATGGGCGAATGGGCCTACGAAAAGCTCCGCCAGACGGATGAGGCCACCCGCAAGCGCATGCTTCGCAACGAGTTTGGAGGCATCTCGGAGGCTTGGTGGAACCTCTACGGTTTGACCAACGACGATCGTTTCCGCTTTCTGGCCGAGTTCTTCTACCACAATGATGTACTCGACCCGCTCACGCGTCAAGAGGCGGAGACCTTTGGTACAAAACATACCAACACCTTCATTCCGAAGGTGCTGGGCGAAGCACGTCGCTACGAATTAACCGGTCATGAGCCGGGAGCGCAAACAGCCCGCTTTTTCTTCCAAGCTATGACATCGGGTCACCTTTATGTCACCGGCTCACTCAGCGACAAAGAGCACTTCTTCGATCCGGCACACCATTCGGCACATATCACCGGCTATTCGGGTGAGAGCTGCTGCACCTACAACATGCTCAAATTAGCTCACCATCTCTTCACATGGGATGCTTCACCGGTCATGGCCGATTACTACGAGCGTGCCCTCTACAACCACATCTTGGGGCAGCAGGACCCCTCGAGCGGTATGGTCAGCTACTTCCTGCCGTTGCGTTCGGGTACCCATCGGGTGTACAGCACTCCCGAGCACTCGTTTTGGTGCTGTGTGGGTAGCGGTTTCGAGAGCCATGCCAAATACGGTGAGGCGATCTACTACCACCGGGCCGATGAACTATTCGTCAATCTGTTTATCCCCTCCGAGGTACATTGGCGCGAACAGGCCATGAAGGTGCGCCTCGAAAGCGATTTCCCGCACGCTGAGTTGGTCCGCCTGACCCTCACGCCCGAAAGACCTACCCGCGCTACGATTCGCCTGCGTTACCCTGCGTGGAGCGGTCGCCCCGAGATCACGATCAACGGACGAAAAATCTCCCACAAGGGGCAAGCCGGTAGCTACATCGCCTTGACGCGCACCTGGCGTGCAGGCGATCGGATCGAGGTGCGCTACCCCATGTCGCTTCGCGTCGAAACAACACCCGATGATCCCCAGCGCGGAGCTATTCTCTATGGGCCGATTGTCTTGGCGGCTCGTGCTGGCACAGAGGGCATGATCGATCCGGCACCCCACTCCGATCCGAGCCTCTACAACGACTATTACACGTACGATTATCACATTCCGACCTCGATTTGCGATTCACTGACAATCGCCCCCGGCGAGCTCCTGCCCAGCTTGCAACGATCGAGCTCGGCACTATCGTTCACACTCCCCGACGGACGTATTTTAGAGCCGCTCTACGACATTCACCGCGAGCGTTATATCGTCTATTGGCATTTTCCTAACCCTGCAAACCGTTAATCCATGAAACGACTTCTCGTCCTCCTCTTATTGGGTGTTAGCACCTCGGTTTTTGCCGACACACAGACCATTCCGATCCCGGCTCTTCGCACCGATTATCCGCGAATGGTCGAGGGAAACACCTGCCGCCAAAGCATCGAGCGATTGGTAGCCACCGAAGCCGGTGAGGCTGCCATGCAGGGGATCTTTCAGCGTATTGATCCACATGTCAATCGTCACACGACCGATCCGGATTGGATGGTCGGTCGTCTGCAAATGTATTGGCACAGCCATGCCAACGAAATCTTCGTCGATGGTGAGCAACTCGATCATGTTTCGGGACGCGCGCCGGTGCCTACGGTGCGTTATCCGGCCAATCGTAGCGGTCTGCACGACTACGAGCGTCCGAAGTTGGCCGAGGTCGTACCTTTTCAGGATTCTCTCGGCATGTGGCTCAAAAACAAAAAGAGCGGCGAATGGGAGTGGGCTGATCCGCGCAAAACGGGTAATATCACCGGCTCGATCAACCAGGAGATCATGAGTTTGGCGCGCGATGCCGCCTTCCTCTATTGGTACACCGGCAAGGAGCCGTATGCACGGTTTGCGACCGATCTGATCGACTGCTACCTGATGGGCCTCTACTATCGTTCGATCCCGCTCGATTTGAACCACGGCCAACAACAGACGCTTGTAGGGCTTACCTCGTTCGAGGTGATTCACGAAAACAGCGTAGAGCCGGTTTGCGAATGTTTCGATTTTCTGCACGACTACCTTGCACGCCACAAAAGCGACAAGATGGCCTATTACGAAGATGCACTGCGCAAATGGGCCGATGTGATCATTGCCGGCGGCGTTCCGCACAATAATTGGAATCTGATCCAGGCCCAATTCATCCTGCACATCGCGCTCGTCTTGAATGATGACACGGCCTATGCCGATCGTAAAGGACGCGGCTACTACCTGAATCAGATACTCAACGAATCGTCGATCCGCCAATGGTCGATCGGTGATCTGATCGAGTTTGGCTTCGACCCCACAACCGGATTGTGGGAGGAGTGCCCGGGCTATGCTACGATGGTGCTTTCGCAGTTCAGCTCCTTTGTACGTCTGATTGACAATGTCTTGGGTATTGATCTGGTAGCCCACTATCCCGTGATGGCACAAGGTATTGCCAATGCTCCGCAATACCTCTTTCCCAATGGGCTGACTGTGGGCTGGGGCGACACCCATTATGGGAAACTGCGCACCGACATTTTCGCCAATATGGTCGCCAATGCTCAGCAATATGGCAAACGAGAGGAGGAGGCGCGTTTCACGGCTCTCTATCGCTATTTCGATCCGGCTGCAGGGCAGACGTTGAATCGCCAACGCCGTCTGCCGGCGCATGTAGCCACCTTCACATCGGCACAACCGTTGGAGTTAGATCCCGCGCTACCGATCGGCAAGATCGAGCAATTTGTCACCCCGACCTTCTACTCCGAGGGGGTAAGTTGGTTTACGGCTCGCTCGGGCATGGATCCGCAGCGCAGTCTGATGTTTAGCCTCAATGGATCGAAGGGCAACCACATGCACGCAAACGGCATCTCGATGGAGCTTTATGGTAAAGGCTATGTGATGGGGCCCGATTTGGGACGTGGCAAGGGTTATACGACACTCGATTATGCCGAGTTCTATTCCCAATTCCCGGCCCACAACACCGTCTGTGTGGATGGTTGCTCCTCCTATCCGGTGATGATGTCGCAACATGCCTTCCGCTTGGAGAGTTGCTATCCTCGTCCGGAGGTGCGTGAAGGGTATTATACGGGTGTACTCTATGGCGACATCTACTTTTTGGAGCCGGAGACCCAATCCGATCAACGCCGTCAGGTGCTGATCATCAACACCGACCCCGAGGCACCCTACTACCTCGATGTGTTCCGTTCGCGTCGCCGCGATGGAGCAGATAAAACCCACGACTATTTCTACCACAACATCGGCCAGGATTTCTCGTTAAATCTCCCGTTGCAGCCGACCGAAGAGTTGGCCTTTGCCGGCGGACACCTCTATGCCTACTCCTATTTATGGAATAAGCATAGTGCCATGAGTGACCAGCCGATCGAGGGACGTTTTACCATGCACCTGCCGGACAGCACACAATGCGGCATGCAGCTCTGGATGCGAGGCGATGTGCAGCGCAAGCTCTTTACGGCCTATTCTCCCCATATCAATGCGCTGACTCGTACGCCGATGCCTTACGATGTCAAAAGCACGCCGTGCCAGACCTTTGTAGCTCGCCAGTATGGTGAGGCGTGGAACCACCCCTTTGCCGCCATTTTTGAGCCGTTCGATCAGCAGGGCTGTTCCATCGAACGCGTAGAATGGCAGCCCTCGCTTCAAGACGGATCGGTAGCCGTAACGGTGTACAAGGCAGGCGGAGGCAAAGACCATATCCTCTCCTCGGATCAGTTGCGCAAGATGCAGTGCGGCGAGTTGCACGCCACAGCACTATTAGCCGTAGCCGGTCATCAATCTTGGTTTATGGCACGTGGCACCGATCTGCAGTGCCGGGAGATAACGATTCGTTGCAAGGAGGCGGCTACCGTAGCCGTTGCACAATGTGCCGAGGGGTGGTTCTACACCTCCGACAAGCCCTGCCAGATCATCCTGCATGGTCGTAAGCATCAGCTGCCCGCATCCGACTGGATTTGTTTCAAAAAAATGTAAAAAATAGGGATTCGCATTGAGTAAACCCACGCAATCGTTCGTATTAAGAAACATAGTATAAAAAGGCCCTATTGTCATGATCCGCAAACTATGCACGCTATTGAGCCTCGTGTTGGTGAGTACAACGACCCTTTCGGCGCAAAACAACTGCTCCGAGGTGTGGTGTGCCGACCTGGGGAATGGTTCGTATCAGAATCCCATTCTGCATGCGGATTATTCTGATCCCGACGTGGTATGTGTCGGTAAAGATTATTGGATGACCGCCTCGTCGTTCAACTGCATACCGGGCCTGCCGATCCTCCACTCCCGCGATTTGGTCAATTGGCAATTTGCCGGCTATGCGCTGAAACGACAAGTGCCGACCGATTTCTTCGATCAGCCGCAACACGGTCGCGGTGTGTGGGCCCCCTGCATCAAACACCACAAGGGATGGTTCTACATCTATTGGGGCGATCCCGATTTTGGTATCTATATGGTCAAAAGCCGTGATCCGCGCGGCGATTGGAGCGAGCCGGTGTTGGTCAAGGCCGGGAAAGGTTTGATCGATCCCTCCCCGCTCTGGGACGATGACGACCGCCTCTATTTGGCTCATGCGTGGGCCGGAAGCCGTTCGGGTTTGAACAGCGTCATTACACTCGTCGAACTCAACAGCGAGGGAACGCAGGTGATCTCTGACGAGGTGATGATCTTCGACGGTAATGACGGACTGAACCATACGGTCGAGGGTGCTAAACTCTACAAACGAAACGGATGGTATTACATCTTTGCACCGGCAGGTGGCGTAGCAACCGGTTGGCAGTTGGTGTTGCGCTCGAAAACGATCTATGGTCCCTATGAGGCGCGGGTCGTGATGGCACAAAACGAGAGTACGATCAATGGTCCGCATCAGGGTGCATGGATCGAAACGCCGCAAGGCGAATCCTGGTTTCTACACTTCCAAGATAAGGGAGTCTATGGGCGCATCATCCATCTCAATCCGCTTCATTGGACGGCAGATGATTGGTGCGTGATTGGCGAAGATCGGGATGGCGACGGATGTGGTACGCCGGTGGCAACCTACCGCAAACCCAACCAAACGATCACAATCCCCATCACGCCGACCGAAAGCGACGAATTTTCAACGCGAAGCCTGTCGCCTCAATGGCAATGGCACGCCAATCCGCAAGATTGGTTTGGGATGACCAGCGGCTATGGATTTCTGCGTCTGTACGCTTCGCGTGCGCCTTTCGTGAATCTTTGGACGCTCCCGAATCTCTTGTTGCAAAAGTTCCCGGCCGCACGGTTTACGGCCACCACAAAATTGCGGTTTGCCTCGAAGGGCGAGGGTGACAGTGCCAATCTGTTGGTGATGGGTTATGATTATGCCCGCATCGGGTTGCGTCGCCATGGCGAGGAGGCGGTCGTCGAGCTGGTCACCTGCCACGATGCGGATCAAAATACCCCCGAAGAGTCTGTGGAATTTCAGCGCCTCCCGCTTACCCGCCACGAAAGTGGAGCTATTCCGCTCTACACGGCCGATATTTGGTTGCGTGTCGTAGTTTTACAGGATGGCTTATGTCGCTTTTCCTATAGCCTTGATGGCGAGTCGTTTACCGAGGCTGAAAAAACCTTTACGGCACGTGTCGGGAAATGGATCGGTGCAAAGGTGGGACTTTGCTGCATCAACAACGGATCGAAGGTCGATCGCGGTTGGATGGATGTAGATTGGTTCCGGATTACACAACCTGAAAAATAAAAAAACGTACAAGATAGATGAAGAAGTTCTATGCATTCCTAATGGTATTGGCCGTAAGTCTGTCGCTCGGATGTAGCACCCCCGAGCGCACTTGGCTGGACGAGGCCCTCGACTATTGTGCAGCACAAAGTCAGCGAGCACTCGATGAGTTACAACCGCTCGATTACACGCTTTCGCCCCGCAACATTGCTCCGGATGCACAACATTGGAGTACGCGTCCCGTGTCGAAAGAGTTGTGGACCGAAGGTTTTTGGCCCGGCATTTTGTGGTACAGCTACGAGCATTCGGGCAATGCAGCCGTTCGTACGGCAGCCGAGGGCTACACCGAGGCGTTGGGCTTCCTGAAGGATATGCCCGCCTACGACCACGATCTGGGATTCATCATCTTTTGCAGCTATGGCAACGGTTACCGTCTGACCGAGAATCCGGCCTACAAGGAGGTCATTGTCGCCATTGCCGATCGCATCATCGAACTCTACAATCCGCAGGTAGGCACCCTGCTTTCGTGGCCGCGCGAGGTAGAGAATTTTGGGGGACACAACACGATCATGGACAACATGATCAACCTCGAAACGCTCTTCTGGGCCTCGGAGGTGACCGGCGATACGCGCTATGCAGCCATCGCCCGCTCGCATGCCGATGTCACCATGCAGTATCACTTCCGTGAGGATGGCAGTTCGTACCACGTAGCGGTCTATAACGCCGAATCGGGAGCCTTTGAGCGCGGTTGCACCCACCAGGGCTATGCCGACGACTCGATGTGGGCGCGTGGCCAGGCGTGGGCAATCTATGGTTACACGATGTGCTACCGATTTACGCAAGATCCGCGCTACCTCGCCATGGCTCAAAAAGCTACGGATATCTATCTGAAGCGTCTTCCCGAGGACCACATTCCCTATTGGGACTTTGACGATCCGCGCATTCCCAATGCTCCGCGTGATGCTTCGGCTGCCGCAGTCGTGGCATCGGCGTTAGTCGAGTTGTCCGGTTATGTCGATATGGAGACGAGTGCTCACTACCTGCATGAGGCTGAAACCATGTTGCGCACGCTTGACACGGCTTATCGAGCCGGCGAGCAATCTCCGGCCTTCCTGCTCCACTCGACCGGCCACCACCCTGCCGGCTCGGAGATTGATTATGCCATCGTCTATGCCGACTACTACTACATTGAGGCCCTGCTCCGTCTCAAGCAGTTGAATCAACAATAAAACAACCCCGGACGACGAACAAATAGCGAGATTTCAGACCCCTTAACCCGTTCATGGCAGCATCCTTCGCTCGGTAAATTCACACGGTAATTTTTGCAAATTCACAGAAAAATTGCGATATTGCAACGAGTTGGCTGCTTTATGCAACAAGAGGGAACACTTCAACACGCATTGATAAGCTAATATACAGATTACTTTTTAGCAGTTTGCACACTATGTATAGTCAAGATAAACGCATCGTTATCACGCTCGATGCCGGTGGTACCAATTTCGTGTTTGGTGCGATGCAGGGCAATCGCCCCATCGTAGAGCCCATCACCCTACCCTCGCAGTCAGACGACCTGGATCGTTGTCTGGGTGCTATGGTCGAAGGCTTTGAGCGCGTCATGGCGCAACTCGACCAGCGACCCGTAGCCATCAGTTTCGCCTTTCCGGGCCCGGCTGACTATCGAAACGGTATTATCGGTGGTTGGTTGCCGAACTTCCCTTCGTTTCGCGAGGGTGTCGCTCTCGGTCCGTTCTTAGAGGAGCGTTTCGGCATGCCGGTCTATATCAACAACGACGGAGACCTGTTTGCCTATGGTGAGGCGCTGGGAGGTGCTCTGCCGATGCTCAACGAGCAATTGGCTGCCGCCGGAAGCGAGAAACGCTACCGCAACCTGGTCGGCTATACCTTCGGTACGGGATTTGGTGTGGGTATCGTCATCGATGGTCGTCTGAATCGGGGTGACAACTCGTGCGTCGAGACCTTCTGCCTCGAGCACCACACAAAGCCGGGCGTTATCGTCGAGGAGGGTGTTTCGATTCGTGCCGTAAAACGGGTCTATGGCGAACTGACCGGAAACCCGAATCATGGCCTGGAGCCCAAAGAGCTGTTTGATATCGCCGAAGGCCAGCGTGAGGGCGACCGTGAAGCGGCACAAAAGGCCTTTGCCGAAATGGGTGCCACGGCCGGCTATGCCATGGCTACCGCTGCGACGTTTGTCGATGGTCCGATTGTCATCGGTGGCGGTGTTGCAGCTGCTGCTAAATACATCCTGCCAAGCCTCTTCGAGGCGATGCGTTCCAAGCTCCACACCCTCTCGGGTGAGGAGGTACGCCGTGTGCAGATGGAGGTGTACGACCTCGACAACGAGGCCGAATTTGCCCGTTTTGCCAAGGGTGCAGCCCGACCGTTGAAGGTTTATGGGTCGGAGCGCACGGTGAACTACGATCCTGAAAAGCGCATCGGTATCCTCATCTCGAAACTCGGTGCCAGCCGTGCCATTGCACTCGGTGCCTATGCCTTTGCTCTCTCGATGCTCGACGAAAAATAGCCCTATGTACAAATTTCAGCCTATCTATAAAACAACGGTTTGGGGCGGTGAGCGCATTGCCGCGTTCAAAGGGGTAGAGAATCCCCTGACGCATGTCGGTGAGAGCTGGGAGCTCTCGGGCATCAAAGGCAGCGAGTCGATCGTCTCGGAGGGCGACCACGTCGGCTGTACATTGCCGGAGTTGGTGGCCCATGAAGGGGCAGCGCTGGTCGGACGAAAGAATATAGCCCGCTTTGGTGAGGAATTTCCGCTACTGATCAAATTCATTGATGCCCACGACGACCTCTCGATCCAGGTGCACCCCGACGATGCGCTTTCGATGGCGCGCCACGGCAAGCATGGGAAGACCGAAATGTGGTACATTCTCGAGGCTGAACCGCATGCCTCGCTCATCTCGGGCTTTTCACAGCCAATTACCCCCGAGGAGTACACTACGTTGATCCGCGAGAATCGCATCACCGATGTGCTGGCTCGCCATGCAGTGACGGCCGGTGATTGCTTCTTCCTGCCCGCAGGTCGTATCCATGCCATTGGTGCGGGTACCCTATTGGCCGAGATTCAGCAGACATCGGATATCACCTATCGCGTGTATGACTATGGGCGCATGGGGCTTGACGGGAAACCGCGCGAACTGCACATTGACGAGGCTCGTGAGGCTATTGACTATCGCATTCCGACGGATTATCGCACACACTACACGGCTCAGCCCAATCAAAGCAACGAATTGGTGCGCTGTGATTACTTCACCACATCGCTCTATGAGCTCACCGAGGCCATAGAGTTCCCGATTGCTCCGCTCAATTCGTTCGTGGTAGTCATGACACTCGAAGGGGCAGGCACGCTCTCGACCGACGATGGGCGCACTATGTCGATTCGTCAAGGCGAGACGGTCCTGGTGGCTGCTCACCATCGAAGCCTCACAGTGCAGCCCCATGGCAAGCTCAAATTACTGACGGCCTGCTGCTCTTAAAACCGCATAATCTATCATTCAAAAAAACGCAATAAGCGATGAACAAATCCATTTCTAAACTACTGCCCGTACTCTTCGGGTTCTTCGTCATGGGCTTCTGCGACGTGGTGGGCATCTCGACCAGCTATGCCAAAGATGATTTTGCATTGAGCGAGACGTTGGCCGGATTTATCCCCTCCATGGTCTTCATTTGGTTCCTGCTTCTCTCGGTTCCTTCGGCGATGCTCATGAACCGTATCGGACGCAAACAGATGGTGCAGTTGAGCAACCTGATCACGATCATCGGTATGCTTATCCCCTTCTTTATCTGGTCGTTTGCCTCCTGCATGGTCGCCTTCATCTTGTTGGGTATCGGTAACACGATGTTGCAGGTTTCGCTCAACCCGCTCCTCTCGAATGTCGTGAGCGGCGATCGTTACACCAGCTCGCTGACCACCGGCCAGGTCGTGAAGGCTATCTCCTCCTTCTCGGGTCCGTTTATTGCCGCCTTCGCTACCACGTGGCTGGGGAGTTGGCAATACATCTTCCCGATCTTCGCTGGTGTTACGCTGCTTTCGGGCTTCTGGTTGATGTGCACCTCCATCCCCAAGGAACAACAGGAGGATCAAAAATCGTCGATGGGAGCTATTCTCTCGCTCCTCAAAGACAAGCGCATCTTGTTGCTCTTCTTCGGCATCTTCTTCGTTGTAGGTATTGATGTAGGCACGAACACGGTCGCTCCGAAATTGCTCATCGAGCGCGTAGGCATGGAGGTCGAGGCTGCAGGATTCGGTTCGAGCGTCTATTTCGTTTGCCGTACGATTGGTGCGTTACTCGGCTCAGTGCTCTTGCTCAAGATTCCCGAAGTGCGCTATTTCCGCATCAATATCTTCGCCGCATTGGCCGCTATGGGTCTGCTCTTCGGCTACCAATTCGTACCGACGGAATATGCGACGATTACGATGCTCTCTCTGGTCGGTCTGGTTGGATTCTTCTGCTCGAGCATCTTCCCCATCATCTTCTCGGCTGCTATCAAGGCTCGTCCGGATAAGGGGAACGAGATCTCGGGACTGATGATCATGGGAGTCTCGGGAGGTGCCTTGATTCCCCCTGCCATGGGTGCTATGACCGACCTGATTGGGTCGCAAATCGGCTCGCTGATCGTGCTGACCTTCACCCTGCTCTATCTCTCATTCTGTGCCCTGTGGCTCAAAGATAAGAAGTAATCAGTAGGCCAATAGGCCATCACACTAAAAACAGACAATCTGAACTTTCAGATTGTCTGTTTTTTGACTACTATATAGAAAACACAAGAATGCGATAAATATCCGATCGCATCTCTGAACGGGGCGATTGAGGGTCGCTTCGGTCGAGGCCTCGCCTTCATAGCACAAACAGAAGCCTCCCTTATCAAAGGGAGGTTTGGAGGGTTTGTCTATATCAGTTGCGGTAGACGAGGCTCGAACCCACGCTGCGCGTGGCATTATTGCGCGATTGATATTCACACCCCCGACCCCTGGAAGGGGCGATTGAGGGTCGCTTCGGTCGAGGCCTCGCCTTCAACGAAAAAAGAGAGCGCATGGCTCTCTTTTCTCGTTGAGCGGTAGACGAGGCTCGAACTCGCGACCCTCAGCTTGGGAAGCTGATGCTCTACCGACTGAGCTACTACCGCAATTCGGTCTACAAAGATAGACCGAAATTTTTATTTACACAAATTCCTAACCAAGAAGTTTCTTGAGCGAAGCAATATTTTTCTCGCTCGTGAGCTTCTTGCCTTCGGGCGTGTAGAGATCGTCGATGCGATCCTTGAAGTAGGTCTCGACCTTGTTGCGCACGATCTTCATCGTACTGTTCACCAGACCATTCTTCTCCGTAAAGGCCTCATCCACAATAGCCAATGCACCCGGCAACCAACGATGCGGGAACTCGTCGCCATAGATACCGCCCTTGCGATATTTGTCGATCTCGCCACCCAGCAACTTCGCAGCAGCCTCGGCACGCTCCTCGGCCGGCAGATCCTTCAACTCGCGGCGCAGTGCATCGCGGTTCGGAACTACAACAGCCGTTGTGTAGGGGCACTGGTTGTTATAGAGGATGATCTGGTCGATCAGCGGCGACTTATCGACAATCGCCTCCTCCATACCCTCGGGGCTGTACTTCTCACCGTCGCTCGAGATCAAGAGGCTCTTGAAACGGCCCAGCACATAGAGGAAACCATCCTTACCCATGTAACCCATATCGCCCGTATAGAGCCAGCCGTCGCGCACCGTGTCAGCCGTCGAATCGGGATTCTTCCAATAACCGGCCATCACATTCTCGCCATAGATAACGATCTCACCCTTCTCGCCTACCGGCAGGTCGTTGCCATCGGCATCCTTGATCTTCAGGTCGATGCCCTTGAGCACCTTACCCGACGAACCAAAACGGCAGCACTTGGGCCACGGCGAGTTGGCCGAGATGATCGGCGTAGCCTCCGAAAGACCATAACCCTGGAACATCGGGATGCCGATCGCATAGAAGAAACGCTGCAACTCCGAGTCGAGCAGTGCACCACCACCCACAAAGAAGCGCAGCTCACCACCAAAGGCCTGACGCACCTTGCTGAAGAGAATCTTATCGAAGAGTTTCACCAGCGGCCAAAGCATAAAGCGTAGACCCTTACCCTTCGTATAGGCGTCCTGGTTGTAGGCATAAGCCGTCTTCAACGCAAACTTGAAGAGTTTCTCGGTCGTAGCACCCTTGGCGCGGATCGACGACTCGATATTCTTGCGGAAGTTCTTGGCCAGCGCGGGCACCGACAGCAAGAAGTGCGGCTTCACCTCGCGGATATTGAGCGGGATATTCTTCAGCGTCTCCATCGGCGTAGCACCCACCTGCGTCGTAGCCACCGTAGCACCACGGGCAATCATGATATAGAAACCGGCTACGTGGGCAAAACAGTGGTCGAGCGGCAGAATGATCAGCGTACGCCATCCGCTCGGGATATTGATACGGGTCAAAGCCTGCTCTACGTTCGACGTGTAGTTACGGTGCGTGAGGACCACACCCTTCGGATCGGCCGTCGTACCCGACGTATAGGTGATCGTAGCGTAATCGTCGTTTTGAATCGACTGGCTCAACGAGATCAGCTCCTCCTTGTGCTCCGTGAGCCACTTCTCACCCAGCGCAACAACATCCGAGAGCAACATCTCGCCCTCCTGCTCGGCCTTGATCTTATCGCCGAAGATGATCACACGCTTCAGCAGCGGCAGACGGTCGCGGATAGCGCGAATCTTGTGGATCTGCGTCGGCGAGATAAAGATCGTCGTCACCTCGGCATGCCACAGGCGGAAATAGAGGTCGTTAGCCTCCTCCAACTTGATCGAGAGGGGCACGCTAATACCGGCAGCATACAGCAAACCCAGCTCCGATACGATCCAGTCGTTGCAACCCTCCGAGAGGATCGAGATGCGCTCCTTGGGCTCGATACCCAGTGCAAGCAAACCGCCACCGATGGCCAGTGCGCGTGCATGAGCCTCCTTGTAGGTCGTAGGCTCGAACTTCGTTGTCTTCTTCTCCAGCAGGAACGTGTTGTCACCATATTTGGCAACCGATTCCTCAAAGAGATCAATCAGCGTTTTCTTCATAACTTGTTTGTTTGAATGATGGGATTGTTATACTTATGTTCTAAATTTTCTCCATTGGACGGGTTAGTCCATCTTGAGCACCGCCAAGAAGGCCGACTGCGGCACCTCGACGTTACCAATCTGGCGCATACGTTTCTTACCCTTCTTCTGCTTCTCCAAGAGCTTGCGTTTACGCGAAATATCACCACCGTAGCACTTCGCCGTCACATCCTTACGCACGGCCTTCACCGTCTCACGGGCGATGATCTTCGCACCGATGGCTGCCTGGATGGCAATATCGAACTGCTGACGCGGGATGAGCTCTTTGAGCTTCTCGCACATCTTACGACCAAAATCATAGGCATGGTCGGCATAGATGAGCGACGAAAGGGCATCGACCTGCTCACCATTGAGCAGAATATCGAGTTTGACCAGACGGCTCGGGTTGTAGCCCGTGCGGTGGTAGTCGAACGAGGCATAGCCCTTCGAGATCGACTTCAGTTTGTCGTAGAAATCAAAGACGATCTCCGAGAGCGGCATGTCGAAATTCACCTCGACACGATCCTGCGTGATGAAGGTCTGATTCTTCAGCGTACCACGCTTGTCAATGCAGAGTTTGATGACATTGCCCAAGAAATCGGCCTTGGTGATGATCTGTGCCTCGATGTAGGGCTCTTCGATCTTGGCGATCTTCGTGATTTCGGGCAGACCCGAGGGGTTGTGCACTTCGAGTACCTCACCGGTCGTGGTCGAGATGCGATACGAAACGTTCGGCACGGTCGTAATCACATCCATATCAAACTCGCGGTAGAGACGCTCCTGGATGATCTCCATGTGCAACAGGCCGAGGAATCCGCAACGGAAACCAAAGCCGAGGGCCAGCGACGACTCCGGCTCGAAGGTCAGCGAAGCATCGTTCAGGCGTAACTTCTCGAGCGACGCACGCAGATCCTCATAGCGATCCGCCTCGACCGGATAGACACCGGCAAAGACCATCGGCTTGACATCCTCAAAACCGGCAATGGCCTCCTTACACGGATTGGCAATCGAGGTGATCGTATCACCCACCTTCACCTCCGACGAGGTCTTGATACCCGAGCAGATATAACCCACGTCGCCCGTACAGATCTCCTGTTTGGGGACCATTTTGAGCTTGAGCACACCTACCTCGTCGGCATCGTACTCCGAACCGGCGTTGAAAAATTTCACATGCTCGCCCTTATGGATCGAACCATTAAAGACACGGAAATAGGCGATGATACCTCGGAAGGGGTTGAAGACCGAATCGAAAATCAGGGCCTGCAGCGGTGCATCGGGATCGCCTTGCGGAGCCGGAATACGCTCCACGATAGCCTCCAGCACATCCTCTACGCCTTGTCCCGTTTTACCCGACGCCAAGAGGATATCCTCCTCTTTGCAGCCAATCAGGTCGATGATCTGATCCTTCACCTCGTCAATCATAGCCGACTCGACGTCGATCTTATTCAGCACGGGGATAATCTCCAGATCGTTACCTACGGCCAAATAGAGGTTCGAGATGGTCTGCGCCTGGATACCCTGCGTAGCATCGACCACCAACAGTGCACCCTCACATGAGGCGATGGCACGCGAAACCTCGTACGAGAAATCGACGTGTCCCGGCGTGTCGATCAGGTTGAGCGTGTATTGCTCACCGTCACGGGCCGTATAGTTCATTTGGATGGCGTGGCTCTTGATCGTGATACCCTTCTCGCGCTCGAGTTCCATATCGTCCAACACCTGCGACTGCATTTCGCGTTGGTTGAGCGTATTGGTCTTCTCCAGCAGACGATCGGCCAGCGTACTCTTTCCATGGTCGATGTGGGCGATGATACAAAAATTACGTATGTGTTTCATGCGTATATGCGTGTGTATGTATGCGTATAAATCGTGCAAATATACAAAATGAATCGTAAATTACAAAATCGGCCCTTGTTAGGAGGATTTACGTGGTATTTTTGACCATTTTATTTGCACAATTCGATTCCATCCGCTATATTTGTCATAGTGAAACCGATTGAAGCATGATCCGAAACTATTTTATGCAGGCTTGGTGGTGGCGTCCACTTGACTCTCGTAGACAATGAGGGGCCATCGGCCGTGTATAAAATCCACTGATACACATCCCGTTGTTTGCGAGAAGCGACAGCGGGATTTTTTCATTTTTTTATCCCAGCAAAAACCAACAAAAACAATACGCGCTATGAAGAGCAAGAAATTCATCCTTCCCGAAACATTGATGCCGACCGCATGGTACAACATCGTAGCCGACATGCCGACCCCGCCCCGTCCCTATCTCGATCCGCGCACCCGCGCCGAAGTAACGGTGGCCGATCTGGAGCGTCTGATTGCCTCCGAATTGGCTCGTCAGGAACTTTCGAGAGAACGCTATATCGAGATTCCCGAAGAGGTACAACAGATCTATCGCATTTGGCGACCCGCGCCGTTGGTGCGCGCTACGGGGTTGGAAAAAGCCCTCGATACGCCCGCCAAAATCTTCTTCAAAAATGAGGGTGTATCGCCTGTCGGATCGCACAAACCCAATAGTGCCGTGCCGCAGGCCTACTACAATTTCAAGCAGGGTGTCAAGCGTCTGACTACCGAAACCGGAGCCGGACAATGGGGCTCGGCCTTGGCCTTTGCCGGACGCCACTTCGGACTCGATGTCGATGTCTACATGGTCCGCGTGAGCTACGACCAAAAACCTTATCGCCGACTGATGATGCACACCTGGGGAGCATCGTGCTACTCCTCGCCCACCGATCGCACAGCTTCGGGACGTGCGGCATTGGGGCGCGACCCTCACTGCATGGGCAGCCTCGGGCTGGCCATTTCGGAGGCTGTCGAGGCGGCTTTGGCCGAGCCGGAGACCACTCGCTACTGTCTGGGCAGTGTCATGAACCATGTCTTGCTCCACCAGACCATCACGGGCGAGGAGGCCATTCGCCAGATGGAGATGGCCGAAGCCGAGGCCGATGTTATCATTGGCTGTGTAGGTGGAGGCAGCAACTTCGGTGGTATCGGATTCCCCTTCCTGCGCAAAAAGCTCTGCGAGGGCAAGCAACTGCGCGTCGTCGCAGTCGAGCCGGAAAGCTGTCCGAAGCTCACCCGAGGTACGTTTGGCTATGACATTGGCGATGTATCGGGCTATACGCCGCTCATCCCGATGTATTCGCTGGGCCACGATTTCCAACCTTCGGCCATCCATGCCGGAGGTCTACGCTACCACGGTGCAGGATCCATCATCAGCCAACTCCTGCACGACGGGTTGATCGAGGCCACATCGGTCGGTCAGACCGAGACGATGCGTGCCGGCATCCTCTTTGCCCGCACCGAAGGCATCATTCCGGCACCCGAATCGACCCACGCCATCGCCGTGGCCATCCGCGAGGCGTTGCAGGCCAAGGAGGAGGGGCGCGAACGGACGATCCTGTTCAACCTCTCGGGACACGGAACGATCGACCTCTATGCATACGAGCAACACTTGGCCGGCAATTTGGTCGATTATCTCCCCTCGGACGAGGAGATCGCTCGCACCGCCTCGCAGGTCATTCGCCCATAAGCGAGTGGCCAGCGCGGTGAACGCGCTCTAATAAGCGGCCAAATTCACGAGGCAAGCTACCCGATTTTTCGATTTTATGTATTATCTTTGCGGCTCAATAACACGCAAAAACTATGTTAAGTCGACAAATCGCCTCGAAGCTCGGCGCCTATGAGACGCCCTTCTACCTCTATGATATGGCCTTGCTGCGCCAAACGCTCGAAAGTGTGGTCTACGAGTCGAAACGCTACGGATACCACCTGCACTATGCCATCAAGGCCAACTACGACGATCGTATTTTGGCCACGATCCGTGAATATGGGTTGGGCATCGACTGCGCCTCGGGCAATGAGTTGCAGAAGGCTATCGAAGCGGGCTTTAACCCCAAGACGATCGTCTATGCCGGTGTTGGCAAGAAGGATAAGGAGTTGCGCTATGCCATCGAGCAGCAGATTTTGGCCATCAACGTCGAGTCGCTCGAAGAGCTCTATCTGCTCGATCGCCTCTCGGCCGAGGCCGGACGTATTACGGATGTAGCACTGCGTATCAACCCCGACATCGACCCCAAGACGAACCATTGCATCGACACGGGTCAGGCCGACAGTAAATTTGGCATCTCGTATGAGGAGATTTTGGAGCACACCGAGGAGCTGAAAGCGTTGAAAAACCTGAAGCTGATCGGTATCCACCTGCACATCGGATCGCAGATCCGCGAGTTGCACGTCTTCGAGAATATGTGTCTGAAGGTCAATCTGATCGTTGAGAATCTGGAGCGTTTGGGCTTCTCGTTCCGCTTTGTCGATGTCGGTGGTGGTTTGGGCGTAAACTACGACGTACCGGAGAACGAACCGATCCCGAACTTCGCATCGCTCTTTGCCATCATCCACAACCACCTGAAGGTGGGCGATCGTGAGGTGCACTTCGAGTTCGGCCGCGCCATTGTAGCCGAGTGTGGCGAGCTGATCACGCGCGTACTCTTCAACAAGACGACCGCCACGGGACGTCGCCTGCTGATCGTCGATGCCTCGATGACCGAATTGATTCGTCCGGCTCTCTACGGGTCGTATCACAACATCGAGAACATCACCTCGGAGAGTGAACTGCCCAAGAAATACACGGTCGTAGGTACAGCCTGCGAATCGACCGACGTATTCCAGGAGAATGTCAGCCTGAAGGTGAGCAAGCGTGGCGACCTGATCGCCATCAAATCGGCCGGTGCCTACGGTATGTCGATGGCCTCGCGCTACAACCTGCACGACCTGCCCGGCGCCGTTTACAGCGACCAAATTGAGTAGTCTACTGTCATGTGGCTCGCGTTAGCGTTCCTATCGGCTGCCCTACTCGGTCTTTACGACGCAGCCAAGAAGCAATCTCTCACCGGCAATGCAGTATTGCCGGTGTTGTTGCTTAACACACTGATCTCTACCCTGCTATTTGCCCCTTTGCTGCTCAATTCAACGTTCGACTGGGGCTGGTTTGAAGGGACAAAATTTGCCACGCCCGTTGGCTCGATCAACGACCATGCTGCCGTAGCACTCAAAGCCGTCATCGTCCTCACCTCGTGGGTCTTTGGCTATTTCGGCATCAAGCACCTCCCGATCACCCTCGTCGGCCCGATCAACGCCACCCGCCCCGTGATGGTGCTTGTCGGCGCGATGCTCTTTTTTGGCGAACGATTGAATGGCTATCAGTGGGCCGGTGTGCTGTTGTCACTCTTCTCGCTCTTTTTGCTGAGCCGCGTAGGGCGCAAAGAGGGAGTTCATTTCACGCACAACCGGTGGATTGTCTGCGTCGTTTTATCGTCAGTCGTGGGAGCCTTGAGCGGTTTGTATGACAAGTATTTGATGCTGACGCTCGACCCACTCTTCGTGCAGAGTTGGTATAATCTCTATCAGCTGCTGATCATGACCCTGCTGGTAGCCTTTTTGTGGTGGCCGCGACGGGCTGTGGATCGGTTTCGTTGGAGTTGGGCCATTCCGCTTATTTCGATCTTCCTCTCGGCGGCCGACATGGCCTATTTCTGGGCATTGAGCGATCAGGAGGCGATGATCTCTATCGTCTCGATGGTACGTCGTTCGTCGGTGATTGTCTCCTTCTTGTGTGGCGCGGTGCTCTTCCGTGAGCGCAATCTGCGCGCCAAAGGGTTCGATCTGCTCCTAATTTTGCTCGGTATGGTGCTCCTCTGGCTGGGCACTCGCTAACGAATCAGCCACCGGCACCGCCACAAACAGATCCTGCTCAACGGGCCACTCTTTGACCCGATCAATGGCCTGCTGTACGGTACGGCCAATCTTATTCGTAAAGGAGGAGCCGCGATAGCTACTCGTATTGGTAATCAGCACAAAACTTAATCCCTGACGCTGACTGCGGATGTAGGTGCATGTCCCCGACATCGTGCCGGTACGTACCAACACCGCTCCACTCGAGCGGGCCCATCCGTAACCAAACTGACCTCCCGAGCCCTTCATCTCGCGAATACGGGCTTCGGAGAGGATATCCGGTACACCGGGTCGTCCGTCAATCGAGGCCACCAGACGCAACAACTCGGCCGCCGAAGCAACCCAGGCACCGGCACCTTGCAAGCCGGTAATGTTGTTACCGCCATATTCGCGCGGACGCATCGCCCCCGAGCCGTCATACGACTCGATCACCTCGCCCGGGTCGTGGCCGTAATATTTCACCTCATGTGGGAATCGCTCCTCGTAATAATTCCGCGCGATGTGCATATCGTAGCACCCCGCAGGACGCAACACATGGCTTTGCAGATACTCCTCGTAACTCATTCCCGAAACCCGCTCGATCACCTTCGAGAGCACCAGATAGCCGATATTCGAATATTGGGCCGAGCCGCCTGGATTATCACGCAGACGCATCCCCAACTGCCAATTGATCAGCTCCTCGGCCGAGAGCGTACTATCCTTGCCGACCCAATTCAGCAGATCGGCCGAGCGGAACATCGGATCGCCCATGCGACGACTGAAGCCCGAAGTGTGGTTCAACAGATGATGCACGGTAATGCGCGAAACACGCTTATCGCGGTAGGTGGTAAACTCGTTCAGAATACCCTGCTCGCCAAAGACCGTCTGATCGACCGAGAGTTTCCCCTCATCGACCAACTTCATGATGCCGATGGCCGTCACGAGCTTCGAGGCCGAGGCTATGCGGTAGATATCGCCCGCTTCGGCACGACGATCCAACTCCTTATCGGCCCAACCGAACCCCTTGGCATAGATGAGGTGTTCGTTGCGCATGATGGCCAACGAGGCGCCACGGATGTTGTTGCGAGCCATCCATCGTTCGATGAACTGCTCCATGCGCCGCGTCTCTGTAAAGTCGGAATAGGCATTGCGCAGTGTATCGTTCAACCGATAGAGAGCCTCCTCCTCGACATACTCCTCTTCGCCCGCCACCTCGCGGCAGCTGCGAAACCAAAGGAGCATGCCCACCAAAAAGAGGGCCAAGATCAAAAGCGGTTTGTAACGATTCATGTGACAAAGATACAAAATTATTTTTATCTTTGCCGTGTTTGATGCCGATTCATAAAACCCAAAAATTGTCATGCAATTCATCACTCGCCTATCCTCCCTGCTCTCCGCCATGCTCCTATTGGCCGCATGCGGAGCGTCACAATCACCACTCGAGGCCTTCACCGAGGAGATTTACAGCCCCCAATATGCCACCGGATTTCAAATTCGCGGAGCAGCCGATCGTGCCAGCACCCTCATCACGCTGAGCAATCCCTGGCAGGGAGCCGAGCAGGTCCAGACGCATCTGCTGATCTTGCGAGACGGCGAGCAGGCCCCGAAGGGTTTTACCGGGCAGATCTTACAGGGCGAGGCAAAGCGCATCGTCTGCATGTCCTCGACCCATATTGCCCTGTTGGATGCCATCGGCGAGGTCGAGCGTGTAGTGGGCGTCTCGGGCATCAACTTCGTCTCCAACCCCTATGTGGCCCAAAACAAGGATCGCTTGGGGGATGTCGGCTATGATGGGCACATCGACTTTGAATTGTTGCTCTCGCTCAAACCCGATATTGTCTTGCTGTTTGGCATTGCCGGAGCCTGTACCATGGAGCCCAAACTGCAGGAGTTGGGCATCCCCTATCTCTATATCGGGGAGTATCTGGAGGAGATTCCGCTCGGCAAGACGGAGTGGATGTTGGTCTTGGCCGAGCTGGCTGGCTGCCGCGAAAAGGCCGAGCCGATCTTTGCCGCCATTCCGAAACGCTACCAGACCCTCCAAGAGCGCGTTGCACAAAGCAACCGACCTCGCCCAAAGGTAATGATCAATACCCCCTATGGCGATTCGTGGTTCATGGCTTCAGCTACGAGCTACGTAGCACGCCTGATTGCCGATGCCGGAGGCGATTACCTTTACCAAGAGAATCACACCAACCAATCTCTGCCGATTGACCTCGAGGAGGCTATGCTGCTCGCCTCCGAGGCCGATGTCTGGATCAATGTCGGAAACGCCTCCTCGATGGCCATGCTGAAGCGCGATCTGCCCAAATTTGCCCATGTGCCGTGTGTTGTGCAGGGTAATGTCTGGAATTGCAATCGCCGCATGAACCCTTCGGGCGGCAACGACTATTGGGAGTCGGGAGTCGTGCACCCCGATCTGGTTTTGCAGGATTTGGTCACGATCTTCCACCCCGAGCTGCTGCCCGACAGCGAATTGACCTATTACCAGCAGTTACAATAATCCCGTCCGCTCCTCTCCCGAAAAAAAAGAAAGAGCCGTCTCAACACACAAGGTTGGACGGCTCTTTTTGATGCTTTTGTAGCTCGCTCCTACTTCTCCAGCGGCCAGTGCAGCTGCAGATAGTCGCGCTTACCGAGCGACGTGGTAGCCTCGATGATCACACCCTTGGCACCCTCCTGCTCGATCAGCTCATCGAAGAGCGACAGATCGAACGAAAGGTACTCACCCAAGGTTTGATTCGACGAGGTCTGATCGCTCGACGTATCGTGGCACATCACCAGATTGATATAACCATCGGCCGTAAACTTGGGCTTGAAGGTCGGATCCTCGTTGTAAACCAGCGTATAGGTGCCCTTCGACGAGCCATTGGGCACAGCAAAGAGGTTGAGCGTCTTTTTGCTCCACTGCATCATCTGGAACGAGATGCGACCCTCACCGAAGAGCTCCATCTCATCGGTCGTCTCGGTAATTGCAGCATCACCCCAACGTACCTTCTCGGCACCATAGACCTTGATGTTGTAGTCGAAACCGGGAACCTTCTCGTTCAAAATGCGATAGGCCAAGATCGAGCGATCGCCCCACGCAGGACGATAGGCCGGCTCCAAATACTCGCTGGCATAGAGCGTCTCACCCTCATCCGTCACGAAATAGAAACCCGTTGCGCTGACCTCGGCATTGACGAAGATCGTACCTTGTGCATAATCGCCGCTCGAATTCTCGTTACACGACGTAGTAGCTACCAAAGCAAAAGCAGCCACCAAAAACATTGCAATTCTTTTCATTTTTTTACTCAATTATAATTTTTCAATCTATCAAACGAAGCATAATAGCTTTTCCGCGTGCCAAAGGTAAGATTTTTTTTTCAATCTCAGCGTAACAGTTTCTAAATTCGTCCTCTTTGGGCAAAAAAATCGGTATAGCCACGCCCTTTTGCCCGATATTTGCAACTCGGGGTGTTGAATATCATCAAAACAGTATGAGCATCATGAAAAAGTATTGGATCTATTTGGTGGGGTGCATAGCCCTCGGAGCTGTCGCAGCTTTTGTTGCTTGCGATGATGAAGACAGCACCTCAAAGAGCACGGAATTTCAGCGCATGGAGATGAGCTTTAACTATGCCGTCAGCGAGGATCTGTTGGCCGTGGCCGACATCCTGATCACCTACACCGACCCGGCCGGCGTGATCACCACCCCGACGGCTCCGCTCGACGTGCTTTCGTGGAGCAAGAACTTCTCATCGGAGAGCCTTCCGGCCGGATTCTCGGTTACGGTAGAGGTTGAGATGAAGGAGGGTATCACGCTCGATAAGAGCAGCTACACACTCACACAACGTTGGAGCGAAGAGTTCTTGGAATATCGTTCCGACGGCAAAGTGCATTGGCGCGATAAAGATGCCGACGAAGTGCTTACGCAGACCTTCACGAGCAACCCCGATGACCCCGACGCACTGCTGCAACAGATCACAACGGCCGTGGGTCTCATGAGCCGAACCTACCGCTACATGGTCGCTCTCGATCCGGACGGCACAGGCTACGAAGTCACCGACAACGACTAACAGGAGCAAAGACCCCGCTTGGAGGCTTGAGTTTTTCAGGCCTCCATTTTTTTGCCGCGGGCAATCGGCCGCACAATGAATACCTCGATTTTGAGCCACGCAAATGCCGAAGTTTGAATTTATTTTTGTATATTTGCACGATTTATACGCATATACAACATTCTATCACTATGAATATCTCATACAACTGGCTCAAACGCTATCTCAAGACCGATCTGACGGCCGAAGAGACAGCTACAATTTTGACCGATATCGGCCTGGAGGTCGAAGGCTTCGAGCAGATCGAGACCATCAAAGGCGGCTTGAAGGGCGTCGTGGTGGCCGAGGTGCTCACCTGTGTCGATCACCCCGACTCGGATCACCTGCACATCACCACAGTCGATGTAGGTGGCGAGGCTCCCTTGCAGATTGTCTGCGGTGCACCCAACTGCCGTCAAGGCTTGAAGGTGCTCTGCGCTACGGTAGGCACCGTCCTCTACCCCAATGGTGGCGACGAGGAGTTCAAGATCAAACGCTCGAAGATTCGCGGTGTCGAGTCGCTCGGTATGCTTTGTGCCGAGGACGAGTTAGGCATTGGAGCCTCACACGACGGCATCATGGAGTTGCCGGCTGATGCCGTGGTGGGTATGACCGCCAAGGAGTATCTTCACATCGAGGACGACTACCTGATCGCCATCGGTCTGACGCCGAACCGCGTCGATGCCGCCTCGCACATTGGTGTAGCACGTGACTTGGCCGCCTACCTGAAGGCCAACGGTCGTCCGGTAGCCTTGGAGTGGCCTTCAGTCGATGCGTTTGCCGTCGATAACCACGATCTGCCGATCAGCGTACGCGTGGAGAACACCGAGGCTGCACCGCGCTATGCCGGTGTCTCGGTCAAGGGTTGCACGGTCGCTCCCTCGCCCGAGTGGATGCAGAATGCCCTGCGTGCTGCGGGTATCAATCCGAAAAACAACCTGGTCGATATCACCAACTTTGTCCTCTTCGAGCTGGGACAGCCGTTGCATGCCTTCGATGCAGCCAAGATCGAGGGCGGCGAGGTAGTTGTCCGCACTTGTGCCGAAGGAACGCCCTTTGTCACGCTGGACGGCGTAGAGCGCAAGCTCACCGAGCGTGATTTGATGATTTGCTCGGCCGAGCGTCCGATGTGCATCGCCGGTGTATTTGGCGGCTTGGACTCGGGTGTAAGCGAGACGACGACCGACGTATTCTTAGAGAGTGCCTACTTCAACCCCGTATGGGTGCGTAAGACGGCCAAACGCTTTGGTCTGAACACCGATTCCTCGTTCCGATTCGAGCGCGGTGTCGATCCCAACTTGCAGGTCTATGCACTCAAGCGTGCCGCCCTGCTGATGAAGGAGCTGGCCGGCGGTCAGATTGCCTCGGAGATCATTGACATCTACCCCACGCCGGTGGCAGATTTCACCTTCGAGATTTCGCCCATGCGCATCTGCTCGCTCATCGGTAAGCAGATCCCCAACCAGACGCTGCGCACGATCATCCAGTCGCTCGACGTGAAGATTCTCACCGAGGATGAGCAGACGTGGCAGGTGGCCGTACCGCCCTATCGTGTCGATGTACAGCGCGAGGCCGATCTGGTGGAGGATATCCTGCGCATCTATGGCTACAACAACATCGAGATCCCGACGGCCGTACACTCGACCTTGTCCTATGCACCGCGTCCCGATCGCACGAAGCTCATGAATTTGGCAGCCGACTTCCTTTCGGCAGGTGGCTACACGGAGATCATGTCGAACTCGCTGACCAAAGCCGCCTACTACGAGGGGTTGGAGAGCTACAAGGCCGAGCACTGCGTGCGCATCATGAATCCGCTCAGTGCCGATCTGAATGTCATGCGTCAGACCTTGCTGTTCAACATGCTGGAGGCCATGTCGCTGAACATCAACCACCGCAACGCCGATCTGAAACTCTACGAGTTTGGCAACTGCTATTTCTACAACGCCGAGAAGTGTACCGAGGATAATCACTTGGCAGCCTACGACGAGGAGTATCGTCTGGCTATCGCCGTAACGGGCGCCGCCACGCCGCAATCGTGGGACTCGAAGCCGACCAAGGCCTCGTTCTTCACGCTGCGTGCTACGGCCGAGAAGTTGCTGAAGCGTTTCGGCATTGACAGCTACACGCTGCGTTGCGAGCCGCTCAAGAGCGACCTGTATAGCGAAGCCATCGAGCTGCAACTCAACGGCAAGAAGCTCTGCGAGCTGGGTTTGGTAAGCCCGAAGATGCGCAAGATGGCCGACATCAAGCAGGAGGTCTATTTCCTGGAGATGAATTTCGATCTGTTGGTTAAATCGACCAAGAAGCACCGTATTCAGGTCAGCGAACTCTCGAAATTCCCCGAGGTGAAGCGCGACTTGGCCTTGCTGGTCGATAGCTCGGTGTCGTTTGCTGCGCTGCGCGAGGTAGCCTTTGCTACGGAGCGTAAGCTGCTCCAGCGCGTCTCGCTCTTCGATGTCTATGAGGGTGACAAACTCCCCGCAGGCAAGAAATCGTACGCCTTGAGCTTCATTTTGGAGGACAAGAGCCGCACGTTGGACGACAAGACCATCGAGCGTGTGATGCAGAACCTGCAACGCCAATTCGAGCAGAAGTGTGGCGCACAGGTGCGTGCGTAAGCATCGAAAAAACGAATAAAACACACGTAGGGGGCTGGCCAACGCGGTCAGCCCCCTCATAAACGCCTTTGGAGAAAAGATGGAACAGACCGAATATTTCGATACTTTTGAGAACAACCTCCTCACCGAGCTTTTGAAGCTCTGCACCTCGCACGGTGTCTTGTCGGGCACGTTGCTCGCTTCGGAGGATATCGACGAACGTTGGAAGGCCTATGCACCCGAGTATATGGCTGATGCCGTGCCGCAGGTCAATGCGTATCCGGCTGCCGCCATTGCGTGGGCCGGCTATGTGGGTATGGCGGTGGCCAATCGGTGGGACAACGGTTGGGAGACCTTTGCCGAAGAGCCCTACACGGCCCTGCACGGCAAGGCCGGTTTTGACGATATGGATGAGCACATTGTCGAAACGATTTTAGGCCTGGCACTCGACTCGGAAGAGGCGCAGAAGATCGAGCAGGTGATGCGCAGCTGCGCCCATACGGCCATGACCTTCATTCGCCGCGAGGATACCGAGGCGCAGAGCACCAAAGCCTTCTACATCTTTGCCCGCACGACGCGTGTGCTGTTCCGCATCGGAGCAGCCATCGAGTTGAAGCGTCTGGGTTACAAATTCGAGAAGGTCAATCTGCAAGAGAGCTAAACACACTCCTGCAGCGACAAAAACGAAGGGCTGTCACAACCATCGTGGTTGGACAGCCCATTTTCGTTGGCTAATGCACCGGGCGACTATTGCGCCGGCTCCCAGCTGATCGTATAGAACGAGATATTCGAATCACGCGGAGCGAACTGAATCTGATCACCCTCGGCAGCCGTAATATCTACCGACACCGAGAAGTCGGCCGAAGCCGCAATCGAAGGCTCACTCACTGTCGAGCCCTTATCACTCGAACTCTGCGGTTTGAGCATCACACGGATTGTCTTGGCACTGGTCTTGCCATTGTGGCCTGTGATAGTCAAACGACCGCTACCGGTTGCCGTAAAGTAGAAATAATTCTTACCATTATCACCATTGCCTTTCGACGTGATGTAGGTCCCATTCGAGTCCGTCTTAAAGTCGTATCCCTTACCATCGCTACCTTTATAGTAACCTAGGCCGGCATACTCCGAATCAGACATCAAGGAGGTTGAACCAATCGCCGCAGACCATGCAGCAAACTCATCCGATCCCCAGCTGTAGAGCGGACCTACAGCAGCCGTCGTGGTAAACGAAACCACCTCACTCCAAGCCGAGTCGCTCCAGTCGGAAGCCGTAGCGGCAATGGCCTGAACCTGAACCGTGTAAGCAGTCTCGGCCTTCAAGCCCGTGATCTTGCCACCACTTGCCAGCGTTGCGATCGTTGCATCATCGCCATTGAGGCGGTAGCGGTAGCCGGTAGCGCCCGTCACGGCATTCCACGATACGACTGCCGAACGATCTGTCACCTCCGAAACCGTAACGGCACCCATCACCAGCGCACTCTTTGAGCCGGTACGCACCGAAACCTCGGTCCAAGCAGAGTCGGTCCAAGCTGTCGAATTAGCCTCGGCAAGTGCCCGTACGAAGATCGTGTAGTCGGTATCGGCCTGCAGTCCCTCGATCGTGTAGGTCAAAACATTACCGACATTGACCACAGCACCCGTCTCACCGATCTTGTAGCTATAGCCTACGGCATTGGCAACAGCATCCCAGCTGAGTTGCGTCGAATAGGAGGTCGTGGCCGTCTTCACCTCGGGCTGCTGGAGTTTCACACGGTAGTAGGCCGACGTAATCGACGCCGTACCCCAACCCGATGCAGCAAAACCGCTATCGGCAGCCGGAACGGCCTTGACGGCAATCGACTGCTTCGTACCCGGAGCCACAGTCAAAGTAACCTTTTGAGCGGTCGTCGTCTGCTCGGCACCATCGTTTACCTTATATACATAATGGTCTGCCTGCTCGTTTACATCCCACGAGAAGGTCACCGTCGAACGCTCGGCGTCGATCGACTCGGTCTCGGCCTTCACTACGGGTTGCGAAAGGTCGTTGCCGTAGCCATAGTTAAGCGTGAAACTCGACACGACACCCGCATTGAGGGCTATCGTGCGTGTACCCTCCACATCGCCGCCACTCTTCGAGATGGGCACACTCTTGCTGGCCAGCGGTGCATTCGTCGTCTCATAGGGCGAGAAAATCACCTGATCGAACTGCACGGTCGGATAGGTCACACCCGAATAGGGCATACAAGCCGCCCAAACCGTATAGCAGCCATTCTCATCGGGCGTCAGATCCGAGGTGTCGATCACCAGCGTCTTACCCGCAGCCGCATTGGGCTCAAAACCCGATAGTTTGTACTTACATTGGTAGCTCTTGTTGGTCAGCTCGTGGCTGTTACAAAGGGCAATACCGCTGATATGGAGCTGGTTGAACTTAAAATCGACCGGCAGGCCCTTGACCGTAATCTTCATATAGGCCAGCATGTGCTTAAAGCGGGTCTTCATCACGCCATCGGCCGGCAACTCGCTGTCATAGGCACGCAGCAGGATAGCCGCCGGATCGGGCGAAGTAGCCGTAGGCTTCTGCACGCGCGGCACATTGACACGCATAAAGCCCTCCGAAGCGTTGGTCACCGTAGGATCTACCGCCCCAACGGGATAATTGGCATAGAAGCCGGCAAAGCCCGAAGCTGGCAGAATACCGGTGTAATAGACCGCCTCGGTCGTGTAGGTCGAAGTACCCGGATAGGCAGCGCCGACCTTGTAAGGGTCACTAATCGAATAGGTGAAAGCGGCCTCCTGGGCAGTCACGTTGCTCTGCGTAGGCTGGTGCATACGCACATGGTTATAGCCTCGCGAGCTCACCGAAGCGACCTCCAGCAGTACCATGTCGTCATCACCCTCAAAGGCAAAGAGCCAATCTCCCTCCTCGTTCTGACCTTTCACCACAGCGCGCGAGGCACTCTCCTGGCTCACCTCCATACGAATCGTATGGCCATCCCACTCCTGCACCGGAGTCGTGGCCTCTTCGATCGTATCGTTACATGCTCCGGCCAGCACAGTCAGCAGACCCAGAGCGCACAAACGGAACATACTTTTCATCGTCGTAGAGGTATTAAAATTCGCCAAAATCATCACCACCTTCGCCGGGATCAATCTGCGAATAATCCGAGCTAGAAAAGCCTTGTTCTACTACCACCAGCAGTTCTGTCAGCCGAGGCTCTTCGTAAGCCATCAGCTCTGTTTTGTTCTCTCTCTTCATCTTTTTTATTGGTTGGTTGGGTTATTTTGATTCTGCTATTGCCTATTCCTGTGCGCCATAACGACGAGCCTCTTCAGCCTTCAGAGCCTCCAGCACCGACTCTTGGACCTTGACAATCGTGCCGTGCTTGTGGCCTGCGGGAACTGAAATCAGCGAGTCGATCGGCTCAAAGGTCTGGAAGTCGCGTGTACGAACGGCACCGAAACGATACTGCTTATAGACATCGAAATAGATCAGCCAATCTTCGCCCACTTTAACCGCGCAAGCACCCTCGGAATAGGTCGGAGCGAACTTCTCGCTCGGTTGTCCATAGGGACCTTCGGCATCCGTAGCCGAGGCGGCAAACAGATCGCTGAAGCCCGGCTTGCGGTTGTCCTTCACGATAGCGATATACTCTTCTTCGCCCTTTTGCAACACAAAACCGTCGATGGAGTTGAAGCCCGGATCGTAGAAGGGTTTGCGCGGTGCGAACTCCACGAAATCCTTCGTCGTCGTATAATACATGCGGTGGCAACCATTCGCACCCAGCTTATCAGCCTCGGTGTAGTTCTCCGGCAGGATTGACGACGACCAAACGATCATGTAGTGCTCCTTTGCGGCATCGTAGAAGATCTCCGGAGCCCAAACATTGTTGGTCTTTTCGCCCTCCATGACGGGGATACGCTGCTGCTCGCTCCAGGTGATCAGATCCTTCGACGAGGCGTAGCCAAAGCCCAGATCGCCCGACCAGCCGAGCGTCCACACCAAGTGGAAGAGGCCATCCGGTCCTTGCACGATCGAGGGATCGCGCATCATCGACTGCGGATAGAACTTCGTCTGCTCCGTCTCGCCGGTCGTGTAGTTGAAGTACTCGGGCTGCTGATTACCGATGCGCGGTGTCAGCCATGTACCTTGCAGGCTATCCCATTTATAGCCGTCGTAGCTATAAAGCAGGTGCAGACCATCCAGCGCGGGTTCACGAAAGCCCGTGAAGAGATAGACCTCCCGCTCGACCTGCGGCGTAGAGCATGCAAACGTCGCCACCAGTATCGCCAGCAGGGTTGTCAGTTTTAGATATTTCATCATCTGTTCAAACGTATTTCAGAGGTTTTAATCACATTATAGATCGTATTGGCCCAGTAGTTGCGCAGACCGATACCGTGTGAGCGTGCCGAGGCCTCCGAGAGGTGCAAAATCGTACGTGTTGCCACGTCAAAGAGCACTACATAATAGAAGGCCGTCTCCTGCTGTTTGTCAAGTTTACGGGCTATCAGCACGAAGCCTCGCCCTTCGGTTTGCGGCAACTCATATTGGCGGACAATCTCCTCCACGGGGAGTTCCGGCAGACGAAACGAGGTCGTCTTCAACTCGGCCAGATTGATCTGCTCCAACAATACGATGGAGGGTGTCAGTTCCAACGTGTAGTTGCCGATCATACGCCGAAAATCATACTTCGATCGTTCCCATTCGAGCAACTTATTGATCCCGACAAAGGCATCCACGAATCGTTCGGGCGTCTCGTAAGCACCATTCACCTGCACATGCGAAAAATCAACCCCGTAGTGATAGACGCGGTATTTTGTCGCATAGCGACTGCCAAACAAGCCAAACAACATAACCGTACTACTGTTAAAACCGAAAGGCTTTAAGCCCCCGTCAGGAGGCTTAAAGCACAATCGAACCTTTTCTTGTAAACGATTACTCGTGCAGATAGAGATCCCAGCCCAGGTAGTTCTCTACAGCCTCCTGGAGCACATCGACCACATCCGTACGAACCATCGCCACGTGGTGCTCAAAACCGTTCTTGCAGATGAACTTCATCAGCTTCTGCAGGTTCTCCACCTCCGTCACAGCAATACATCCGGCCATGCCATAGGGATCGTTCGTCATGCGACCCTTACCCAGGTAGCTCTTGATGCAGCCCAGCGTATCGTCGGTCGAGATACGGAAGAAGGTGAAATCACCCTCCGAGCACTTACCCTGCACGGCACCAAAGGTATTGACCTTGCCCAACGTACGCCCCAACACGCCCAGCGTATCGAGCGAAATCTCGTTCTGCACGAAGCTCTTCGGAGCATTACCGCAGTGGGTGCAGACACACTTATTGCGATCCTCGGCAAAGTTGTTGTTCCAATCGAGCAGCGTCGAGGCCTTACCCGAAGCCAGCGTCAGTGCATACATCGAAACAGCACCGGCCAAGTCGGTCTCACAAGCGCAGGGGATCAGCTTGTCGCTCAGCATACTCATCGAAACACACGCTGCGCAGCCATAGTTCTGCTCCAGCGAATCCCAGCACTGAATAGCCGCAGCATCACACTCATTGGCAGCCATCCACTCCTCGACAGCCAGACCAAATTTAGCAACACGGCTCATCTTATCCATGTGGACAGCAGGCACCTTGGCATAAGCGGCAATCTCCTCCATGCGAGCCTTCAACGCAGCTGCATTATCATCGTAACGCTGTGCATTGAAGATGATCTCCGACAGATCGACCGGCACAACCGTGATACCGCTTGCCTGCAAGAGCTTCTCGCTGGCACGGCACGTATTGAAGCCGAGCGGACGGGTACCGATCTGACCGATGCGCGAGTGGGTCATCTTGTTCACCACGCGACATACGGCAGCAAACTTATCGATATCCTTCATCAGCAGCTCCGAGTGGATCGAATAGGTGTGCAGCGTCGTATCGGTAAAGGGAATACCATACTGATAGAGGTTGTTGCAGACCGAAATCTTGCCACAGAAGGCATCGCGGCGGCTATCCAGATCGACCTTGTCGTTCTCGTCGTCGCAAGCCTGTACCAGCACAGGTACACGCAGCTCCGCGCGAGCAATGGCGTTGATGATACCCACCTCGAAGCCGAAGTTCGGCAACGATACGATGATACCGTCAATCTGGTCACGATATTCACGGAAGAGTTTCGCGCACTTCTTGCCATCCTCGACCGTCTCCATAGCACCGTCGGTCAGCGTGTCGGCTACATCCAAAATCACATAGCCGTAGCCCGCTGCCTCCAACTTCTCGCAGAGCGTCTTACGCACATCAATGGCCAGTGCCGAGTTGAAATAGGCACGCGTACCGATAATCAGACCAAAGGTCTCTTTTCCTTGTTTTGCAGGTTGATACATAGTTGTTAGGTTTTGTATTTTTTTGAATCTATTTTCTGTTTACGAGTTTGACGGCCTCGATCCAACCACCATAGAGTTCGGCACGCTTGGCCTCCTCCATCGTGGGCAGAATCCGATTGTCCGACGTACGCAGGCGGGCCACCTCCTCGAGCGAGGACCACACGCCACGAGCCAATCCGTTCATCACCACAGCTCCCAACGCCGAAGCCTCCTCCAGGTCGGCACGGTTGATCGTCGCACCCAGCATATCGGCCTGGAACTGCATGAGGAACTTATTGCGGGTCGGACCGCCATCGACGCGCAGCTCCTTGAGCTTCACGCCGGCTTGGCCGGTCATCAGGTCAATCAAGTCTTTGATCTGATAGGGAATAGCCTCCAGAGCAGCACGCACGACATGCGCCTTGGTCGTTCCGAGCGTCATGCCGCAGATCACCGCCTTGGCCTCCGAATTCCACCAGGGAGCACCCAATCCGGCAAAGGCAGGCACCAGATAGACGCCATTCGTGCTCTCGATGCTCGTTGCCAGGCTCTCCGTCTCGGCCGGCGAGGCGATCAGTTGCAGCTGATCCGTCAGCCAACGCAACGTAGCACCCGTGCAATGGATATTGCCCTCAAAGGCATAGAAGACCTTACCTTGCGCCGCAAAGCCCACCGAGGTAACCAACCCCTCGGGTGCAGCCACAGCCTCCTCACCAATATTGACCATCACCGACGAGCCGGTGCCATAGGTAGCCTTACCCATACCGGCCTCGAAACACATCTGACCGGCCAATGCTCCGTGCGAATCGCCCAGCACACCGGCGATCTCAATCCCCTCGGGGAATAGTCCCTCGATGGTCGTACGGCCAAAGATGGCATCACACGGCTTGGCCTCGGGCAGCATCGAACGGGGAATGGTGAAGAGCTCCAGCAACTCATCGTCCCAATCGAGCGTATGAATGTTGAACAGCAGCGTACGCGAAGCATTCGTGTAGTCGGTAGCATGCACGCGCCCCTCGGTGAGTTTCCAGATCAGCCACGCATCAATCGTACCCATGCGCAACGCTCCGGCCTCGGCAGCCTCACGGGCACCGGGCGTATGATCCAGCAACCACTTCACACCGCTGGCCGAGAAATAGGGGTCAATCAGCAGACCACTCTTGGCCAAGAAGGTCTTTTCGTGGCCGGCAGCCTTCAAGGCGCGGCAGATCTCGGCACCACGCTGGCATTGCCACACCACCGCTTTACCGATCGGTTTCCCCGTAGCAGCCTCCCACACCACCACCGTCTCGCGCTGGTTGGTAATCGCTAACGAGAACTCGGCATCGGCCTCCACCTCGGTTTCGCGCAGCAGCCGACCGATCGCCTCGATCATATTGGCATAGATCTCCTCGGCATCGTGCTCGACCCATCCGGCTTGCGGATAATACTGCTTGTGTTCGATATTGACGCGGTTGATCAGTCGGCACGCCTCATCAAAGAGGATCGCCTTGGTGGCCGATGTGCTCTGATCGACGGCAAGAATATAACGGCTCATCTCTCAGCTCCGATTTAGGCTTTCAACATCTCGAGTGCCGTAGCAAGGATTCCTTCGGCATCGAGTTTATAGTGGTGGAAAATCTCCAGCGGCTTGCCATGCACGACATTCTCATCCGGAATACCCAGAATGCGCACCGGCACGGGGCACTGCTCGGAGGTGATCTCCGTCACGATGCCACCCAGACCGCCATAGCGGCTATGCTCCTCGACCGTCAGGATGCGACCCGTCTCGCGCGCAGCCTTGACAATAGCCTCCTCGTCGGCAGGTTTGAGCGTATGCATATCCAACACACGCACCTCGATGCCCTGCTCACGCAGCATCTCACCGGCCTTCATACAGTGGTAGACCGTCTCACCGCAACCGATAATGGTCATCGCCGTACCATCCATGAGCATCGTAGCCTTGCCAATCTCGAAGTCGAAATCGTCGTTCTCATAGACATCGGGCACTGCATTACGGCCTACACGCACATAGGCCGGATAGGGGAACTTCACCAGCTCCTGCACCAACTTACGCGTCTGGCGTGCATCGCAGGGCAGGAAGACATTCATACCGGGGAAGGTGCGCAGCGCAGCCACATCGTGCAGGCTGTGGTGCGTAGCGCCGAGTGCGCCATAGGCCACACCACCACTCACACCCAGAATCTTGACCGGATTCTGCGAATAGGCCACATCGACCTTCACCTGCTCGAGCGAGCGAGCCACATAGAAGCAAGCCGGACCACACACGAAGGTATTCTTACCCGACTGCGCCAACCCGGCGGCAATACCCACGGCATCCTGCTCGGCAATACCACACTCTACGGCCTGCTCGGGCAGCTCCTTGAAAAATTTGGTCAGCGTCACCGAGCCACGGGCATCGGTCGTCACGGCTACAATATTCTTATCCTCTTTTGCCAGCTCCACCAGCGTATCGGTAAAGCTCTGACGGCAAGGAACACTCTTAATCTCCATAATTCACATGCTTGCTTATTGGTTCAACGTTTCGATGCGTGCGTCGATCTCTGCGATCGCAGCAGCGTACTCCTCGGCCGTCGGCACGCCATGGTGCCACTTGAGGATATTCTCCATGAGCGATACACCGCGTCCCTTCGTCGTACGCGAGACGATCAGGTGCGGCTTACCCGAGTTGTAGTCGATCTTCTCGAAGGCCTCGACGATCGCCTCCATCGAGTCGCCGTTGATGTCCTGCACATCCCAACCAAAGGCCGACCAACGCTCGGCAATCGGCTCGAGAGCCATCACATTTTCGGTCGTATCGCTGATCTGCAGCCCGTTGCGGTCGATGATGGCCACCAGATTGTCCAGTTTGTAGTGGCTACCGGCCATTGCGGCCTCGTAGATCGAGCCTTCACCCTGCTCACCGTCGCCCATGAGCACATAGGTGCGCCAAGCCTTCTTGTCCATCTTCGCAGCGATGGCCATACCGACACCAATCGGCAGACCGTGGCCCAAGGCACCACTATTGACCTCGATACCCGGCACCTCGATGGTGGGGTGACCGGCCAGCGGCGTATCAAACTGACCATAGGTATCGGTCAGCTCTTTCGAGATAAAGCCACGATTTTCGAGTACACTGTACAACGCCTCGACGCAGTGGCCTTTGCTCATCACAAAACGGTCACGCTCCTCCCACTTCGGATTCTGGGGGTCGAGCTTCATCACATGAAAATAGAGTGCTGTGAGCATGTTCATCGACGAGAGGCCTCCGCCAATATGACCCGCCTTGGCGATCTGTACGATCTCGACCAGGCGTTTGCGGTTCTTCTCGGCCTGCAACATCAGGGATTTGGTTTGCATATTGTTAAATATTGGATTAAAGTTTGCGTTTAATTGTATAAAGATAAGGAGAAAATGCAAAACCACAAAATCCCGAAGGGGATTTTAGTCAAAAATTCACTATTTTTGCGCACAAATCAAAACAAACGATCCAAAATGCAACAAGATAATCAACTCCCCATCCGCGGTGCCATCTTCGACATGGACGGCACGCTGGTCGATAACAGTGCCGTACACACCCGCGCCTTTGCGCTGTTTTGCGCGCGCTACGACATCCAAGATTGGCAGCAGCGCATCGACGGATTCTTCGGCATGGGCAACGAGGAGATCATGCGCCGACTCTTCCCCGAGGAGGTCATCCGCAGACGCGGTGTCGAGGAGCTGGGGCGCGAGAAGGAGGCCCTCTACCGCGAGATCTATGCGCCTGAGATTCAACCTGTAACCGGATTGGTTCAGCTGCTCGATCTACTGCAAAAGGCCGGCATTCGGTGCGCCGTAGGCTCATCGGGATGTCGTGAGAATGTCGAATTTGTCTTGGAGAAGTGCCACATCGCCCCCTATTTCGAGGTCTGCATCTCGGGCGATATGGTCACTCGCTGCAAGCCCGATCCGGAGATCTATCTGACTGCAGCCGAAAAGTTGGGATTAACGCCCGCCGAGTGCATCGTATTTGAGGATGCACGGGCCGGCTTCGAGGCGGCTCGTCGAGCCGGTGCAGGGCGTCTGGTAGCCATCGCCACCACCCTGTCACGCTCCACGCTTGAAGAGGAGCATCTGGCCGACTGCGTGGTTGCCGATTTTGCTGAGATCCACAGCCTGCAACAACTACTCTAACAGCCTTCTGACCCGCTTGCGTCGCACCACCCATCGGATCAGTGCGGAGGGGCAGATGCGGCACAAGGCCACACACAATTTGGTGAAAAAGCCGGGCAGGATGCGCTTTTTACCCCGCCACAAGGCGCGTAACGCACGGTGCGCGATCTGTTGAGGCCCGTGCATGACACGCCAGAAAAGTAGGCGGCGGCGCATCCGCTCATCGAGGCGGTAGAAGGGGGTATCGACCGCACCCGGGCAGACCACCGTCACCACCACCCCATCGGCAGCCCACTCATCGTGCAGCGCCTCGGCAAAGCACTTCAAATAGCTCTTCGTAGCGGCGTAGAGCACGATCGAGGGATAGGGCATGTAGGCCGTAGCGGAGGACATGACGAGGATATGTCCTCGCTCTTTCCGAGCGCGCATGGCGGCCCCAAAGAGGCGGCAGAGCTGCGTAGTCACGCCACAATGCAACGCCAGCAAACGCTCAATCTGTTCGGGCGTATGGGTCGCAAAACCGCCAAAGAGCAGTGCTCCGGCATTGCAGACAAGCGTACCGACCTCTAACTCCTTCTGCTCGGTCCAGGCAAAGAGCCTCCCGGCAGCCTGCTCCTCGGTCAGATCAACCCTTCGAGCCACCACCTGCGCACCCGTCGCAGCCACCTCCTCGACCAAGGCCTGCAACGCCTTCGCATTGCGATCGACTACGATCACACCGGCATGGCTCTGCGCCAGCTCCAACGTGTAGGCGCGTCCGATTCCCGAGGCAGCACCGGTCACCAGGGCAAAATTATTTTTCTGCATATCAAATTCTTTTTCTACTTTTGCGCCGTCAAAAAACAAACTATTATGCTCAAAGCACTCTCTACGATCGGTCTTTTGCTCATCTCAAACAGCTTCATGACGCTGGCCTGGTATGGTCAGATCGCCTTTCGTTCGCGCCTCGAAAAGCTCAGCATCGCAGCCATCATCCTCCTCTCGTGGGGTGTAGCCTTAGCCGAGTATGCCTTCATGGTGCCGGCCAACCGCATCGGTTCGGAGGCCTTCGGTGGTCCGTTCACCCTGTGGCAACTCAAGGTCATTCAGGAGGTCATTTCGCTCTCGGTCTTCACGCTTTTCATGTTGTATTTCATGAAGAACGAGGCGTTGCGCTGGAACCACATTGCCGGATTCGTCTGCCTGATTTTGGCCGTCTATTTCATCTTCAAGCGGTAGTCGCACGGCGGCTCACGAGCCACATGCACACATAGGTAAAGGCGGCATTGAGCAGCAACAGTTCAAACCCGATCCGATAGTTGAGGTAACAGCCAACAATATACTGAACACCAAAAGACAACAACGGAGAAATAAGAACTACCCACCAGACCTTGCGACCCGCAATCGTACGGCGCGTAAACTCCCCAAAGAGGAACAATCCGAGGATCGGACCATAGGTGTATCCGGCCACTTTATAGATTAGGTTGATCACACTCTCCGAGGCCAGGTAATTCAGCAACAAAATCAACCCCAACAGCGTCACCGCTAAGAGGGCATGTGCACGCACACGCAGGCGAGCTATACGGTTTTCATCGAGCTGCTTATCACCCAACACATCAAGCGTAATCGAGGTGGTCAAAGCGGTCAGTGCAGAGCCTCCGGCCGAGTAGCTTCCGGCCGAAAATCCCAAGACAAACAACACCCCCACCCATCCGGGCAGCAGTTCCGATCCGGCCACCAACGGCAGGAGTTGATCGGGGTCTTCGGGCCGTGCAAGGGCACGGGCATCAGCATAAGCATAGAGCAGCACACCCAGCACCAAAAAGAGCAGAATCACCACCGCCTGACTGATGGCTGTCAAGACAATATTGCGCTGCGCATCGCCCACCGAGCGACACGAAAGGTTGCGCTGCATCAGGTCTTGATCCAACCCCGTCATGGCCAGCAACAGGACGATTCCGGCCACAAACATCTTCCAAAAATAGCGTTCCGAGGCGGGGTCGTCAAGGACCAACACCTGCGAGAAGGGCGACTGCGCCACCGCCTCACAAGCCTCCGCAAAACTCCACCCCAAAGCACGACACAACGCCACCACAATGCCCACCAGAGCGGTCAGCATCACGCCACTCTTGATCAGGTCGGTCTGCATCACCGTGCGCACGCCACCCCGACGGGTATAGCCCCACACGATCGCCATCACCCCCGCAGCGGCCCCCCAGAAGGGAAGCTCCACGCCGCCCGTTTGGAACAGCATTTGCACCACAGCGGCCACCATATAGAGTTTGAGGGCTGCCGACAGCAATTTGGCCACCACGAAGCACCAAGCCGCCGAGCGGTGGGCCGAGAGACCAAACCGATGGTCGAAATATTGGTAGATGGAGCGCACCTGCAGGCGGTAGAATCGGGGCACCAACCAAAAGGCGATGAGCAGTTGCCCGACCGTAAACCCGGCCACCATCTGCAGGTAGGAGAAGCCGTCCGCAGCGACCGACCCGGGCAGCGAAACGAAGGTGATGCCCGACATAGCGGCCGAGATCATGGCCGGCCAGGCTAAGTACCAAGGGGTACGGCGATTGCCCGTAAAGAAGGTGTCGTTGTCGGCCCTGCGTCCCGTAAGACGACCGACAATGAGCAGCACGATCGGATAGATCAGCAGCAGCACCACAAGCAACACGAGCGAAAGCATGGCACAAAGATAGCTTTTTGCCGACGAATCGCACACGCCGAGGATCAAAAATCGAACTCCGAAGGAAGATTTTCTCAAAAAAAGAGGCTGCAAAGGCTACAATCCGCATAAAAAACAGCCACAAAAGGTTGCATATTGAAAAATTGTTCTTATCTTTGAATCTCTAAAAACCACACAACCGAAATAGAAAACTTATAAAATAATAAAACTATGGCAAGAGAACTCAAAATCAGAGACCTTACGCTACGCGACGGACAGCAGTCGTCCTTCGCAACGCGCATGAATCAGGAGCAGATCAACCGCTGTCTGCCCTACTACAAAGAGGCAAACTTCTTCGCAATGGAGGTTTGGGGTGGTGCTGTACCCGACTCGGTGATGCGCTACCTGAACGAGAACCCCTGGACCCGTCTGGAGACGATCCACAAGGCTGTAGGCGATGTGTCGAAACTGACGGCTCTCTCGCGTGGTCGCAACCTCTTCGGCTATTCGCCCTACACGGACGAGATCATCGACGGCTTCTGCCGCAATGCCATCCAGAGCGGTCTGGGCATCATGCGTATCTTCGATGCGCTGAACGACGTAAACAACGTCAAATCGACCATCAAATATGTCAAGCAGTATGGCGGTATTGCCGACTGCGCAGTCTGCTACACGGTCGATCCGAAGTATCCCGAACCCTCCTTCTTCCAGAAGTTGATGGGCAAGAAGAAGCGTCAGAATGTCTTCACGGATGCCTACTTCGTCGATAAGGCCAAGCAGATGGCCGCTTTGGGTGCCGACATGATCACGATCAAGGATATGTCGGGTCTGATTCCGCCGCGTCGCGTCGCTACGCTGGTGCGCCTGCTCAAGCAGAACCTCTCGATTCCGGTCGATTTCCACACCCACTGTACGCCGGGCTACGGTCTGGCTTCGGTGCTCTCGGCCATCGTAGCCGGTGCCGATGTGGTCGATACGAACTGCTGGTACTTCGGTGGTGGCACGGCTGCTCCGGCCTTAGAGCTGATCTACGTCTTCTGCCAGAAGATGGGCATCGAGATCAAGGTCAATATGGAGGCTGTCGCCAAGATCAACAAGGAGCTGCGCGAGATCCGCAAGGAGCTGAACCAATCGGTATTCGGCACCGAGAAGCCCGAGCCGAAGCCCTTCAACCCGCTCACCGACACGCTGCCGGCCGAGGTGGAGGCCCTCTTCGATGGAGCTATCAAGGCTGCCCAGGAGGACGACGAGCAGGCTTGCATCGACCTCTGCCGCAAGATCGAGGCTTACTTCGGCTTCCCCGCACCCAACGAGCTGGTGCAGAAGGCCGAGATTCCGGGTGGTATGTACTCGAACATGGTGGCCCAGCTCAAGCAGCTCAAGGCCGAGGAGATTCTGCCGCGCGCCATGGAGCTGATTCCGTCGGTACGTCTGTCGGCCGGTCTGCCGCCCCTGGTAACCCCCACCTCGCAGATTGTCGGCGCACAGGCCGTAAACTGCGCCCTCGATGAGAAGGCCGGACGCCCGATGTACACGAACAAGAGTTCGCAGTTTGTCGGTCTGGTGAAGGGCGAGTATGGTAAGACCCCCGTGGAGATCGACCCCGAGTTCCGCTTCAAGATCTGCGGTGTACGCGAGGAGACCCCCTACGACACCTCGAAATATCAGATGCAGCCCAACCCCGAGCTGCCCGAGGCCGGAGGCGTCAAGCTGGCCGAGAACGAGAAGGAGGTGCTGCTGCTGGAGTTGTTCCCGCTCGTAGCCAAGGGCTACCTGACCAACCTCAAGAAGAAGGCGTACGAGGCCAAGAAGGCCAGCGAGCCGCAGCCCGCAGTCGAGCAGGCTGCCGCCCAGGAGGAGGCTCCGAAGGTGCAGCCCATCACGGGTCACACAGTCGTAGCTCCGCTGCCGGGTCGCGTAGTCGATATTTTAGTCAAGGTGGGCGACGAGGTCAAGGCCGGGCAGGATGTCATCGTGCTGGAGGCCATGAAGATGGAGAACTCGATCTCGACCGACTATTCGGGCAAGGTAAAGCAAATTTTGGTAACGGCCGGTGAGTCGGTGCAGACCAATACGGTGCTCATCGAGGTGGAGTAACCTCGCGCGAGCATCCGAAAACAGAACATTAACCCACAAAAAGAGCTTATAGAAAAATGGCTTTCTTGAAAGAATTTAAGGAGTTTGCCTTGAAGGGCAATGTCATGGACATGGCCGTCGGTGTGATCATTGGCGGTGCATTTGGTAAGATTGTCACCTCGCTGGTCAATGATGTGCTGATGCCGATCATCAGCCTGCCGCTGGGTAGCACGAACTTCTCCGACTTGAGCGTCACGCTGCGCGAGGCTGTCGAGGCCACCGAGACTACGCCGGCCGTAGCCGAGGTGGTTTGGAAGTATGGAGCCTTCCTGCAGCAGTGCTTGGACTTCATCATTCTGGCCTTCTGCGTATTCCTGATGGTCAAGATGATGAACAAGCTCTCGAAGAAGAAGGAGGCTGCACCCGCTCCGGCACCCGAACCGCCGAAGCCGACCAAGGATCAGGAGCTGCTGGCCGAGATTCGCGATCTGTTGAAGGAGAAGCGATAGCGGTCAGAGACCTTCAGCATCCAAAGGGACTGTCCAACCGAGGCGTTGAGACAGTCTCTTTTTTTTGCGATGTACCCGCTGCACAATGGGCGAACAGGCCGCATCCGATGGGAGGATCACCACATAGCACCGAAGGACTACCCTTTCATGGCGTGCACGGCTCACCGATTGTAACGGTTGTAACGCTGTAACGTTGTAACGCAGGGGGTGCAGGGCGTTACAAAGCGTTACGGTGCGTTACTTTTCTTTTCCGATACCCCATGAGGAATGGGCTACCCCGAGCGGTATCACGTGCAGCGCGCCTCTGCGTAGAGGTGGATTATCCTCATAAAAAAAGGGCTGCCCCAATCCTTTTGATTCAGGCAGCCCCCCGTTTCGGTCGAAGGCGGTGGGCGGGTCGAACACCCGCGTCGTCTATTTCAATGCTTCGCGAATAAACTCGCTAAACCGTGCATTGATCGTCTTACTCCATTCTGTGCCATATTTCCCCTTGGGTGAGGAGTGGGCACGATAGGGATAGGTGTAGAGCTCCTTCTCGCCGGCACAGAGGTTGTAGCCCGTCAAGCTCGACGAGGGGGTACACGTCGTGTCGATCCAGCCACACTCGTAGAGGACTTTAGCCCGATTGTGCTCCAAGAAGAAGGCCGTATCGAAGTAGGGGCCATCCTGCATGAAGGCATCCGTAAAGCCGTAGCGTTCGGGCAGATAGGGCCAACCACACTTGCGGCCTGCGAGCAAACCGGCCGTATCCATCATGGCCGGTGCACGAATCACGGCATGGGTCACACGCGGATCGAGTCCGCAGATGGCGGCCGTCTGGGCACCACCCTGGCTGCTACCGATCACCAGCACCCGCTCACCATCCCACTCGGCACGCGAACAGAGGTAGTCCAACGCCCGTTGTGCACGGAGGAACATACCGCGGAAATAGTAGCTCTCACGGCTCTCTAAAGGCCAATAGCGGTAGTCTTTCAGCGTCGTGTTGTTCAGATTATCGTAGTAGGATTGGGGTTGTCCGTTGAGCATGCCGTGGGCATTCAGGTCGAGCGAGATCGAGCCACCACCCTGGCGGGCATACTGCAACGCCACATCGATGCGCGAACGATTCGAGGTGCCATTGACACCCGCACCGTGGAGGAAGAGGCAGACGGGCAGCGATTGGGTCTTGGCACCCTTCGGCAGGGCCATGTAACCGCGCACGGGTGCTCCACCCTCGCTGCAACTCACCTCCAGGTCGTAACAAACGTAACTCGAGGCATAGGTCGCAGGCACCTCCACCGGAGTCAGCTTGACCTGCATGGGAGTTTGACGCACTAACGCCACCTGCTCCATCCACCAGGCATGGAAATCGGCCGGTTTCGTAAATGCAGGACGGAACTGCTCCACACCGACGCCATAGCCAATGTCGGTGAAATCTTTGGTTTGTGCCGGATCGGTATTTTGCAAGCGCAGCATCACCGTCGCAGGCTCCTTGTCGCAACGAGTCAGCAGGTTGTAGGTGCCACGGGGCAGGTGCTTCACCTCGCTCGAGACGCAGAGGCCATTGACCCACACCTCGCAAATCGCATCAAAGGCATTGGGCACCACGGCCCGTATCGAGACACTCTCCCCCACCGCATAGCGGCCATCCCAACGGTCGATCGTCAGGGTCACCAACTCCTCCAAGCTCTTACCCTCGGTCGATTCCTCTTCGGGCAGAGCCAGGTAGGGCGCGAGTTGCTGTCGGGACTCCACCACCACCCGATCGGCACGCGTATTGGCTACGATCAGTCGCTGCTGGTCGATCGTATGGGGGGCTTTCATCGCCGCGTCGATCACGGCATGGTAGGTAGCCACCAACTCCTCGGCTGCTCCCTGCACCGATCCTCCGACCGTTTGCAGGGTTTGCGTCCACGGCTGGTCGGCATCGGCCGTAGCAAAGGGGATAAAAGCATCGCATTCGGCTTGGAGCGCGGCCAACCCTGCATAGGAGGTCATGCGGGCAGGCAGCCAGCCCTTCATCGTCTGCAGGAGGCTCTCGAAGCGGTGCGCATCGAGCGATTTTGAGGCCTTCTCAACAGCTCCACGGGTCGTTGTGAGGCAATCCATGCAGCTATTTTTCAGGCCGTTAATCGCCTCTCCTGCTTGCACCGTAGGGGTAGTACTCTCGGCCAGGTCGGCAAAAAGATCGCGCACACACGCAAACTCAAATTCCGACCAACGCCACAACTCCGCCTCGGCCACGGCCGGTACGGCATACGCCCAATCGCAGAGCGTGTTGTAGTGTGCCAGCGTAGCCCGCACGGCAGCAGCTTGCGAAGGCTGCTCCTGCGTCAGCGAAGCGGCATAGCTTTGCAGTTGGGGATAGGCACCCTTCAGCCCATCCACCGCCTGGCGGAGGCTGCGGAGGCTCTGCTGCAAGCGTTGGCATTCGGCTTCGAGGGCTGCTCGGCACTCCGTCACCGTCCGCTCGGACGAGGTACCCGCCAACAGGGCACGCGCCTGCTCGATCTGCTCGTCCAGCTGCGCCAGATCCTCTTCCAAGGCGGTCAAAGCGGCCGCCATATCCGTCGCATACTCCTCGGCCAAGGTCGTCACCTCCTCGACGAGGGGCAGCGAGGTCTCGATCGCCCGACGTTGTTCGGCACAAGTGGGAAAGTCCGCGACAATCGCCTCGGGCGACTCCACCTCCGCGTCGGAGCTGCAGCTCCACGCCATCGCCAGCAACAAACACCAAGCAATTCGCAACAAAAATGAATAGAATCGCATCATGTACTGTATAAGAATAGGTAAAAAAGAGGCGTGTACCCTCTGGGCCGGCAATCAGGCTCCGAAGGTACACTCTTTTCGCTTATTTCAATGCTTCGCGGATAAACTCGTTGTAATGCTTACCAACTCGCTCGTTCCAATCGGCACGATATTTTCCCTTGGGCGTGCCGTGCGGACGGAAGGGATAGGTGTAGATCTGCTTCTCGCCGCCACAGAGGTTGTAGCCCGAGAGGATCGACGAGGGGGTACACGACATGTCGATCCAGCCACACTCGAAGATCACCTTCGCCGTGCTGTGCTCTAACATGAAGGCCATATCGAAATAGGGCGCCCAGCGGAGGAACTCCTCCGTCTCGCCATACAACTCCACCAACCAAGGAGGACCACTCTTGCGACCCACCAACGAGCCGCCCAGGTCCATCATACCCGGCTCACGAATCACGGCATGGGTCACACGCTGATCCAAACCGCACAGCGCAGCCGCCTGGGCACCACCCTGGCTGCCACCGATCACCAGCACTCGCTCGCCATCCCACTCGGGGCGCGTGCAGAGGTAGTCCAACGCACGCTGCATGCGGAGGTACATGCCGCGGAAATAGTAGCTCTCACGATCGGTGATCTCCCAATCCTTGTACCCCTTGAGGGTCGTGCGGTCGAGCTTGTCGTAGTAGGACTGCGGCTGGCCGTTGAGCATGCCGTGAGCATTCATATCTAACGCAATCGCACCACCACCCTCACGGGCATAGCGCAGGGCTACGCTGATCTTCGAGCGGTTGCTGCTACCCTTCACACCGGCACCGTGTGCAAAGATGCAGATCGGCAGCGATTTGGGTTGAGCATCTTTGGGCAGGGCCATGTAACCGCGCACCGGTGCACCACCCTCGCCGCAGTTGATCTCCAGGTCGTAGCACACGTACTTTGCGGCATATTTGGCCGGCGCCTCGACCTCCTCGATCTTCACCTCGATGGGCAACTCGCGCAGCTTCTTCACCTGCTCCATCCACCAGGGATAGAAGTCGGCAGGCTTCTGGAAGCCCGGACGGAAGTGCTCCATGCCGACGCAGTAGCCCACATCGGTAAAGTCGCGTCGCTTCTTCGGGTCGGGATTCTTCAGGCGCAGCATCACCGAGGTCGGCTTCTTATCACGGCGCGTGAGGATGTCGTATTCACCCGCCTTGACCGTCACCTCTTCGCTCGAGACGCAGAGGCCATTGATCCACAGCTCCTGCACGGCCTCAAACTCCTCGGGTACCGAGACATGAATAGCGACCTTGTCGCCCAAATCGTAGCGGCCATCCCAACGGTCGAGTGAGAAGGTGATCCGCTCCTCCATGGTCTGCGCCCACAGCGTTGTCGCGCCCAACAGGGCTAACACCACCAACCATGTTCGTTTCATCAGCTTCATTTTTTTCTTATTGTAAGTTTTTCGTAGTTGCTCCTTCAAGGGCCCTCGGCCGGCACGCCTCTTTCAACACCTCCGGCACTCCCCTTTCAACACCTCCGGCACTCCCCTTTCAACACCTCCGGCTCTCTCATCCAAGCCCTCGGCTATTAAATCGTTTTAATGCCTTGACAAAGATAAGCAAATATTCCGATTCGACAAAACAAAGGGGCTAAAATTGCACTTTGCGCCCTGATTTAGCCATCGAATGGCAGACGAAGGGCTATTCACGCCGGCTGTGCATATTCATAATATAGGTAGTGAAAATGGGCAGGAAGAGCATCCCGAGCAGAGGCAGCAGCACGGTCAGCATCTTACCGACGGGGGTTGTGGGTTGGATCGTCGCGCCGAGTGTCGTCAGATTCTGCCCCGCCCACCACAGCGCATCGCCAAAGCCTCCGATCGAGCCATTCAAGCCCCCCTCGACCTCGTAGAAGATCAGCGCACCGAGGTAGGTGCAGAGCAGCGTAGCGGCCAGGTAGGTGTAGAACAGGCGGGCTATGCGCAGCTCATTGAACCACTCGATCAGCAGGTAGGTGGCCAGCACCAGCAGCCAGACGGGGATCATGCCGGTCAGCACCTGCCACGGTCGCGTCAGATGCACCCCGCTCCAGGCGATCAGGTTGAGCCACGGAATCGAGAGCAGCAGGTAGATCAGGTGGCGGAAAAAGTAGTGTTTACGCCGTGCTGCGAAGGCCCAGCTGACCCCAAAATCGGCCAAAAAGAGGAGGCAGACGACTAACTGGAGCTGCAAATAGCCATTCGAGAGGTGGTGGGTCGGCCCCAGCAGCACCTCCCACGAAAAGGCCGCCAAGAGCGCCACGCCACCCGCCAGGCGCAGCAAATGCATGGCATAGAGGAGACGATCTCGCCTCGCTTGAAAAAACTTACGCATCGTGTTCATGCGCGCTAATGGCTCAAAATCAATACCGAAGCGCATCACGACGAAAAACATTTTCATTTTTTCGCAAAAATCTTTTGTCTAAATCATTTTTTTGACTTATCTTTGCACTCGCTTTCAAAGCATGGCGAGATAGCTCAGCTGGTTAGAGCGTCGGATTCATAATCCGAAGGTCGAGAGTTCAAGTCTCTCTCTCGCTACAAGAGGGGGGCTGTCCAACAAGGTGTTGCGACAGCCCTTTTGTTGTTTGACAGGCCTGCAAGATTCGTCTTGCAAGCTCCCCCCCCGATGTAACACGTGTAACATTTGTAACGCTTGTAACGGAGGGTATGCGAAGCGTTACAGAGCGTTACAAAATAACACATACGCCATGGACTATATCGAACTCACCATTCCCGTCGCCTCGGCCGAACAAGCCGAGATTCTGACCGCCTATTTAGCCGACTACCCTTTCGACAGCTTCACCTCCGAGAAGGATCGGCTCAAAGCCTACATCCCGCAAGAGCAACTCGCCGACTGCAAGGAGCAGGTCGATGCGCTGCTGGCCGAGCAAGGCATCAGCGGAGCACGTTATGTGTCGATTGAGGCACAGAATTGGAACGCCCTCTGGGAGAGTAACTTCGAGCCGGTCGATGTCGATGGTCGCATCTACATCCGTGCACCCTTCCATGCCGCACCGACAGGTGGGGCACTCGATGTGGTGATCATGCCCAAAATGTCGTTCGGTACGGGTCACCATGCCACGACCCACCTCATGTCGGCCACGGTAGCCGATCTCAACCTGAAGGGGCTCGAAGGGCTCGACATGGGCAGCGGAACGGGTGTGTTAGCCATCATCGCAGCGATGCAGGGAGCGGCCCACATCGACGCGGTCGATATCGACGAGTGGGCTGACGAAAACTGCCGCGAAAACATCTGTACGAATGGCGTAGCCGAGCAGATCACCCCCATCTTGGGCGATGCTTCGGCCATCGAGGGGCGCAGCTACGACTTCATCCTGGCCAACATCAACCGCAACATCCTGCTCGCCGACATGCCCCGCTATGAGGCGACCCTGCGATCGGGGGGCACGCTGCTGATGAGCGGCATCTTGGAGTGCGACATCGAGGCCATCCGCACACGCGCCGCAGAGCTGGGTTTGCAGCCCGCAGAGACCCGCCTGCGCGAGGGTTGGGCCATGGTTCGCGTGGTCAAGCCATAGACAACATTTTACCCGCCAAAAGCAACAAATGAGCCGTCCAACCTTCAGGGCGGTTCGTTTCTTTTTGTAAAACGGCTAAATTGTTAACAATTTATTGATAGAAAAGTACCCTCGACGGGTTGCCGTTTCGGAATATCTGCGCTATCTTTGTAGCGCATAAAAACGCCCGCACTTTAGGATCGCCATCCGCAAGCCGATGGGGACGGAAAAGAGCAACAGAATAGGCAACAGCAAACAGCACACAAATACACACACATAACAAATTTCTTTTTATTCACTTAAATAAACATTTATGAAGAAACTTTTCCTTCTGATGGTTGGTCTGATGCTCGGCTCGATGGCCGTAGCGCAGACGCACGTCTCGGGACAGGTCGTAGATGAGAACAATCAGCCGCTGATTGGTGCTACGGTCCTCATTCCGGGTACGACGCAGGGTACAAGTACTGACGTGAATGGTGCCTTCTCGATCCGCACGGGTAAGGGTGTCACCGAGATTCAGATCAGCTACTTGAACTACAAGACGTCCACCCAAAAGGTGAACGCAGCTGCCTCGAAGCAGAATCTGGGCACGATCGAGCTCAAGCCCGATGCAATCACGATGGACGATGTCGTGATCGTGCAGTCGATCGCCGTGCAGCGCAAGACGCCGGTGGCCGTATCGACCGTATCGGCCGAGGAGATCGAGTACAAAATCGGTGGTCAGGAGTTCCCCGAGGTACTCAAATCGACGCCGGGTGTCTATGCCACGAAAGATGGTGGTGGCTATGGCGACTCGAAGATCAACATGCGCGGCTTTAAGGCGGCTAACGTAGCCGTGATGGTGAACGGTGTCCCCGTAAACGACATGGAGTGGGGAGGCGTTTACTGGTCCAACTGGGCAGGTCTGTCGGATGTAACCCGCTCGATGCAGACGCAGCGCGGTATGGGTGCTTCGAAGATCTCGTCGCCTTCGGTCGGTGGTACGATCAACATCGTCACCAACTCGATCGACGCCAAGAAGGGCGGCACGTTCGCTTACGGTGTCGGTAACGACGGTCTGCAGAACCTCTCGCTGAGCCTCTCGACGGGCCTTACGGAGAAGGGCTGGGCCTTGAGCCTGCTCTTCGGTAAGCGTTGGGGCGACGGCTACATCCAGGGTACCTCCTTCGAGGGCTACAACTGGTTCGTAAACATCTCGAAGCGCATCAACGATCGTCATCAGCTCTCGCTGACGGCCTTCGGTGCACCCCAGGAGCACAACCAGCGCAAACCGCTCTATGCCGGTCTGACGATCAAGGAGTGGGACAAGTGGGGCAAGCAGTACATGGGCGAGAAGGATATGTATCGCTACAACGCCGTATATGGTTTCGATGATACGGGTCGTGAGCGTACCTCGCAGCGCAACTACTACCACAAGCCGCAGATTTCGCTCAATCACCAGTGGCAGATCGACTATAAGTCGTCGCTCTCGACGGCCCTCTACCTCTCGATTGGTCGCGGTGGTGGCTACTCGGGTCAGGGTCGCACGTCGTCGGATCGCGCCAAGTGGAACGGTTCGTCGAATGGTATCCTGCTGCACGACTACCGCCGTCCGGATGGTACGTTCGACTACGGCAAGGTGATCGAGGAGAATGCCGCATCGACCGATGGTTCGAAGATGGTCATGTCCGACAGCCACAACAACCACATGTGGTATGGTCTGCTCTCGACCTACTCGAATCAGCTGACCGACAACCTGGAGCTTTCGGCCGGTGTCGATGTCCGCTACTACGTCGGCGAGCACTACAACGAGATCATCGACCTCTATGGTGGTCAGTACTTCATCGACGATGCTGACCGTAAGAATGTCAAGTCGGCCAACAACATCGCTGCTGCCGATCCGAACTGGAAGTATGAGAAGCTCGGCATGGGCGACAAGGTCTATCGCGACTACGACGGCCACGTCATGCAGGAGGGTCTGTTTGGTCAGTTAGAGTGGACCAAGGGCAACCTGAATGCCTTCGTCTCGGGTTCGGTATCGAACACGATGTACTGGCGTGTGGACCGCTTCTACTACGACGCAGCTCATCAGGAGTCGGAGAAGATCGACTTCTGGGGTTGGACGGCCAAGGGCGGTGTAAACTGGAACTTCACGCCCAAATCGAACGCCTTCCTCAATGTGGGCTATATCTCGCGTGCTCCCTTCTTCTCGGGTGGTGCCTTCCTGCAGTCGACGACGAGCCATGCCACGAACCCCGATGCTGTAAACGAGAAGGTCTTCTCGGTCGAGGGTGGCTACGGCCTGCGTACGCAGAAGTTCTCGCTCAACCTGAACGCCTACTACACGCTCTGGCTCGATAAGGCCGAGGTGCGTTCGAAGTCGATGGACAATGGCGACTATGCACGTGTAAATCTGACGGGCGTAGATGCTCGCCACATGGGTCTCGAGTTGGACTTCCGCTACAAGCCCTCGCAGAAGGTGAACATCACCGGTATGCTCTCGCTGGGCGACTGGAAGTGGGTCAGCGACGTGCGCGGTTATATCTACGACTCGCAGGGTCAGCCGCTGAAGGATATCCGCTCGGGTGAGGTTGCCTCGGGCATCATGGCCGAGGACCACGCTTGGTTCGACCTCAAGCAGAAGGATGTTCCCGTGGGTGGTTCGGCACAGATCACCGGTGCACTGGGTGTGGATGTCTTCCCGATGAAGGGTCTGCGCCTGTCGGCCGACTGGAACATGTATGCCAATAACTACGCCGACTTCTACGTAGGTTCGTCGCTCGACGCCAACTCGACGGTCAATGTCAATAAGCCGTGGCGCATTCCCTGGGGCCACCAGATGGACCTCTCGGCCAGCTACAGCTTCAAGATCGGCGGCATCAATGCTACCCTCTACGGCAATGTCAATAACATCTACGACTACAACTACATCATGGATGCGCAGTGCGCCACCGACGCCAAGGGCTGGGAGGATTGCTACGCTGTGATGTACTCGTTCGGCCGTACCTACACGCTGAAATTAAAAATCCGTTTCTAATCGCGCTTTAGAGAACTATGAAGAAGAATCTTATCAAGTTGTTCGCACTCTCCGCAATGGCCCTGGTGGGTTGGAGCTGCGAGACCGACTACTACAATGAGAACTACCTCGACGGCTATGAGTCGGATGACAAGATCACCGATGTACAGCAGATCGAGTACACGCTCGCCGAGGGCGACTACGCCACGATCGCCAAGAACGCCACGAACAAGGCTACGGCCGAGGCTGCAGGCGAAGAGGCTAAACAGGCCCTGGCTGCTATCGGCACGAACAAGTATTTCGCCAACGAGGATGAGGCCGGCATGTACATTCCCGCCTTCATCGCTGCTTCCTACCCCACGCTCGACGACACGTCGGTAGCGATGGTCACCTACCGTTCGGCCCTCGAAGTACCGGCCGAGATCGGCAAGATGAATGCTGCCAAGGAGTACACCCTCAAGAAGGAGGACTACCAGGCTATCTGGGGCAGCGAGACGGAGTTTGAGCAGGCCCTGACGCCCGCCACGATCGGCAAATTGCCCGAGGCACTGGCTGCAGCCTACGCTACGGAGGAGATCGCCGCCGGCGACTACGTAGTGGTCACCTATAATTATTCGGCCGAGGAGCCGAAGGCCGAGGAGCCCGAGGAGCCCTCGACCCCGAGCGATCCGGATGAGCCTTCGACGCCGACCTATGAGTATACCTCGGTGCTGGGCACGGCTGTGCTGAACGATGCTGTCACGGTAACGGGCTATATCTCGGCCGTATCGAGCCAGGGTCCGATCCTGACCGACAAGGGCGGTTCGGTGCTCCTTTACAAGACGAGCGGCTATGAGATCGGCGACGTAGTAACGGTTTCGGGTACGATTTCGTCGTACAACAAAGGCTTCCAGATTGGCACGACCAATCTCACGATTGAGAAACTCGGCACGACGGAGGTCACCTACCCCACTCCGGTAGAGCTGACGGGTGCTATGATGGACGAGTTGCTCACCACGCGCACGAACGATGATTACGCCCAGTTCGTAAAAATGACCGGTACGATTGCTATCAATGCAGAGAAAGGTTTCTATAACTTCACGGTTGAAGGTGCCGCTAACTCGCAGGGTAGCATCTATGGTATCACGGACGAAATTAAGGGTCAATTGACAGACGGCCAGACTTGCACGCTCTATGGTTATTTCTGCTCCATCTCTGGTGGTAAATTCATCAATCTCGTTGTTGTCAGCGTAAACGAGGAGCCGAAGACGGACGAGGGCGGCAATGAGCCTGACGAGCCTTCGACGCCGGTAACCGATGTCAATACGACGATCGCTGCCCTGAACGCTATGATGACCTCGACCAAGACGACGATCACCGAGGAGTATATCTTCGAGGCTGTCGTGCTGAACGATGTAGCGGGTGGTAACTACTCGTACAACAACCTCATCCTGCAGAGCGAGGGTGCTACGACGGCCGGCAATGGTCTGGTAGTCTATGGTTCGCAGGTGGAGCCTTCGACGCTGGGTCTGAACAAGGGCGACAAGGTGAAGGTAACCCTCTACAAGGATATCGCACAGCTCGTACTCTACAGCGACATGTACGAGGTAACGGGTCCGCAGGAGGCCGAGTGGTGCAAGGTTGAGAAGATCGGCACGGCTACGATCAACCCCGTAGTAGTCACCCCCGATCAGCTCAAGGCTTATCAGAGCATGCTCGTAACGGTCAAGGGTGCTACGACCGAGGCTGCCGGTACTTGGTGTACGGCTGACGCTGCCGGTTCGCACAAGATGACCGCATCGGGTGCTACGATGACCGTCTATGTCAAGAAGAATGCCGCCGACTTTGTAGGCAAGGGCTTCAAGGCCACGACCGGCGATGTAACGGGTCTGGTAACCCTCTATAAGGGTGCCGAGCAGCTCACGCCGCGCTCGATTGCCGATGTCGCTGCCTTCACCGAGGGTGTCACGGCACGTTCGGCTACCGCTCTGCAGAGCTCGAAGCAGTATGGCTTCTATCAGTGGGATGGCGCGAAGTTCGCCGCTGCTGATGTCGCTATCGTACAGCCCGAGGACTACACCGAGATGGGTCAGAAGTATGGCAACTTCACCAACCCCGCACAGGACGACTACCTGCCCAAGTTCCTCGCCAAGAACTATCCCTACGGCATGGAGGGCGACAAGGTAAATGTCCTCTATCGCTGCTACGCCGGTGGTGCTAACTCGTGGCGCGTCGATGAGTACATCTCGAACGGTTCGGCTTGGATTAAGACCATCTACTTCGCCGACAAGGTGGGTCAGTTCCGCAAGGCCGAGGGCGTATGGAAGGTCGATCGCACGCTGGAGCTCGCCTACACGGAGATGGGCTCGGCCGACTTCAAGGCCTTCTGCCAGTACTGCTGCAACTGGGTATACGACTTCGTCGATGTACCGCTGGGTGCTCCGGCTCGCGACAATGCCGGTGTGATCATCTCGGCCGACAAGGTCACCGTAGGTGGCAACAGCCCCTCGGGTGCTTGGTGGGTATCGAGCTACGGTAACAACGAGTGGTATGCCGGTACGTATGCCTACTATGGTGAGATGAACTGGTCGGGCTCGAAGGCTCGCGCTGCATGGGAGAACCTGGGCTACACGGGTCTTTCGGACGACGAGCTGATTGCCAAGATGCAGCAGAACGCTGCCATCGTATTCCAGAACGTCTTGGGCTACATGTATCCCGAGATGACGCCCGAGGAGTACAACCAGGTGGTCATCAAGGTCTACGACTACATCTCGAAGGCCAACTGGGCCTACACCTTCAAGACGGTGGGCACCGGTACGTTCGAGTATGTGGAGGGCTCGCTGACGAAGCTCTAAACCACAGCACTCACATCTACACAAGGCACTCGACCTCGCAAGGGTCGGGTGCTTTTTTTTGTAACGTTTGTAACGTTTGTAACGCACGTAACGGGGGTGCACTCCTGCGTTACAACGTTACAGAAATTCAAAATGTAGAATTCAAAATGTAGAATGATTTATGGGAATTATGGGAGTAGCGTCTAAAGACAATATGCGTCCGCATTCCCATTATTCCCATTATTCCCATCTCACCGACGGCCGTTAGAACCTCCCAACACCTACGGTCGTTAGAATTACCCAAATGCAAGTCCCCCCTTTTCAAAGGGGGGATTTAGGAGGGATTGTAGGTATTAAGCGGAGGCGCAGCCTCCCTTTTCAAAGGATAAAACATTGGCAGGAATATAAGTTGTGCTTAGTGAGATGTTTTAGGGCTGGTAAGAGATTCGCGCAAAAGAAATCATTTTATTCCACCACAATTGCAAAGGTTACCCGACTCTCCTCATTGTGTTTGAGACGGAGGGAGCCGCCATGGAGGCGGATGATTTGGCGAGAGACGGCAAGGCCGATGCCCGAGCCATCGGTTTTGGTGGTAAAGAAAGGTGTAAAGATATTTTCGGCAACTTCGACAGGGATTGCCGAGCCGTTGTTGGTTATCTCAATTTGTATGCGCTCCTCCGAGTCAATCGTTGAGCGGATAGTTATCTTGCGGTCGCATGTTTGCGCCATAAGTGCCTCAGTAGCGTTTTTCAGAAGATTGACCATCACTTGCGACATTAGCGCACGGTCTGCATAGAGCATCGTATCTTCTGGCTCGATGCTCACTTCAACCCCGATACCTTCGTGCGGTATCAGCGATAGCGACTCCGCCACCAACTCCGAGAGGTAGAACGGTGCTTTCTGCGGTGCAGGGATGCGCGTTACGGCACGGAACGAATCGACAAAGCGGAGCAGACGATCCGAAGTCGCGTGTATCGTCTCCAAGCCCTGACGCATAGTCTCGGCATCGCCCGATGACGAGAGTAGTGTATGGCTAATAGAGGTTACAGGTGCCAGCGAGTTCATAATCTCGTGCGTAAGGATGCGAGTGAGTTTCTCCCACGACTCCACCTCCTTGCGGTCAAGCTCCTCGTGGATATTGCCGATAGAGATAACCCTCAGTTGCTTGCCCTCGAACTCCATCGCCGAGCAGCTAAGCACCAAGTTTTGGTCGCCAATCTCGGTGGCGAAGCGGGCAGTAAGTTGTGCGCCCGGCTCGATGCGGTGCATCGCCTCACAAAGTTCCTCGCTCAGAATGCGCAGCTGGTCGATATGGTTCAGTCGTGCCATCCCCACAATGCGCAGTGCCTTCGTGTTGGTCTGCGCCACCGTGCCATTCTCCATCACGGTAACGATACCGATACCCGCGCACTCCATAATCAGCTCAAAGTACTTTTCACGCTCGCGAATCTGCATCTTAGCGTTATCCATCACCTCCTTGATGCGGTTGAGCGATTGATTTACCAAGGCGTGGCGCGTGATATTGGGGTTCTCGGTAAAACGGAACGAGTAGTCATCGTTCTGCACGGCGTTAAAGACGAACATCAGTCGCTCGACTAATTCGTTATAGATACGGAATAGTCGGAATAGGCAGAAGATGATAATCGGAATGGTGGCTATGAGGTGTGCGTGGCGGTTGGTCGCCCATACATAGCCCGACAAGGCCGCCATCAGGATAATGACCG
>JAFSBY010000003.1 GCA_017437045.1 Alistipes sp.
CAGTGTGACCACTGCCACCGCCAGAAGACTGGCAACGACTACGAAGACCGCCCCGCAGATGGGCTCGATAACCCCGAGACTGTTACTGAAACTGCTGCCCTGGGTGCAGGTGAGCGGAGGAACGTTCCGCGTGAACCGCACGAAGGTCGAGTTGCGAAAAAACGACCGACTGCCCATCCAGTACGTCAACGGTGTACCGTCGTTTACGGCGAAGAATCTGAAGGCCATCCCGCTGTTCTCGGAGTTCGACGACGAGATTCTGAACCGTCTGGTGAGCTCGTTCGAGACGAAGGAGGTGGACGTCGATAAACTGTTTGTGGAGGAGGGCAAGGACAAGCAGCGCTTCTTCATAGTGGCCAGCGGGCAGGCCGAGGTCATCAGCAAGGGCCCGCACGGCGAGGACTTGCGGATTGCGCTCTTGGGCGATGGTGAGTACTTCGGCGAGGCTGACCTGCTGGACGAACAGGAGTCGACGGTCAGCGTTCGCGCCATCACACCTACCGTGTTCCTCGGCCTGAAACTGAAGGAACTGATTAAGTTTATCAAGGAGGTGCCCGACTTCCGCGAGACGTTCAACAAGGCCGTCGATAAGCAGCTGCGCCTGAAGGCATCGGTGAACGACAACGGCGAGAAGCATATCGACCTGGTGAGCGGCCACGAGGAGGACAACATCATCCCCGAGACGTACATCGACTACGAGGAGAATCCCACGGAGTACTCGCTGAACACGCTGCAGACGGTGGTGCGTGTGCACACCCGCGTCAGCGATCTCTATAACAATCCCTACAACCAGTTGGAGGAGCAGTTGCGCCTGTCGATTGAGAGCATCAAGGAGCGTCAGGAGTGGGAGCTCATTAACAACAAGAAGTTCGGTTTGTTGGCTGCCGCCAACCCCGCCTACCGCATTACCACACGCTATGGTTCGCCCACGCCCGACGACCTCGACGAGTTGCTGTCATTAGTCTGGAAGGAGCCCGCATTCTTTATCGCTCATCCGAGAGCCATCGCAGCCTTCGAACGTGAGTGCACCTGGCGTGGTGTTCCGCCTGTGACGACCGACCTTTTCGGTACTCGCGTGGTTCTGTGGCGCGGTGTACCCCTGGTTCCTTCAGACAAGGTGGAGGTAGAAGGTCAGTATCTGACGGGCCGTGGCGTTGGTACCACAAAGATTATCCTCGTGCGTGTGGGTGAGAAGAACCAGGGCGTCGTCGGTCTGCACCAGAGTGGCATCCCCGGTGAGATTGCCCCCTCTTTGAGTGCCCGTTTGATGGGTCTTGACAAGTTTGGTGTGGCCTCGTATCTGCTCACGAAGTACTTCTCGCTGGCCGCCCTCACCGACGACGCCATCGCCGTGCTCGAGAACGTCGAGGTGGGCTATTATCACGACTATCAGCATAGGAATAAAGTAGAGAAATAATGATTGATATTCAGAATATTAACGGATACGGTATACAGGATCCTGGGTTCGAACTACTGAGGCAGGTGGCGCAGAAGTACTGTCCCGAGGAGCTTCAGGCAGAGCGTCAGGAGGTTATTCCTGACGAGGCGCTGAATCTCACGGAACTGGAGACAGCTTTCAATGCGCTGCTGGCAGGCGGTAGTGGTTATGGCGAGTTGCCCTACATCGGTGACGTGGACGCCCATACCTCTTCGCTGCCCAAGGACGACGGCTTCGGCATCGGCATCCCTGAAACGCAGAAACTGCGCGACCTGCACTACGAGGAGGCTGACACGCTGAACTCCGAGCAGATCAAGCGCGACTTCCCCGTGCTCAATCAGAAAGTGAACGGCCACGACCTCGTGTGGCTCGACAACGGCGCCACGACGCAGAAGCCGAACCAGGTCATCGACAAGATCTCGGAGTATTACCGTACTTACAATAGTAACATCCATCGCGGGGCGCATACCCTTGCTGCCCGTGCGACGGATGCCTACGAGGAGGCGCGCGAAAAGGTGCAGCGGTTCATCAATGCCGCCACCAGCGAGGAGATCATCTTCGTGCGCGGCACCACCGGGGGCATCAACCTTGTGGCGCAGACCTACGGCCGACAGTTTCTGACACCAGGCGATGACGTGATTGTCTCTGAATTGGATCACCACGCCAACATTGTACCCTGGCAGCGCGTGGCTCAAGAGAAAGGCGCCACACTGCGCGCGATTCCTACCGACCAGAACGGTGACCTCATCCTCTCGGAGTTTGAGCGTATCATCACGCCTCGCACGCGATTCGTTTCAGTGGGCCATGTGAATAACACATTTGGCACTATCAACGACGTGCAGCGCATCATCGAGATCGCCCATGCCCACGGCATCCCCGTGCTGATTGATGGCGCTCAGAGTATTGCTCACACGCCTGTCGATGTGCAGGCTTTGGGTGCAGACTTCTTCGTGTTCAGTGGACATAAGATCTACGGACCTAACGGCATCGGCGTGGTCTATGGTCGTAAAGAGCTCTTGGATAAGATGCAGCCCTGGCAGGGTGGTGGCAACATGATCAAGGATGTGACCATTGAGCGTACGGAGTACAACGTGCCCCCTGCCCGCTTCGAGGCTGGTACGCCCAACGTGGCCGACGCCATCGGACTGGGTGCCGCCCTCGACTACGTAAGCCACATCGGCATCCGTAACATCGAGCACCACGAGCATCAGCTGACGGAGTATGCCCGCGAGCAACTCGCCCAGATTCCTGGTCTAACGCTCATTGGCAATCCCAAGAACCGCGTCTCTGTCGTGTCGTTCGTCCTCGACGGCATTCCCGTTCCAGAAACAGGTACGCTATTAGACAAAGAGGGCATCGCCGTACGTGCCGGTCACCACTGTGCCCAGCCCGCCCTGCGTGCCCTCGGCTACGAGATGAGTGTCCGCCCCACCTTCGCACTTTATAATACCCGCGAAGACGTGGACAAACTGGTCGTTGCCGTCCGCAAGATCGTCGGACAGCGTAGCAAATAGTCAAATAGTAAATAGTCAAATAGTCAAATAATAAGGTGCAGTACGAAACGAAAATATTGACGACGAAGTATCAGAAACCTGATGCATATGGGGCATTGTCGATGCCCGTCTACTATACGGCGGCGTTTGAGTTTGAGTCTGCCAAGGCCATGGGCGACGCGTTTTGCGGTCGCTCCATGGCCCCGTCGTATGCCCGCATCGCCAACCCCACGGTGACCTATCTGGAGGAGCGCGTGCGACAACTGACGGGGGCTACGAGCGTGACGGCACTTAATACAGGTATGGCCGCCATCCACTACGCCCTCACGGCAGTCAGCGCGGCAGGACTCAACATCGTGGCCTCGAAGCATCTGTTTGGCAATAGCGTCTCGCTCATCCGCGACACACTGGGTTCTTTCGGCGTGGAGCCTCGCTTCGTCGATTTCACGAAGCCCGAGGAAGTGGCTGCGCAGATCGATGACAAGACCTGTGCCCTGTTCTTCGAGATCATCACTAATCCGCAGTTGTTTGTGGCTGATATCCGCAAGTTGGCCGACATAGCTCACCAGACGGGTGTGCCCCTGATTGCCGATACCACCATCGTGCCATTCTCCACTTTCCATGCCGTCGATTTCGGCGTAGATATCGAAGTGGTGTCGAGCACGAAGTATATCTCTGGTGGTGGCACAGGTCTCGGTGGTCTGCTCATCGACTACGGAAAGTTCGATTGGTCGCAGTCTCCCTCCCCTGCCCTACAGGCCCGTACCAAGAAAGTCGGCAGGAAACTGGCGTTTACGGCACGAGTAAAAACTGAACTAGTAACCAATCTCGGTGCCTTGATGACACCCCAGGCAGCCTATATGGAAACCCTCGGCCTCGACACCCTCGACATCCGTTTCCGTCGTCAGGCTGAGACCACGCTCTGGCTCGCCAAGCAATGTCAACAACTGCCGGAGATCAAGCGCGTGAACTATACAGGTCTGGAGGATAATCCCTTCTACGAACTTTCTCGTGAACAATTTGGCTCCTTACCCGGTGCTGTCTTCACCATCGACCTCGCCTCGAAGGAAGCTGCCTTTGCCTTCATCGACAAACTCCAGATCATCCGTCGCGCCACAAACCTCTTCGACCGTAAGTCGTTGGCCATCCATCCTGCCTCGACCATCTTCGGCCTCTTCACCGATGAACAGCGCGCCGCGATGTCCGTCCCCGACACCACCATCCGCCTCAGCATCGGCCTCGAAGCTGGCGAAGACTTACTCGAGGACATCAAACAATCTATCAATGAGATGGCCAAGCGA
>JAFSBY010000044.1 GCA_017437045.1 Alistipes sp.
AGATTAGTAAGAACTTATTAAGAGAATAATAATAAACATATAGCTGGGAACAATCTCATCTATTGAAATGGTTACCAATAAGATAGATTATTTTAGTGTCAACCTGTGATATATTAACTATAATTTTCATTCCAATTTCTCATCACACTCCCAGTATCCAGCATTCGGCCATAAAGTAATCACCTGATTTTTTAGAGTACAAACTCAAACACAATGTTTTACAACCTTCTAAATTCATATATTACCGGCCAATCAGGTAGGATTTTTCATCGTATAACTGCGACATATTCGTTATATTCCTTCCGACTATACCACAAAAACAAATCGGGGTCGCAGCCATTAGCCTCAACCCCAATTCAAATTCTAAATTTTATCACGTTCCATATCACGCCATTTCGACAGCATGACCGGCAAGTTCCCAAACATCCTTATCCTATTTTTCTATACTACAATCGACGTTTATTTTCCGAACTCAATTTTCAATAACATACCGATTATACATCTACTCACGGGGTGTTGTGTACAAGGAGAGAAGTTCCTCTTGTCCCTCCTTGTGAATACGACAGATTAATCGGATTATTTGTCCGTAATAGTTCTCATATTCTATCAAAATTGCTTCATCTTTATACAGACCTATCACTCGTGAATTTTCGCCCTTCGCATTCACAACAGCATGGAGCCAATTTTTATCGGTTACAGCAAAATCTTTGTAATAATAATAGCTCTGAAAGTCATCTGACATATATTCGGGCAAATAATAGCATTCTCTCATCGTTCCAGCGTCTAACCATGTAAAATGACGTGTAACTGTTCCAATCATTAAATAATGATTCCATCTTTTATCTGTCAGGACATATTCATTGCAGTCAACAGTAAAATATCCCGTTGTCATCATAGCTACGAATTGCTCATAATCAAATGCTTCGTAATGGGTTGCCAAATAATCCCATCCACCGTTGGTGGTCGCTATCTCCTCGAGAGTGAGCAACGAGTAATCAATTCCATCATCATTGTTGCAAGCTACAAATGTTATGGTAGCCAACAAAATAATTATAATCCGTCGCATAAATTGTAGGCTTAATTATTAAATTCAGATATTCCGATTAGTATTTGGTTTTGATAGTTTCCATTATAACCAGCAATTGAACTGGAATCATATTCAAAACCTTCTTGCGTGTCAAATACCCCTGCTTGAAAGTAGCCATTGCAGTCGCCATGCCATCCCCAATTGAAATGAAAATAGGTATATTCGGTTTCATCATAAATCCAATTTAACTCAGAGCCATCCGCTTGTATATAATAAGTGCGATAAATTTTAGTACGGCTTTTGTATCCATCTATAACCCAAGCGTGACCATTGTTTCCACCTGTTTCGAAACCACTTAGAAACACAGGTCTATTTAATGCCAGTTCAGAGCAAATGACATCTCTATTATATGCTTGTTTTTGTGGCGTTTGGTATCCCATGTTAGCAAAACAGGATTGTGCGCCAACAATATTCGAACCTGCATGGCCGCTATAATAATTCATGTTTGCACGTTCTCCGATTTCACGAAGCAATCTGGCAATATCTTCATCAATCGAGCAATAAGCGTTATAACATACTGACCTATGTTGGTTGATTGCACTCCAATTTGGCGTTTGAGTGGTTCCTTGCAACCCCCATCTTGATGTTTCATCAAAAGTAATGACATAAGATGAGGGATGCTGATGATATGTCATAATTTGGCCAATTGCAACAGCTACACAACCAGCCTTCGATTGTATAGATTCATTACCTTCCACATAGCAATACCGATTATAGATAGGCGATTGTCCCCATTTTACATCAATATATGGACCATAGGTATCCCAATCTGAATATGTAAGTTCCTCAAATGGACCAAATCCATGAAATGTGGTATCAATTACCGGTATTTGCAATTCTGACTCAGTCACACCTTCACAGCCTGAAGCAAGCATATCAATATAATAATTAAACCCATCGTTTTCAGTGGATTCAAAAGGCGTGTAACTACCTTGCTCGGTGACTGCCAAAAGTGGGTCACCGTGAATACGAGAAGTAGAGACAAGCGCAAAACCGGCACTATCAGCATAGTTTACCACATAAAAGAGCGTATCGGCCTCTTCATCAGCACGTGTCGCTGCTTTTATATAGGGTTTAATATTTTTACAATCTACGCTGCGAACATTATGGAATCGTGTAAACAGAGAATCCTCTAACATTAAGGCTCCCTCTTTGGCGATTTGTATAGCCTCCTCAATACTGATATTTTTGGTAATGGGTGAATGTTCATTTGCATTGAACAGACAAACATTATCCTCTTTTTGGCAGGCCATGAGTATTCCTGAAACCACTAAAACTATCGTGATTTTTTTCATATCGAAAGAATTAGGAATAAATCTTATACAAAGATATGCAAAAAAACAATCAATAATCACATTCTTTTTTGCTAAATATTTTACAAATATACCACGAGCGTACAATAATTTTAATTAATATGCTCAAGGTGTACACGGAATTTCATCTAACTCTCACCCAGCATCCCACAAAGATACCAATCATCCCAATAATATCCAAATGCGTGTTAAATAATTCAACTTGGTGATTTATAGAGAATTAGAGAGATTAGTAAGAACTTATTAAGAGAATAATAATAAACATATAGCTGGGAACAATCTCATCTATTGAAATGGTTACCAATAAGATAGATTATTTTAGTGTCAACCTGTGATATATTAACTAAAATTGAGCATAAAAAAATGGGAATCACAGGACGCTTACGCCTCCCATAACTCCCATTCTTCCTATCATTCCTATTGACTACTTCACCCGTCCCATGGCGCGGTCGTACTCCATCGAGGCCCAGATGAAGGGACCCGTACCCTTCGGGTCGTTGTCGCGCACCGGCTCCGAGAGGTAGTAGGCATAGCTGCCATCGCGGCGCGTACCCTCCGTATCGAGACCGGCTACGGCGCAGCAATTCTCGATCGAGATCGTACCATCGGTATCCTCGCGCACAAAGCGGTCGATAAATTTGCGATAGAGTTCCAATCCCTGCTCACGATACTCCTCGGGCAGGTAACCCAAGCGTACACCCTTGAGCATGGCATAGATAAACATGATCGAGCCGGTAGCCTCCTCATAATTACCCTCGCGCTCGGGGCAGTCCATCACCTGATACCACATACCACTCTCGGGGTTGGCATAGCGCGGCAGGGTCTGCATGATGTGGAGCAAAATCTCGCGCAACGGAGCACTCGCCGGATAGGTGTCGATATATTGCAGCGTCTCGACAATAGCCATCGTGTACCATCCCATGGCGCGTCCCCAAGCATGGGGCGACTGACCGGTCACCTTATCGCACCAGAACTGCGCACGCGCATCATCGAAGGCGTGGCGGAAGAGCCCCGTCTCGGGATCATACGTACCACGGGCTACGGTCGTGAAATGGTTGACAATATCCTGCACGTAGCCATCCAACACCTCACCCTCGAAGTGGCCCGTCACATACTCGGCATAGAAGGGTTGCCCCATATAGAGGCCGTCGAGCCACATCTGCTCGGGGTAGCGTTTCTTGTGCCAAAAACCACCGGCAGCAATGCGGGGCTGACCCTGCAACTGACTGAAGAGCGTATCGAGCACCATCTTGTAGCGCGGTTGCTGCGTGCGCTCATAGATCTCAAAGAGCGGACGACCCGGACAGATATGGTCGATGTTGTACTTCTCCTTGGCATAGGTCCACACCGATCCGTCAGCCTGCACGATCGTGTCGTAATATCGCTCGGCATATTGGTCAAAATCAGGGCGATCATAGACCTTCGCAGCCTCCATCATAGCCAGCAGTTCCAACCCCGTCGTGTAGTTCCATTTCACCACTCCGGGCTTCATGAAGTCGATCATGCGCGGGTGAGGATTGCGGGCAATCTCACTCTCGATCATGCGCACGGCCATCGATTGATCGCCATCGGCCATCGGATGCTTCGCAGCGCGGAAATACCACCATCCGCCCAACACCACGGCTACCAAAAGAAGTCGAACAAGAAATTTCTTCATAACTGATTCTCTGTTTATTAGTAAGATTTCACATCATAACCGGCCAGGCGAGCCTCGGCCTCCTTGCGGGTGAGCTGTTTTGACCAAGCCACACGTTTCTTGGGGTTGGCACCGGGGCCCTTCGAGCCGCACTCGCCATAGAGGGTCGTCTGCTCGGCATGGGGTTTATCCCAATTATGCCATCCCTCGGGCAGGATATGGCTACCCAGCTCGCAGTCGATAAAGACCGTCTGTGCATGGTCGCGCCACGGGCGTCCCAAATAGCACTTCGTGACCCCTTCGTCGGCCGTCAGACGGCAACGCACGAAGGTGAATCCACAAGGCTTACCCGGAGGTGTCGAGGCGGCCGTCACGTAGGAGTCGCTCTTCGAGCGGATCTCACAATCAACAAACAAGGCCGACGAAGCACCGAAGATAAAGTCGGTCGTACCCTCGATGTAGCACTGCTCGAAGTAGACCCACGTAGTCTCGTTCTGCGGCTGCTCCTTGTTACCCTCGCCATGTACGTAGAGCGTATCCTGATTACCCAAGAAACGGCACTTCTTAAACCGGATATTCGAGGCCAGCGTCTGCACCGCAACGGCCTGACCCACACAACCAGCCGTATTCTCAAAGGTTACATTCTCGACCTGCCAGCCGCTGGCACCGAAATAGATCGTCGAGGAGCCCGAGGTACCCATATTGTGCCCCAGCACGCTCTTTTTACCGGCATAGTCATCCCACGAAAGGACCGCCTGCCCCACGCCGCGCAGTCGCACGTTGCGCTTCGACCAGGGGATCGAGATTTTCTCCCGATAAACACCCTCCGAGAGACGAATCTCGGCCATTGCGGGATTAAAATCGGGTACGGCAGCAATCGCCTCGGTCAGCGTGAAGAAGTCGCCCGTACCATCCTTGGCCACCACAAAATCGGCAATGCGGAAATGGTCGGCCAGAGCCGGCATCTGCCTCTTCAAGCAGTCGGCCACCATGCGCGAGATGACGTGTGCACCGCGCACATTCAGGTGCGTATTATCCTCTCTTCCATCGGGATAGAGGGGCGAAGTACCCGCCTTCACCCAGACAAAGTAGTCCCGCGAAGGCACATCGCCCAACTCCTGCAACCAAGCCTCGGTCAGCGGCTCGACATCGAGCAATACGACATCCATTTCGGCCGCTACTGCGCGTACGCGATCGGGATACTCGCCGTGGGTCTTTTTCAGCTGCCCCTCCTCGGTGAAGTGGCGACGAGCAATCGGCGTCAGCAGGATGGGCGTAGCCCCCTTCTCGCGCGTTTCGCGCACATAACGGCGCAGATTCTCGGCAAAGACCTCGGGCACAGAGCCCACCTTCGGCCGATCGACCTTCTCGTCGTTATGGCCAAACTGGATAAAGACATAATCGCCCGCCTGCAGGTCGTTGTAGATCACCTCCCAACGCCCCTCGTCGCGGAACGACTTGGTCGAACGGCCATTCATGGCATGGTTCTCGACCACGACCTGCTCGTCGAAAAAGGCACGGAAGAGTTGTCCCCAACCACGTTCGGGATTCTCCTTGTCGAGTTTCTTGTTGGCGCAGGTCGAATCACCTATCAGATAGAGATGCGTGGGACGCTCGGCTGCCACGACCGTAGTCGCGGCAAAACCGATCAAAGCCCACAAAAGCAGTAGTTTTCGCATGGTTTATTCGAGTTTGGTGTAGCTGCCACCTGCGGTCTGGTTGGCCGTAATATCCTTGACCAGGTAGTGCAGGTAGATCTCAAAGTTCGTATAGAGGCCCTGCGGATCGAGCGTCTTGGTCGTCGCATCGGCTGCCGAAGGATTCAGTCCCAGCAGCCCCTCATAATAGTCGGGGATATTATCCTTGTCCGTATCGGTCTTGGCACGGGCTATCTCCTCGCTCGTTGCCGAGAGCGTCGGCCAGCCACCTACGGCCGTCTGCGTGTCGATAATACCGTTTTTCGAGCCATTACCGCCATCCGTGTAGGTCGCCTTACCCGAGCGGGCATCCCCCACCAGACGCGTATCGACGGCATCACGCTTGAGCGAAGCACCGGCATAATCGAGCGTACGGGCATAGGCATCGGCTGCTGCATGGGTAGAGGTATAGCACGACTTCGTATCGTCCTTGCGGATAGGCTGAATAGCCGTCTTTTTGACACCCGCAACATCACCCACATCAGAGCCGTTATGCCAATAGATACCACCATTCCAGTTGTCGGAATTGAGCGACGAAGCATAGCTGCCGGCATGGTAGTTACCCGTTAGATAAAGACGCGGATACTTCTTATCCACATTGTCATAGATCGCATAGGCATCGAGGAAATATTTACGCTCCTTCGAGGCCGGACCGGGCTTGTAGTAGTTGTTCACCATGTTGAACCAACCACCTTCGCCACCATAGGTCGAGTTACCGCCCCAGTTGTAGATCAGATTATTACGGTAATCGACATTACCACGGTGTGTCGAGAGATAGTTGCCATAAACATTCGGGTGGTCGATACGCGCATTACGGCTATCATTCGAGGTGAGCAGGTTGTGGTGGAACGAAGCGTTCTTACCACCCCAAATACCACCATAGCCGTGGCTACCCTTACCATGCACCGACTCGCGCAATGCCTCGCCAATCAGACACCACTGCATCGTGAAATTCTTATTGGCATAGAACGAGGCGCACTCATCCGTGGACCACGACATTGAGCAGTGGTCGAGGATGATATCCTGCTGATAACGACCCCAAATGGCATCGCCCTCGTGTTTAGCCGCATCACCCATGCGGAAACGCATGTAACGGATAATCACATTATTGGCACTCACCACGACCGAGTAATCGCGTAGCGTGATACCCTCGCCCGGAGCGGTCTGACCGGCAATGGTCAGATCGCCATTCTTGATGCGAAGTTCCTCTTTGAGCTGAATCGTACCACACACATCGAAGACGATCGTACGTGCGCCCGACTCCTCGATAGCAGCACGCAGCGAACCCGAGCCGGAATCGTTCAGATTCGTGACGTGGATCACCCGACCGCCACGGCCGCCCGTGGTGTACATACCACCACCCTCGGCACCCGGGAAAGCGCGAATCACACCATCGTTCTCGTTGGCCGGAAGGCCCAGGTCGATCGCCGCAGCACCCGTAATCGCAAAAGTACAGGGCTGCGAGAAGGCCGACTCCTTCGTCCAGGCATCATCGGCCTTGCCGACTGCCTTCACTCGGAAGTGGTAATTGCCCTCCGCAAGCTCGGCAACGGTAGCCGTCGTCGTGGTGATCGTCTCACTCTTCACGGCCGTCTGCTGACCCTCTTTATAGAGTTCGTAGCAGTAGCCCGCAGCATGCTCCACAGCACCCCACGACAAAATAGCCAAAGTTCCCGAAGGCGAAGCCTTCAGATCGGCCGGCACAGCCAGGTTGATCAGTTGGAAGGTCTTGAAAGTCACCGCCGTCGAATAGTTCGAGTCGATGCGACCATCCGAAGCGATGGCCTTCACCTGGAACTTATAATTCGTATTCTCCTTCAGATCCGTCAGTTGCACCTTTAGCCCATTGACATCCGACTCACGCACCACCGAGTTCCCCTCCAGCAGTTGGTAATGGTAGGCTGCAGCCCCATCCACCGCCTTCCAGGTCACCTCGGCAGCCGTATTGGTCACCGACGAGGTGGTCACCGCAGCCGTAGGCGTCGAGAGTTGGTTGAGTTGTGCCGTAACAGCCGTCGAATAGTCCGAATCGAGGTACATGCCCGACTTATCGGCCAAGGCACGCACTCGGAACGAATAGGCCGAACGACCCTCGATCGTGAAGGAGTAGGTCGTCAGCTGCAGCTGTCCGCTACCCGCCTCAGCGCCATCTTTGGTCAGCTCGTAGAAGTAGGCACGCGCCTGCTCCACCTTGCCCCAGGTCACCGTAGCCTTCGAGCCGCTAATGGCAATCGTTGGTGCCGGTGTGGCGAGTTTCGTGGGGGTAATATCCTCCCCACCGCCACCACCGCAGGCGGTCAGCACCGCCACGGCAGCGAGCAGCAGCATACGTTTGATTATCTGTTTCATCGGTTGGTTGATTTGACAAACGTATTTAGTTGATCTTCACCGCCGGAGCAGCCTTGGCCGAACACTGGGCCTTCTCGGCCGTGATCTGTGCCGAGCCGATCTCGATCTGCTCGTTGCGGCTTCCGGTGACGGTCAGAGCCACCTCCATATCGGCCGGGCAGATGAAGTTCTCGGTCTTAACCTGCTTGGCATTGTTGATGGCCAGCGCAGCACCCTGCTTCGGAACGATCGTCACGTCTTTCAGCAGCACGTTGGTCGATTCGTTGATCTGGGCACCGGTCGTCGTGTAGAACTGGGCATTCTCCACGCGTACGTTCTCCACATTCATCTCGGGCAGACCGTTGAAGAGCATCGCACGACGTGCACCGTTGCAACGTACGTTCTTGATGTCAATGTTGCGGAAGGCCGGCGTCGTCTCGTCCACGGGCTTGAAGGGCATATCCGTAGCCTCGCCCTCATCGCCATCTGCCAACGCCTCCGAGGCCGACTTGCCACCATAGAAGAGGTCAAAGAGCAGGCCATCGGTCAGCAGGTTATTCATCGTGATATTCTCGATGAAGATATTCTCCACCACACCACCACGGCCGCGCGTCGATTTGAAGCGCAGACCCACATCCGTACCCGAGAAGGTGCAGTTGCGTACGCTCACGTTCTTCACGCCGCCCGACATCTCGCTACCTACGACGAAACCACCGTGGCCATGGAAGACGATGCAGTTATCGACCACCACATTCTCGCACGGGATACCACGCTTGCGACCATCCTCGTTCTTACCGCTCTTGATGCAGATGGCATCGTCACCGGCGTCGATCGACGAGTTGATCATCAGCACATTCTTGCACGACTCGATATCCACGCCGTCACCATTCTGGGCATAGGCCGGGCAACGTACCGTGATACCGTCGATCGTTAGGTTCGTACAGATAGCCGGGTGGATCGTCCAGCAAGGCGAGTTCTGGAACGTTACGCCCTCCAGCAGCACGTTATCGCAATTGTGGATAGCCACCAGCACCGGACGCAGGAAGTCACGAATCGGCTCGAAATCCTCCTTCGTGCGCATGTTCTCGTTCACATTCTGATCCGTAGCGCCCTTCTGACCACGCAGATAGCTCTCCGTGGGGAACCAATTCGTGCCGTCTACGATACCGCCACTGGCCACGAGCTTCTTCCAAGCCGAGTCGGTCACCTTGCTCTGCTTGACCATGCGCCAAGCATCGCCACCGCCGTCGATCACACCACCACCCGTGATGGCTACGTTCTTCACGCCACGGGCCGAGATGGGCGACTGCATACGCCACGTATTCAGACCCTCGAAGATGATCTCCGTGAGCGGATAGAGCGAACGATCCGAGCTAAAGAGGATCATCGCATGGTTCGACAGATGCAGCTCGATATTGTCTTTCAGGACAATCGGGCCCGTCAGCCAAATACCGTCGGGTACATTGACCGTACCACCGCCCTGTGCCGAGAGTTGATCAATAGCCTGTGCAAAGGCCTCCGTGCAGAGGGTCATACCATCGCCCACAGCACCAAAATCGGCCACGCTCACCGCGCGATCCGGAATGGCAGGACGTACCACTTCAGGCATCTCGAAGGGCAGATTGTCATACACCGACGTTGTGCTCGTCTCCGAGCAGCAGCAAGCCGACATGGCAGCGGCAGCCAGCAAAAGAAGGGTTTGTTTGAGTTTCATAGGTTGTTTATCGTTTAATTAAATTGTTTGCGAATGGACAAAGTTACTATTTTTTAGGAGATTTCAAAACAATGGAGCACCATAATCCGATTAGCGTATACGCTCCACACGGATCGGGCGAGCCGCCTCACGCACCGACTCCAGCACACCCGACAGCAATTCGTCGTTCGTGCGATCGTCGAGCCACGTGCTCTTGCGCCACCACATATCCATCACATAGTCGATGCGCCCCTCCTCGTTGGGCGTCACCTGGAACAGATAGCTCAACTTATCGTCACGCTGCGAGATGATCTGCACCCCCTCGGGTAACGCTACGGCCAAGGCCACAGTCTCCTTCGGCCACTTGTTGTAGTCGTTTTCGGGATGGTCGCAACCGATCTGTGCCACGGCACGCTGCCCACGCAGCACCTGCGTATCGAGCATCTTCATCACACCGGTGACAAAGGTCAGCCCCTTGACATCGCCCTCGAAGCGGTTCTCCACCACCACATCGCTATGGCCGGCATAGATCGTATAACGCGAGGTCATCGTGATCCGACGACCGCCGTAGTTCCACCCCTCGACGCGCATCTCCATGATGGCACGCACGGGACCTTTAGCCAACACACGGGCCTCGCGACGCTCGAAGTCGGTGATGTGGATCATCCCCTTCTCTTCGTCCCAGCCCTTCAGCACGCCCACGCCAATCGAGCCAAAGACACGCAGGTTGTCGTGGCCAAAGCCGGCTGCCAGCTGCTCGGGGGTCGAATACCACATCGAGCGGCGCAACTCCAACTGCTCGCTCTTCTTGCCGTAGGTGTCGATCGTCTGCTTCTTGTCGAAATAGACACGATAGGCCGCCTTCTCGGACTCGATAGCCGGGCCGTGGTGGTGTAGTTTGCGATACATGTCGTCCTTGAACGAGAAGAGCGTATCGCGCTCCGTGAGGCTCTTATCCTCATTTTTCCACCACATCTGGGCATTGACCTTCGAGGCCGGTTGCTCGGCAAGCGGTTTATCCGAGAAACGCACCGTAAAGAGACGTTCCCCACATACATCGGCCACAAAAGCCGCCTCGCCCAACACCTTGTCGAGCTGGGCCGGAATCGCCTCCCCCTCGGAGCTCACCGTCACACTCTCGGCCCAGGCCGGTACCTGATCGATCACCACCGGACAGGCCTTGCGAAGCCCCTCAACCGAGACCCGATAGGTAGATTTCAAACTCTTTGCTCCGGCTGTCAAACAGAGCAGCAAAGCTCCGGCAGCCAATAAGATTCTCTTCATGTTATCTGTTTTTAATCCTTGTTTCGATCCATTTTTCCAACTCCGCAGCCGAACGAATTGCCCCCGCAGGAAGCTCTCCGCCAAAGGATTGCAGCTGCCGCTGATCGAGCAGTTCGACCTGCGTCTCATCGACCTGCGCAAGATCCATCCCCAGATGTGCAGCAAAGAAGCGATAGACGGCTGCCCGTTTATTGACCCCATAGTCGTGTCGCTCGGCGGCAAAATGGGCATTTTCGACCTGCTCTTTCGCACCATAGAAGCCCCAGATGCGTTGCAGATAGGGATATTCCAACGTGGGATAGGTATGGGTCCAGTCGCCCCCGTCGCTCACTACCAACGTCGGACGCGGAGCCATCACCGCTGCCAACAACTCGGGCATGGCACTGCCTCCGGCCGCCAACGCCACCGGACGGCCACTCTCGCAGGGGCATCCTCCGTCGAAGTGCGAAACGAGGTGTACCACCGGTGCCAAGACCGAGAAACGACCATCGACCAAAGCCAGCAAGAGCGTATGCGTAGCACCACCCGAGCCGCCCGTAGCAGCCATCCGCGTCGTGTCAATATCCTTGCGGGTTGCCAATACCCAATCGGTCACCAACTTCGACCACAGCACCTGAATCTGCTGGGCATAGGGAGCTGTGTGGGCCTCGATCCCCAGCTGATGCTCCGACTCACCCCAGGCCACAATATCCACATCGACAGCCACCGCTCCCATGCGGGCAAAGGTCGCCATGCGATACTGCTGATCCGGCCGATAACGTCCCTCGGGCCAATGGCCTGCCGGCGAGACGATCAGCGGATGTTTCCCGCCTTTTTTCGCTGGCGCGTAGATCGTGCCGCAAGCATAGAGTCCGGGAAGGGTTTCGAGGGCAAAGTTCTGGGTCGTATATCCCGCATGCTTGACCGGTTTGGCCACGAAAATCTGCGGATTCTGCACGGCTGCCTGCAGGTAAGGCTCCAGATCGAGAATGGCAAGAGCCTCCTCGCGCACCACGCGAGCACGCTCCTCCCACGAGGCTTGGTCGGTATATTTGGCCGAAAGCCAAGCCAACAGTTTTTCGCCATCGGCCGGTGTGCGACGATGGTATTCATACGGTTGGATACGGATCTTGCCCTCGCCCGACCACTTCAGATCGAGCGGACGGGTTACCTGATCCAGCGTCTCGGACAAGGAGTAAGGGCGTATGCGCGAATCGGCATAGCGCAGCGTCAGGCTGTCGGGCGAAAAATTGCGGCACTCGATCTGCACCGAAAAGCGTTGCTCAATCTCGGACAACACCTCCGTAAGCGGACGTGCAAAGGGGGCATCGCCCATCGGCTTTTGCGCCATCAAGGGCCATGCAGCGAAGGTGCATACTATATATAGGTATGCGCGAAGTCTTCTCATGGTTTGTTGTTAGGTCGGTTGTTCTTGCAAATATAGGGAAAAGATTTGATATATCGGACTATATACGAAAAGAATAATTATGGGTCGAGGTGTGGTATTCTCGATTTTTTTTCGTAATTTCGCGCGAAATTATCCGTAAACGACTATGTTTGAAAACTTAACCGATAAACTCGAACGGTCTTTTAAGATCCTCAAAGGTGAAGGCCGCATTACCGAAATCAACGTCGCCGAGACGCTCAAAGAGATTCGTCGCGCGCTGATCGACGCCGACGTCAACTATAAGGTTGCCAAGACCTTTACCGATACGGTCAAGCAGAAGGCACTGGGTCAGGATGTGCTGACCTCCGTCAAGCCGGGTCAGATGATGACCAAGATCGTCCGCGACGAGTTGGCCCTATTGATGGGTGGCACGGCTACCGACATCAAGCTGGAGGGTACGCCCGCCGTGATTCTGATCGCCGGTCTGCAGGGTTCGGGTAAGACGACCTTCTCGGGCAAGTTAGCCCAGATGCTCAAATCGAAGAAGGGCCGCCAGGTGCTGCTCGTAGCCGGTGACGTCTATCGTCCGGCCGCCATCGACCAGCTCAAGATCCTCGGCCAGCAGGTAGGCGTAGAGGTCTACACCGAGGAGGGCAACATGAATCCGGTCGAGATTGCCGAGAACGCCATCAAATATGCGCGCCAGAAGAGCTACAACGTGGTCATTGTCGATACGGCAGGTCGTCTGGCCGTCGATGAGGCGATGATGCAGGAGATCACGGCCATCAAGGCCGCCGTGAAGCCCTCGGAGACCCTCTTCGTGGTCGATTCGATGACCGGTCAGGATGCCGTAAACACGGCCAAGGAGTTCAACGACCGCCTCGATTTCGACGGCGTGGTACTCACGAAGCTCGACGGTGATACGCGTGGTGGTGCTGCCATTTCGATCCGTTCGGTAGTCGATAAGCCGCTTAAGTTCATCTCCAGCGGCGAGAAGATGGACGCCTTGCAGGTCTTCCACCCCGAGCGTATGGCCGACCGTATCCTGGGCATGGGTGATGTCGTATCGCTCGTAGAACGCGCTCAGGAGCAGTTCGACGAGGAGCAGGCTCGCCGCCTGAAGAAGAAGCTCGTGAAGGATCAGTTCAACTTCAACGACTTCATCCAGCAGATTCAGCAGATCAAGAAGATGGGCAACCTGAAGGACCTCGCCTCGATGATTCCGGGCATGGGCAAGATGCTCAAGAATGTCGATATTCCGGACGATGCCTTCAAGCAGGTCGAGGCGATCATCGGGTCGATGACTCCGGCCGAGCGCGAGCACCCCGAGATCATCAATGCCAAGCGTCGCGAACGCATTGCCAAGGGTTCGGGCACGACGATGGCCGACGTGAACCGTCTGATGAAGCAGTTCGAGGATACGCGCAAGATGATGAAGATGGTAGCTGGTGGCGGCATGAAGATGCCCAAGATGCCGCGCGGCATGGGCGGATTCCGAAGATAATGATTTCTCACCAATAGAGCAAAGCGGGCCACACAGGGTTTATCAACTGTAGCCCGCTTTCGTTTTTGTTTAGAATCGGTATTTATTTATACCTAAAAAAGAGTCCGGAAGAACCGGACTCTTTTGTCTATAGGCTATAAATTTAGAAATTAAAATAGAGAGCATCACCATGAAACGAGATACGTGCGTTGTATGATTCTCCAAGTACCCTATAGTTGCCTTTTCTTACAGAATGTTTAGTTGCAGGAGATTTATACTTTAAATCGCTGCTTTTAACAGCGACGATAAGATCCCTCTTACAAAAGATAGTAAAAGCACCATAATGAGCCATAACATCACCGTCGCGCCAATTATTGCTTTTATAGTAAGCACTCACTACCGCATACTCTTCCCAGCCTTCATCAAGAAGCATTTCTTTAGCTGATTTATTTTCAGATGACTGATTACACATTTCGTTAGTTTTATCGTAAATATTTGCAAACAGCGGATTGCTAAAGATAGTACACATCAGTAAAACAAAAAACACTCTTTTCATAATTGATTATTATTTATGAATTAATACTTAATGTGGTCCATATATCTAAACTACGCACATAAAAAAAGCGCGGACCTACCTCTCAAATCTGTCTCTGTGGTTCTCGACTACCAATGGCACAAATAAGAAAGTGAAGCCCACGCCATACAGCGCGAGCATCAACTTCACTTCTTGTGCCAACTAAAACTGTCGAGATTTCAGAGACAAGAAACAAAGCTAACGCTTTTTCCAATATTTCAAGATATACGTAGCAACTACGCTAATGTATCATAGGCACCTATTATTTACGTTTAATTATGAGTGCAAATATAGGATAAAAAACAATATTTTCCTATCTTTGTCCCCAAAGTTTTTATTTCATAAAAATAGCTAAAAACCATGGCCGCACACAAATCCGGTTTCGTAAATATCATTGGCAACCCCAACGTCGGTAAATCGACCCTGATGAATCAATTGGTGGGCGAGAAGCTCTCGATCATCACCTCGAAGGCGCAGACGACCCGCCACCGCATCATGGGTGTCGTCTCGGGCGAGGATTTCCAGATCGTCTATTCCGACACGCCGGGTATCCTGAAGCCCAACTACAAGCTGCAGGAGAAGATGATGAAGTTCGTCACCGGAGCCTTGACCGATGCCGATGTGATCCTCTTCGTGACCGATACGGTCGAGGAGAGCGACCGCGCTGCCGAGATTCTCGAGCGGCTCAAGAAGAGCTCGATTCCGGTCATTGTCGTGGTCAATAAGGTCGATCTGACGACCCCCGAGAAGCTCGAGGCGTTGGTCGAGCGGTGGCATGCCGAGCTGCCCGAAGCGCAGATTGTCCCCGCATCGGCCAAAGAGGGTTTCAACATCGAGGCCCTCATCCGCGCGATCGTCGAGCTGCTGCCCGAGGGTCCGGCCTACTACCCCAAGGATACGCTCACGGACAAGACCCTGCGTTTCTTCGCTTCGGAGATCATCCGCGAGAAGATTCTCCGCTTCTACGACAAGGAGATCCCCTACTCGTGCGAAATTGCCATCGACACCTACAAAGAGGAGCCGACGATCGACCGCATAGCGGCTACGATTTACGTCTCGCGCGACTCACAGAAGGGCATTGTCATCGGCCACAAGGGCGAACGGCTCAAGCGTGTCGGGCAGGCTGCCCGTCAGGACATGGAGGCCTTCCTCGGCAAGAAGGTCTTCCTGCAGCTCTTCGTGAAGGTGAACGACGATTGGCGCAACAACGAGCGCGAGCTGCGTCGTTTCGGCTATGAGTTGGAATAATAAACCGACCCTGAAAATCGTTTGCAAAGAGTAATGATGCGTCTGTTCCGAATCTTGATACTGACCCTTCTCGTGGCCTGTGCGACTTCGCACGTACGCGCGCAATACAACCGGGATTACTTTTTCTGGGTGGGGCGTCAGTGCATGACGAACAACGACTATCAAGAGGCCATCCGCACCCTCAACACCCTGCTGCGATTCGACGAGGAGGCCTTCGAGGGCTATTTCTTGCGCGGTATTGCCAAATACAACCTGGACGACCTGCTGGGTGCCGAGGCCGACTTCTCGACCGCCATACGGCTCAACCCGGTCTATACGCAGGCCTACACCTACCGCGCCATCACCCGTTCGCGGCTGGGCAACTACGACGATGCGTTGCAGGATTTCCGCGAGGCCATCGAGTTGCGCCCCGACCTGCCCGGTCCCTATTACAGCCGTGGTGTGACGCGCCTGCTGAACCAGCAATTCGAGGAGGCGATCAGCGATTTCGATAAATTCATCCGGCAAGAGACCAAGGTGGCCGATGCCTACATTTGTCGCGGATTGAGCTACCTGCATTTGAAGGATACCGTGCGCGCCTACGAGAACTACAACACGGCCATCAAGACCAACCGCGAAAGCCCCAACGGCTACAACCGTCGCGGTACGCTCTACATGCAACAACAACGCTTCGAGGAGGCCGAGGCCGACTTCAACAAGGCAATCACCTGCGATTCGACCTACCTGCTCTCCTTCTTCAACCGTGCACTGGTCTATTCCGACACCCACCGTCCGATGGCCGCATTGGCCGATTTCGATCGGGTGATCCAGCTCGACTCGACCAACTCGCTGACCTACTTCAACCGCGCCATGTTGCGCAGCCAGATCGGCGACTACAACCGCGCGCTGGAGGATTACGACAAGGTGGCCCGCTACTCGCCGAGCAACGTGCTGGTCTACTACAACCGTGCCGGCGTCTATGCCCAGCTGGGTGAGATCGAGAAGGCGGTCGAGGATTACACCTCGGCCATCGAGCTCTATCCCGATTTTGCCAACGCCTACATCTATCGCGGTCGGTTGCGCATGTTGCTCCGCGACCAAAAGGGTGCCCGCAGCGACCAGGCTACGGCCCAGAAGAAGATTGCCGCCTATCGGGAACGGTTGAGCGACAGCACCTACTCGATCTATGCCGACACGACCCAACATTTCGACAAACTGCTCTCGTTCGACAGCAAGCTGGCGGGCGGGTCGTTTGAGCGCATCACCTCGCGCGCAAGTGGAGCTCGCGACGAGATGCGCATCCTGCCGCTCTTCAAGTTCACCCTGCAGCAGCCCGATTCGGCCCTGCAACCCAAGACCTACCATCCGAAGCGTCTGGAGGCCTTCTACAACCGGATCGAGAATCCGCTCATGACCCTCTCGTGGCAAGACAGCTCGATCGAGGCCGACTCGCTCATGGCCATGGACAAGCGATATGCGCAGGCAATCCATGCGCTGGAACCGCGCTGGGAGGATCTCTTCCAACGAGGCATGACGCAGGCACTGATCAAGCAATACACGAACTCGGTGAACACCTACACGTCGGCCATCGAGCTCAACCCGTCGAATCCGTTCCTCTATCTGAACCGCTCGACTACGCGTGCCGAGATGATCGACTTCATCTCCTCGATCGACAACTCCTATCAGCGTATCACGATCGACTCGGATCCGGCCAACCGTCTGCACAACAACACCAAGCGCACGTACAGCTACGACGAGGCGATTGCCGACCTCAACAAGGTGCTCAAGCTCTTCCCCGACTTCGCCTACGCCTACTACAACCGCGCTAACCTGATGGCCCTGTCGGGCGATCTGCCGGCGGCCTTTGAGGATTACACGAAGGCCATCGAGCAACATCCGCACTTTGCCGAGGCCTACTACAACCGAGGAATTATTCAGATCTTCATGAAGGATACGCGCAAAGGCTGTCTCGATCTGTCGAAGGCCGGCGAGCTGGGTATCCAGCAGGCCTACGAGCTGCTCAAAGTGCATGCCCCCTTAGGAAATTAACAAACAAATTCAAACTCAAATAATTATGACACAAACCATTACTAAAAAACTAAACGACAAGTGGTATCTGCGTTGGGCAGCCCTACTGCTTATCTCGTCGATGATGTTCTTCGCCTACATGTTCGTCGATGTCATGTCGCCGCTCATGTCGATGATCGAGTCGTCGCACAATTGGAACAGTGAGACCTTCGGCACCTATGCCTCGTCGGAGTACTTCCTCAACGTCTTTGTCTTCTTCCTGATTTTTGCCGGCATCATCCTCGACAAGATGGGCATCCGCTTCACGGGTCTGCTCTCGAGTGCCTTGATGGTCATCGGTGCCCTGATCAAGCTCTATGCCATCTCAGACTACTTCGTAGGTACGGGTCTGGAGGCTTGGCTCAACTCGTGGTGGGTCGAGCTGCCCGCCAGCGCAAAACTCGCATCGCTGGGCTTCATGATCTTTGGTTGCGGCTGTGAGATGGCCGGTACGACTGTCTCGAAGGCGATTGCCAAGTGGTTCCAGGGCAAGGAGATGGCATTGGCCATGGGTATGGAGATGGCTATCGCCCGTCTGGGTGTCTTTGCCGTAATGTGGATCTCGCCGCTCATCGCCGAGAAGTATGACATGTCGGTGCTCGCTCCGGTAGCCTTCTGCACGCTGCTGCTGATCATCGGTCTGATGAACTACACGATCTTCTCGCTGATGGACAAGCGTTTCGACAAGCAGATTGCCGCCGAGGGCAAGACCACCGAGCAGACCTCGGATGAGGAGTTCCAGCTCAAGGATCTGGGCAAGATCTTCTCGAGCAAGATGTTCTGGCTCGTGGCTCTGCTGTGCGTGCTCTACTATTCGGCGATCTTCCCCTTCCAGCGTTATGCCCCCAACTTCTTGGAGACCACGCTGCAGGTCGATGCGACGACGGCTGCCCGTCTGTTTAGCTGTTTCCCGATTTTAGCGATGGTGCTGACCCCCTTCCTGGGTGCTTTCCTTGATTTGGTGGGTAAAGGAGCGACGATGCTCATGGTGGGTGCTGTCATTATGATCACCTGCCACCTCTCGTTTGCCTTCCTGCTCCCGATCTACCCCTCGCCGTGGTTGGCTCTGGTGCTGATTGTCACGCTGGGTGTCTCCTTCTCGTTGGTTCCGGCCGCGCTGTGGCCCTCGGTTCCGAAGATCATCGACGAGAAGATTCTCGGTTCGGCCTACTGCGTCATCTTCTGGATTCAGAATATCGGTCTGTGTCTGGTGCCGCTGCTGATCGGTAAGGTACTCAACGTCACCGGCAGCTATGTGATGCCCATGGTTATCTTCTCGCTCTTTGGCGTCTTGGCCTTCGTCATGAGCCTCTTGCTGCGCATCGAGGATGGCCGCAAGAACTACGGTCTTGAAAAGCCGAATATCAAGAAGAAGAAGGAGGAGTAATCACAAAAGAGTTCCACAAAACAAGAGGAGTTTTCCCGCGTGGAAAACTCCTCTTTTTATGTTATAGCATGCGATAGACTTTCATCAACTGCCCGCACATCTCCTCCCACGAAAACCGTTCCCGCTCGATCAGGCAATTTCGGTGGAATCGCTCCAGCGTATCGCCCTGCCAGATCTGCTCGATCTTCTCGGCAATCGATTCGGGCGTTGGCTGACACAAATAGCCCACTCGCCCGTCGGGGACAATCTCGCTCAAGCCTCCCACATCGGTCACCACCATCGGGGTGGCAAATTGATAGGCAATCTGCGTCACACCGCTCTGTGTAGCCGAGCGATAGGGCAACACCACGAAATCAGCGGCTGAGAAATAGGCCGCCACCTGGCGATCTGCAATGAAGCGGTCGTGCAGGATCACCTCCTGCTCCAGCCCCTGCTCGGCAAGCAACCGATGGTAGGGTTTCGGATCGGTATAGAACTCCCCCGCCACGATCAACTTACGCCCTGCGGTCTTTCCTGCACGGCGCATAGCACCCCACGCCTGCAAGAGCAGGTCGAGCCCTTTATAGTCGCGGATAAGGCCAAAGAAGAGGGCATAGCGCGTCGCCGGATCGAGCGCGAGGGCTGCACAAGCCTCCTCACGGGGGATGCGTTCGCCGAAGTTCTCAAAGCGCGGATGGGGCGAGAAGAGAGCCGGAGCCGCGGTGTAGGCACGCAACTGACGACCCACCTCATCAGACATATAGACAAAGCCGTCGACCGAACGCAGGAAATAGCGATTGAAGGGGCGGTCGATCAGGTGGTGTTCGTGTGGCTCGACATTGTCGATCTGACAAAGCACCTTCGTATGGCCATTCTTACGCGCCAAGCGGGCAATCGCCCCAAAGCAGGGGGCCATGAAGGGGGTCCAATACTTCAACAGAATGAAGTCGGGACGCTCACGGCGCAACATACGCCCTACGCGCCACCAATTGAAGGGGTTGATGGTCGAGACCTCACGACGAATGGTCAGGTCCTCGGGGACCGGTGTGGAGACCGTCTGGCTCTTACCCGGAAAGAGCAACGAGGGGTACTGCAACGTAAAGGTACAGAGATCCACCTCATGGCCATCGCGCTGATAGAGCCGAGCCATGGTCTGCATAATCGAAGCTAAACCGCCCCGATAAGGGTGTGCCGGACCGAGAATCGTGATTTTCATACTTCAAAGATACAAAAAAAGCAAAACTTCGGCATCATCTATGCTTTTTTTCTCATCCAATAAACATAAATCATGCAGGTCCATCCGAAAAGAACAGTTCCAGAAACGAAAAAAACGTTCTCAAATTTGCGAAAATCACACCTTTCCTATACTTTTGCATACCTTTTCGGCCACGCCACCCTGCCCCTCTTTCAGGAAATCGACACTGCGGTGTTTGGCTAAAAGTCTTTGACACAACGCTAAAAACATCATGAAAAACGCAACCAATCGCATTTGGGGCGTACTCGGACGATTGATCCTTCTCACCCTACTGGCAGGACTCGTTTTACGCATTGTCCTACTCTTCAACGAACAGACCCTCTCGTTGGATTTCACCGCCTTGGAGTGGATCACGATCTACCTCGTCGGGGCCGTCAATGACCTCTGTGTAGCCCTATTAGCCGGACTGCCGTTGTGGCTCTGGATGGTGACCACGACCGACCGCAAGTACCGCAGTCCGTGGGGGTGGATCACCCTCTCGGTGCTCGTCGCAGCCCTCTGCTACGTGCTCTTCTTCGATTCGATCTTCTCGCAATATAGCGGAGCCGCCCGCCGCATTGCGACCGCCATGTTGGCCTATTGGGCCGGTAGCTACGCCCTGCGCCTTTTTATACCCCGGATCCGCCCCTATTGGACGCGGATGTGGTTCTTCCTGCTGACGACGATCTACGTGGGAGCCATCCTCTTCAATGTCGTCAGCGAATACCTCTTCTGGAATGAGTTTGGCGTGCGTTACAACTTCATTGCAGTCGATTATTTGGTCTATACCCACGAGGTGATCGGCAACATCGTGGAGTCCTACCCGATCTTCCCGATTCTGGCCGGTTGGCTCGTGCTGACGCTCGTGGTGCGGGAGCTGCTCTTCCGTTCCTATCGCCAAAGTGAGCAACTATTCTATGCTGCCGGATGGCGCAAATATGTAGCCACGCTATATCCGCTGTTAGTGATCGCCGCCGTGGGTCTGCTTCAGCTGACCACACCCCTGCAGCAGAGCAAAAACACCTACGCCAACGAGTTGCAAGCCAACGGACTGCAACGATTCTACGACGCATTCCGCAAAAACGAGTTGGACTACCGCCAATTCTACCCTACCTGCCCCGAGCAGGAGGTGAGCGACTATCTATGTCGCGTCTATGGCTCCGAGCAGGGAGTACTGCGGACCGTGCAAGGCGTCACGCCACAAGAGCCGACCGCAAAGCCCTACAACATCGTGCTCATCACGCTCGAAAGCATGAGTGCATCCTACATGGCCCATTTTGGTAACACCAAACGACTCACCCCGACCCTCGACTCGCTCTACACCTGTGGCTTGGCCTTCGATCGGCTCTACGCAACGGGCAACCGCACGGTACGCGGTTTGGAGGCTGTGACCCTTTCGATGCCCCCCTGCCCGGGTCAGAGCATCATCAAACGCCGCGACAACACCTCGTGCACGACAATCGGCGAGTTGCTGGCCGCTAAGGGCTATGATGTCACCTATTTCTACGGTGGCAACAGCTATTTCGACAACATGCGCTCGTTCTTTGGCGGGAACGGCTACCGCATCATTGACCAGACCACCTACACCGACGAGGAGATCACCTTCGCCAACATTTGGGGTGTGTGCGATGAGGATTGCTACCGCAAGGCCGTTCGCACGCTCGATACGCTGGCAACCACCTCCCGACCCTTCTTTGCCCACATCATGTCGGTCAGCAACCACCGTCCCTTCACCTATCCGGCCGGACGCATCTCGATCCCGCACGACAGCCGTTCGCGCGAAGGGGGTGTCATGTACAGCGACTACGCCCTCGGCGAGTTTATGCGGGCTGCCCGCCAGACCGATTGGTTCGATCGCACGATCTTCCTCATTACGGCCGACCATTGCGCGTCGAGTGCTGGTGCGGTCGATATTCCGCTCGACAAATACCACATTCCGGCCGTCATCGTGGCTCCGGGGTTGGTGGAGCCGCGCATCGAATCGCGCATCGTCTCACAGATCGACCTCATGCCTACGCTGCTTTCGCTCATCGGCTTGAGCTACGAATCGCCCTTCTACGGACGGAGCATTCTGGAGCCCGATTTCACGGAACGAGCCTTTGTGGCCACCTACCAAGATTTGGGCTACATCGAGGGGGACCGGCTGACCATCCTCTCGCCCGTACGTCGCGTAGCGCAATACCGGCTCACCCCCACGGCCGAGGATCCCCACCGCATGGAGGCCGTCCAACAGATCGACAGCCTGGCTTTGCAACATGCCATTGCCTATTACCAGGGATCGAATTAGGAGCCGTCGGATATCGGCATAAAAAGAGGGGCTGTCGCAACCATATTGTTGGACAGCCCCTTCTTATTGAAAGTCGTAGACGATTACTTCGCGGGTGCCTCCACAGGACGCATCATCACCTTAATCTGATTCTTATTCTCCAGAATCATGCGGGCAAAGGCCTTCACGTCATCGTAGGTCATCGCCTTCACAGCAGCCTCGTAATCGGCCAGATAGTCCAGACCCTGCGTCTGCTTCAGGCTGATGTACTGCATCCAGCTGTTGTTCTGCTCCAAGCTGCTCTTCCAGCTCTTGAGCAGGAACTCACGCGTCTTCTCAATGTCATCGGCCTTCGGGCCCTCGGATGCGATCGTCTCGATCTCCTTGATGATGATCTGGCACAACTCATCGGCCATCTGCTCGTTCGTGTCGAAGGCAATATTCATCGTATAGGTCGGCGTGGGCAGATCCGAAATCGAGCCCCATACCTGCACACCATAGGTACCACCCTTCTCCTCGCGGATCGACTGCAGATAGCGCGAATTCAGAGCCTGCGTCAGATAGAGCATCGCCAGGCGGTTCTGGGTCGTGTTCTCCACCGCATCCGAGAAGATATAGCGCACCGAAACCTTCGGCTGCTGCATCTCGGTGCGGAACGTCTCATCGACCGTACCCGCTACATAGCCACTCTTGTCATCAATGGCCTGCATCGGCTTCTTGGCCGTAGGCAGCGAACCGATATACTTCTCCACCAGCGGGCGCAGCGTCTCCAGATCAACATTACCGACGATCATAAAGGTAAAGCTGTTGGCCGAGGGGAAGAGCTTGCGATAGATCGGCTCCAGATCGGCAAACTGATAGCGTGCTACGATCTCCTTCGAGAGCTCCTGACGACGCGGATTGTGGCCATAGGCGATATCGGTCGTCATCTTCTGCATCAGGTAGTCGGGGTTCTTCTCCAGATTCTCCAGCTGGGCACCCACCATCTTCATCACCGTGTTGTAATCACCCTCGTCGAAACGCGGCTGGGCAAACTGCAACCATACGAGTTGCAGAATCGTCTCCATATCCTTGGGCGAGCCACCGGCTACGAGCTGACTGCGGTAGGGGCTTACACCCACATTCACACGCGCCGTCACACCCGAAAGCTGCTTCTTGAGCTCCGTAGCCGAGAACTTACCGACACCCGACATCTGGCAAACAGCCGGCAGCAGGTCGGCATAGATGATCTCCTCGTTCGTGAGCACCGAGCTACCACCCTCGGCCGTAGCCATGAGCTGCACCTCGTCGGCCTTGAAGGTCGTCGGCTTAACCACCACCTTCACACCATTCTTGAGCTCCCAGGTCGTCGTGCCATAGGCTTCGTCCACGCTCATCTTCTTCACGGGCGACCCGGCCAGCACCGTACCCTCGGCGATGAGCGGCTCCTTGACTACGTCGTCCTGATAAGGCTCAATCTCACGCTGGGCCACAGCTGCGCGGATAGCCAGGATCTCGGCCTCGGTCGGAACAGCCACACCCTCCTTCTCGGGGGCATTGACAATGATCACCTGGTTCTTATCCGTGATCACCTGCTTGGCCAGCATATTCACGACATCGACATTGAGCTGCTTGATGAGCGCGCTGTCCAGCTGCCACTCGGTCTCGGCATCGAGCAGGGGCATATTCTTGCGAGCGGCACGCAAGCAACGCTGCACATAGTAGGCATTCGTCTGGTCGTTGCGGTTCGTGTAACCACGCTCGGCCGAGCGCAACAGATCGTTCTGTGCACGCTCAAACTCACCCTGCGTGAAGCCATGACGACGGATGCGCTCCATCTCGACGAAGGCAGCCTCGATACCGCGAGCCAGCTTACCATCCTGCGTAGCCACACCAACAGCCGTAGCATGGAGCGTCGGGATGATACCAATCACATCGCCCGTCTGCAACGAACCACCGATGAAGGGAGCATCGGCCTGCATCGAGATCTCCTCCAAGCGGGCATTGGCCATATCCGAAATGAAGTGCGAGAGCAGCGTCTGCACCTCACCGGCCATCGTGTTGTTCAGCTGTTCGGGGATCGCAGCACGCTTGATGAAGATCTGTGCCTGCGTACCAGTCATCTCCGGATCAGTATAGATCGAGACGATCGGCTCCTCGTTGTCGGGTACCGTGATCACGGCCTTCTGGGCTGCATCGGCCGGCGAAGCGGGGATGTCGCTCATCAAGGTCTTGAGCTTCGACTCGACGCTATCGACATCAATGTCACCTACGATGACAATCGACTGCAACTCGGGACGATACCACTTGGCATAGAAGTCGCCCAGATCGCTATACTTGAAGCTCTCCAGACCCTCCAAATAGCCAATCAGGTTGCGCTCTGCATAGCGCGTACCCTTACCCAGGGCCTGCAACATCTTCATCGTAGCACGCCACTGTGCGCCGTCGCGCGTACGCAACTCCTCCTTGATCACACCGCGCTCCGAGTCGATCTCGGTGGGCTGCAGGGCGATGAAGTGCGACCAGTCGTGCAGAATGAGCATCGCCGAGTCGATGATACCCTCGCGGGTGGTCGGCACGGCCGAAATATTGTAGCAGGTCTCATCCCACGAGGTGTAGGCATTCAGGTTGGCACCGAACTTCACACCGATCGTCTCCAGATACTCGATCAGCTGCTTACCCGGCAGGTTTTTCGTGCCGTTGAAGGCCATGTGCTCCAAGAAGTGAGCCAGACCCTGCTGATTCTCCTCCTCCTGAATAGCTCCTACGTGGTGCAGGATGTAGAAATCGGCCTGCTTCTTCGGCTTCTCGTTGTGACGAATGTAATAGGTCATGCCGTTCTCCAACGTGCCTGTACGCACGGCAGGATCCACGGGCAGGGGCTGCAGCATCGGGTTACCCGGCTGCGCCATCGCACCGACTGCCAACAGCAGTGATGCGAGCCATAAAGTGATTTTTTTCATACGATTAAAAAAAAGTAAAAGTAATTTTATATGTGCTGTTTTATTCCTCATCGGGACGATACTCGATAATATCGCCCGGCTGACAATCCAATTCACGGCAAATGGCCTCGAGGGTCGAAAAACGGATCGCCTTCGCCTTGCCGGTCTTGAGAATCGAGAGGTTGGCAGGCGTAATCTGCACCCGTTCGGCCAACGTGCCGAGTTGCATCTTGCGCTTGGCCATCATGACGTCGATGTTGATAATTATGGCCATGACCTACCCCCCCCCTGTTGCATATTTCGATTGATAGACATAGTAGTATAGGTTAATTTTTAGATGGTTAGCTTTTGTTCTTCGCCCAAATCGCGGCCAATAATAAAGACCTCGGCCGCAAAGAGGAGCAGGATGCCCATGATCAGGGTCGAATAGTTCAAATGGAAGGTCGTATCGACCGTATAGGCCGTACCGGCCAGCACCTCGGCCGCCTTCGTATTGATCAGCCACAGACCCGTTTGATTCAACAGTTCGCTCAAAATCGTCAGCAGGGCAATCGCACGCAGCAGCCAGACATTGTTCTTGGCCAACGGACGCTCCTCGCGGATCGCACAGCGCACCGAGCGGATGATGAAATACATGAGCAGGATGATCACCGGAAAGCAAAACGCACTGCCAATCATCAAGGCATAGATCAGTGGCGAATTGCCAATGGCAGCAAAGGCAATGCGGGTCATCGACTCGCCCGGCTGCACAGGCTCCTGCACCGAGAGGCTGAGGGTCGAGAGCTGCCCCACCACCTGGCGTTTAGCATCCGAGGTCTCAATGGCAATCGGTGCCGAGCAACGGATGGGCACATTCCACAGCAGGTATTGGCTGCGTGGCTCCTCCTGCTCGTAGGCATCTACAATCTGATGGCCGACGCGGGCACCCTCGCTCAAACCTTGTGTAAAGTTCGGCACAATATCGAGCAAGAATCCACCGATCAGCACCGCAAAGAAGGCGATCATGATCAGCAACAGACGGCGCAAATAGGCTTTTTTGTGTTCCATAGTTTTAACAAATAGGTTCTATTGTTTGCAAAGATAGCGAAAAACTATGAATAACAAATATTTTTTATTGTTTTTCGATATGAGACCATCACACATTTTTCTTTTATTCCTTTTTATTTGTATCTTTGCACCTATAAATAGTATACGCAATGGCAGAAAAGGCATATTTCAAACAGCATGTTGAGCCGCAGGATCTGGATTTCACGTCGCGGCTGAAGGCCCCCAACCTCATCATGGCTGCACTCAATGCAGCGGGCCGCGATGCCCACAACAAGGGGTTCGACTATGTCGATATGGAGGCTGACAACCACACCTGGGTGCTGGGTCGCATGGCCATCGAGGTCAAAGATCGTCCCAAGCAGTACTCCGACTATCAGATCGAGACTTGGATCAGCGGCTACAACCGCATACTCTCGACCCGTAACTTCCGCATGTACGACGAGCAGGGGCAGGAGTTTGCCGTGATGACCTCGCAGTGGGCCATGCTGGACATGACGACCCGCACATCGGTCGATCTGACACAAACCACCGGCAAGGTACACGATATTTATATGGTACCCGATCCCGAGCCGTGTGCTCCGGCCGGTCGTCTGCGCCCCTTGAGCGATGGGGAGCGTCACAACCACCGCGTGCGTTACAGCGACATCGACTTCAACCGACACATGAACACGATTCGCTACATCGAGATGATCTTCGACCGTCTGCCGATTGAGGCCATCAGCGAGAATCGTCCCTTCCGCCTCGATCTGCACTTCCTCAACGAGGCCATCTTGGGCGAGATGCTCACCATCACGACCGCCGAGCAAGAGGGTACGCTGCTCTTCGAGATTGCCTCGGAGAAGAAGACCTGTGTACGCGCTTCGGTACGTTTCCTGGAATAGGCGTAAGGTCGCCCGCCATCCGCAACGGCACAAACCTAAAATGGGCTGTCCAACCATTGTGTTGGACAGCCCATTTTAGGTAGAAGCGGCGTTCCTTACTTTACGACCACATCCGCCCCATCATTCAACGTCAGCTGATAGGTCACATAGCGACCCGAGCTGTTCGTATATTTCACATAGATAGCCGTCAGATCGACCACCGAACCATCGGCCGGAATCGCCTCATCGCGGAAATGGGCATAACCACTCGTGCGGACCACGTAGTTACCCGCCGGAGCGTTGCTGTCAGCACCTGCATCCGTAGGATTGTAGCTAAACCAGGCCGAGCCGTAGAAGTAGGTCGAGGTCACCCCTGCACCATCCATCTTACCCATGGCGGCCCACGTCGGCGTGCCCTGAATAAAATCGGTCCACGAAACGCCATCCAGACCGCCCTCGCTGGTCACATCGTACGAGGTCTGGTTGGCAAAGTAGTTCGGGAAGTTGTTCTTATAGCCCCAGGGAGCCTTTCCGAAGGTGCTCGTAACCCCCTCGAAACGTACCAAACGGCCCAGGTCATCATCACTCAAGCTCTTATAGTTCGAGCTATTGACCACCAACGTGTCGGCCTTCGACATGCCGATCTGCTCACCACGGAAGACATGCTCGGCGATCATGACCGGCAACTCGATGTTATCGTTCGAGTACTCATTGTTACCCGAAGCGGCACCGATGCTGACCATACCACGGTAGTTACCCAGCACCAAGCCCTGCAGCTTGACAAAGAGTTCACGGCCGGGGGCATAGAAGACATAGTTACCCGAATTGAGTTTCAACTCGATGGCCGACTCCGTCTTCTCGTCATAGAGGAACACCGATTTATAGATGCTGCCATAGCGGTCCGTCGTGATCACCTTACCACGCGTATAGAGCGGCTCGGTGATGGGCAGCGAGGCCACGGCACCCGTTCCGGCACCCGTCTCGCTCCAGAAGGTCGATTTGAGCTCCTTGATCGAGATATAGTCCAACCCTTCGGCCTTGAAATCGGCATCCGTATAGGGCTGATCGGGCTGCGGATCGTCGTAATCGTTGTAGCACGAAACACCCAGCACGACCCACGAAAGGAGAATGAGTTTATAGATACTTTTCATAGTTTTCACCGTTTTAATCGATACCACACATTAGAATCGGAAATAGATATTCAGGTAATAGGTCGTACCGAACATGTAGAAATACTTCGAATCGAAGGGCTGGTAAGTGGTAACCGTCGTCTCCTCGTTCTTGACCAGACGCGTCTGCTCGTAACCGCCCGTCTTAATATCCTGATCGTTGAGAATATTATCCACCGAGAGGCTGAAGCCGAGCGTATATTTACGCTGGATCGACCAATTCTTACCGATCGAGGCATTCAGCACATAGGCCGAATCGAACTTCTCCTGCTGACGGATGAAGGCCACATCCGAGGGCGACATACCGGCCGAAATGACGGCATCCGTACGATAGATCGGGCTCATCGAGAGGTACATGTTATCGTAGTAGTTCACGTCAAACGACAAGAAGAGGTTCTTGCTCGAGCGGAAGTTCAGCCCCAGGCTGGCAGCCAGCTGCGGGGTGCTCTCTACGTGGAAATCCTCCCAATAGACACGACCGGTCGAGACCACCTCGGCACTGTTATCCTGCGTCTGCACGTAGAAGGGGTTCGAGTCGTAGGTGTATTGACCCCAGCTCACAGCACCGCGCAACGAGAGGCCACGATAGATCGGAGCCTGGAAGGCAGCCTCCAGACCGAAATGCTTCTTGTCAATGCCACTCATGGCAAAGTTCGTATAGGTCGAAGCCACATCGTCATAGTAGGACATCACCTTCGATTGGTCCGAGATCGTGGTGTAGTAGCCCGAAATGCGCGCCTTGAAATCGCCATAACGCACATTGTACGAAGCATCCACACCGAAGACCTTCTCCTCCTCCAGATTCGGCGTCACCGTGTTACGCGTACGCGGCGAAACGAAGGCCGAACGGAAATCGGGAGCCTGCTGCATGATCAGCGCATTGGCCTCGATCGAATGGGCGGCCGAGAAACGATAGGTCAGATTCAGCTTACCCTTATAATTTAGGTAGTCCAACATCTCGGAGTTACCCTTCGAGTTGTCGGCAAACAGACCCTTCTGCCACAAACCTTCACGCCACATCTGCGTGGTGCCCAGCTCGCCGCCCAGCACTACGCCCAGGCGACCTACCTGGAACTGATACGAGGCCCAAACACCAGTCTTGAGCACGTGTGCGTAGTAGTCGTAGTTATACTTATCGCCCTCGCGTGCGACACGGGCATGGCCATGGGCATTGTAGTACTCCAAATCGTTCTGATAGAGGGCCGGATCCGACGCAAAGTCGCGCTGAGCAAACTTATCGACATCGGCCCAATAGTCACCACCCAGGAGATCCTTCACCTCCGAGTAGTACTCCGTGCGGTTGCGACGCATCATCAGACCCATGTTGAGCTTCGTGTTGTTGCGGAACAGGTGCGAGAAATTGATCGCCAAGTTCCAGTCCAACTGGTCGGTATGACGCTCCTCGACCATATAATTGGCACGGTGGCCCGGGCCATAGAGCGCCTCATCCTCGGGATCGCCGGCAATGTAGTTTGCCTGATACATCCCCTCCCAATCAAAATGGCGGACATTCTGGTAGTTGCTACGCCAACGCTCGGCCTGCATGGCTGCCTGGGCCAAGTTCCCATCGCGCACGAAATAGCTCGGCAGATAGCGATAGTAATCGGGGCGCGGGTCGGGACCATCCTTCCACGTCAAGGCCGAATAGCCATTCACACCAAAGCGCAACGAGGTGGCCACATCCAACTGCGAACGATCCGTGATGTCGAAACGATAGTTGAGCATCACCAGCGGCTCGTGGTTGTCGCGTACACGGGCATTGCGTTTCTTGCCATCCTGCCAACCCCAATTCGGGTTGTAGTAGTTGTTGCCCACCAAATCATAGGCCTCCTGGGTCGATGCCTGCTGTGCACCGCGCTCGGTCGGAGCACCCAACAGAGTCAAAGCCAGACGATGACGACCGGCAAACTGCTTCTCCACGGCGGCAAAATAGCCGAAAGCGTTGTAATAAACGCCATCGACATAGTCGTTGCCACCCTGACGGGTAGAGAGCGAGAAGGCATACGACCAACCGTTATCCTGCTGACCCGAAGCATAGGTCACCATCGCGCGGAAACGGTAGCTCTGGTTGGCTGTTACCAAGCTCGTACGCAGGCCCTTACGCATCTGCGAGGGGAGCGTATTGATGTTCGTCGTACCACCGATACCACCCAGACCGACATCCGACATCACCAAACCCGAGGTCACCTCCTGGTTGCGCGTGGCGTCGTTCAGACCGCTCCACAGCGACCACGGCGAGTAGCCGGTCAAGGCGTCGTTCAGGCGGATACCGTTCATGTAGATGTCTTGGTACTGCGAGTCATAACCACGCACATTGAAGCGCATCTCGCTGAAATTGTACGAGGCGATGCTGTTGAAGATGTCCTTCGAGGCCGACAGCGACGTAGGCAACGAGTTGGCATCCGAGGCCGTCTCGACATCAAACTCCGAGAAGATCGAGTCATCCAGAATCTCCTGCGGTACGGCCGGCACCAGCATGACCGTCTGCAGGTCTCGCACCATGGTTCCCACACGAACCGCGAGGGTCAAAGGCTCGAAATCCTCGGCCTCGAACAGCAGCGAATACTCACCACCCGGCACCATCTCAAAGAGGAAGTGACCCTCTCCGTCCGAAGTTGCCACCTGCTCGCCCGGCATCAGTGTGATCTGCACACCGCTCACAGCCGCACGTCCCTCACGCGAGACGACGCGACCCTTGATACCTCCATCCTGGGCCATGGCAACCAGACCCAGCATCGAAAGCATTAGCGTTAGGATAGTTTTAATTTTCATATCTCTTTATTTATTTTATTTGGCAATGTAGATAAATACCGGCAAGTGGTCACTAAAACCGCCCTGGAAGGTGTTGCCCACGTAGGTGCGCAACGGATAACCGCGATACTGCCCCTCCTGCTGGAACAGGTAGTGCTGTCGGAAGATGTGCCCGTAGTACTTCGTCTTTTTGTCGCGCTGCAAGGTCAGCTCGCCGGTCGTACCCTTGGCCAGATTCTCCGACACGACAATGTTATCGAAGATATTCCAAGCATCGCCATAGGCCAGCGTACCCTCGCCCTTGCGCAACATCTCATGATAGGGGTTGAAGAACTGATTCGGCGCCACCTCCTTCAGCGAGCCTTTGGCCTGCATGTACTCCTCCATACTCGGATCGGTCGGATCGTCGTTGAAGTCGCCCATAGCAACCACCTTCACGGCCGGATTGACTCGGCGCACCGAGTCGGCCAGACGGAACATCTGCTCACCGAGAGCATTGCGCTTGAAGGCCGAGGCCTCCTTACCACCCAGGCGCGAAGGCCAGTGAATCACCATGAAATAGAAGGGTTCCCCCTCGATCGTACCCCACATCGTCAGAATATCACGCGTGAGGAAGTTCGGCAGCGTGGGAACATGGGCCCGCACCGGGCAGCTACCCTCCAAGTTGAACACATCGGGGCGATAGATAAAGGCTACATCGACGCCACGACGCTCGGGCGAGTCGTAGTGGACAATGCGATACGAGGCCGGCTTGAGTTTGCGCGTGGCCACAATATCCTCCAACGCCGAGCGGTTCTCAACCTCCGAGAAGCCGATCACGGCCGGGTAGTTCTTATCCATGGCGGCCACATCGAAGATCACACGCTCGATGTTGGCCAACTTTTTATAATACTTGGCGCTATTCCAGGCCTTCACGCCCTCGGGCGTAAACTCATCGTCGCGCACCTCCGGATCGTTGATCGTATCGAAGAAGTTCTCGATGTTCCAGAACATGACCTTGTGCGGCTTTTGTGCAAAACTCAGCACCATCACCGATAATAGCAGCAAGGTAAAAATCCAACTTTTCTTCATCTTGTCTCTCTTCTTTTAAGATTCATTTACAAGCCCCATTGAGCCGCATTCTTCTGCGTCTTCACTTCGGCCGGCAGGGTCGGGAAGAACTCGAAACCGGTCAGTTGCTCGATCTCCTGCACGCTGCGTGCCCACGACGAGACCTCCCCCACACTCGAGTTTGGCTTATGCTCCACCCAGAAGCCGATCGACTGCAACTCCGAGGCTGCATAGTCGCCCAAGCGGTCGCCCTTCTCGCGCACGTCACCCTTGCGTGTGCGAGCTACCACCTTGAAGTAATGGGTCGGCGTAGGACAGACATTACCCGATTTATCGGTCGTGTAGTTGCTCGTCGAGGCCCAATAGGCACCCGTCACCACATAGAGCGTATCCGAGCAGGCCCAATTGCGCACCTTACCCTCCAACGTCGCCCACTTATTGCTGTTGAGCGTGCCGTTTTGCGGGGTCATATTCGAGAAGTAGAAGGTCTGCGCATTCATCTCACGGGTTGCCGTGCGGTCGGCACTCGGCAACTGATGGCCACGATGCCACGTGCCACCATTGTTGTAGGCCGAGTAGAGCATCGGTTGCCAGCTCTTCTCGATGTTGGGATCATACTCCCACGCCTCGGTGCGGCCCGTCGAACCCATATAGACGCTGTGCAACGGATAGGCTACCCACCAAGCGGCGCGCTTCTCCTTATCGTAGCAGAGCGTAAAGTTACGCTTGGAGATCATCTGCCCTCCCTGCGAGACATCACGCACGGGGGTATAGTGGGTGGTATAGAAATAATTCCCTTGCTCGGTCATGGTCGGCAACTCGGGCCACTCCAGACCGGTCGAAGGGGTATCCTCGCCCCCACTCGGAGGATTCGAGCCTCCACCGTTACCGGCACGCTGAGTCAGCAGCAGGCTGATCGGGGTCTGACCCTCGAAGGTGAAGCGGATCATCGCCTCACGCTCTTCGGTGCTCGTATTGGCCGCATAGTAGAGGTAGATCACGCGAGCCGACAAAGCGGCTGCAACCGTACCCTCCTTCTCGGTCTGGGTCGTTCCTTTGGCAAACGAAAGCCACTCCGAGCCGGCGACAATCTCTGCTCGCCACGTCGTACCCGGCCAACTCTGCTCCGAGATGAGCAAGGTGGCCGATCCGGCCGACGAGGAGACCGTATTCACCCCCTCTTTCCAACTGACCATATTGCTGCCACCGGCCTCATCGTCGCCGCCACCGCTACATGCGGTGAACGGCCAGACGAGTGCCAGCACCATCAGCCACTCAACAAATTGGCGGATGGAGATGAGCGAAATGGTTATCATACGATTGGTCATCGTTCGTTCTGTTTTAGACGGCTGTCGTATTACTGCTGCTTGATTACCAGGTTATCCAGATAGAAACGCTTCTTTGAAGCCGAAGCAGCCTCAATCGTAATCGTGGTAGCCGAAGTAACACCCGAAAGCGTATAGGTGAAGGTCTGCATATCACCGGTCAGCGTAGCCGTGGTCACCGAAGCAGCGCCACCAATCGTACCGCCGTTGTTCACCGTAATGATCACCGTTACACCGCTATCAATCTTGCCATAGGTCGAGGCCGTAGGATCTTGGTTCGACCATGCCATCAGATCGACCGAGAGGGTTGCATTGACTGCACCACTGGCGATATTCTTCATGGCGGGAGTCGTCAGCGTACCCTTCGCACTCGACGAACCAAACTTAATCTTACCGGCAGGACCCTCATAAACCTTCGATCCGGCCGTATAAGCATCTGCAAAACCGCTAATCGAACCCGTCAAACCGGTATTGGCAAAGAAGTCTTTCGTACCATCGGCCGTCTTGCTGTTAAACTGGCTGAAATCATCCTGCCAGAGATAGACCGTACCCGAAGGATCGGGCGTCGGGTCGGGATCGGGCGTCGGGTCCGGATCCGGGGTCGGATCGGGATCGGGAGTCGTGCCACCCTGCGTGAAGGCCTCGATATCGGCCGTCGAGGTGGGAACAAGCTGCGGCTGACCGTCGAACACCGAAGCTACACCGCGTACCGTAGCCGTCACATTGTGTACCGTCAGTTCGGCACCGGCAGCCCACTTCGAACGGTTGTAGACCGTGAAATCCGTACCGTCGTTGAAAGTCAGCGACGAAGCGAAGGTCTTACCTACAGAAGCAGCCGTCGGCGTTGCGTTGGCCACCTGTACCGGTACGGAGAGGTATTTTGCATAGTCGGCATTGAGCTGTGCTCCCGTCAGCGTCTTGTAGTTGATCGTGGCACCGCTCGAGATCACCGTTACATCGTCGTTAGCCACCGTAGCCAACTGGCGCAGGCCGTTGTAATCACCCGTCGTGGCATTCGTCAGTTTGATCTGGATCTTATCACCCACCTTCAAACCGAGCGAGCTCAAATCATACTTAAAGACCGTCAGACCGCTATACTCGGCACCGTCATTGTCGGTCAGCACCACCGTACCTTGCGATACGTTCTCCGTGCCCGAGCCACCATAAGCGGCCACATAACCCTCGACCGTCTTATCGGTGTAGGGCGTACCGGCAATCATCAACTGCACGAGCTCCTTGACGCTCAATACACCCGAGGGGGTCGGATCGGGCTCCGGCTCCGGAGTCGGCTCCTCACCGCTATCGGGGGCCGAACCACCACCGATCAGCTCGTAGGCCGAACCGTCCGCATTGGCCTTGAAGATATACGGCATCGCACCCGTCTGCTTGGAAGCCGTGATATTACTAAAGGTTTCATCCCACTGCATCCACTTCTGCTTGTGGACGTTGAGCACCATGTAGCGACCATCGCTCTGCTTGCGGAACACCCACTCGTAGCTCAACTCGCTATTGGTCAGATCATCCGCCTTATTGAAGGCATCGAAGTCGCCCTTCATGGCGTAGTATTTATTATCGCTGCCCTGGATCGTGTACTGACCCTCTACCGAGCTGGCAGCCACACGCCATACGGCAGCCTCGTTGCCTGCTGCAACGATCGTATTGTTCTCCACAGCTACATCCTTCACGAGCAGGTTGTAGTTCGATGCCGGCAACGCAGCCTTCATCTTACCACCTACCGACCATACCAACATATAGTTGCCGGCATCCGTGAAATCGAGTGACGTATCCTCACCCGGCGTGGGGGTCGGCGTAGGCTCCTCGCCACCGCCCGAGCCCTCGCCCAGGTCGATCTGTGTACCGCCCTTACCCACCGTCAGGGTCGGGTCATCCATACGGACACCACCCGTCGTAGCCGACGAGAAGCGGATGTAGAGGTAATCAACGGCATTCTTCAGCGTCACCGAAGCCGTTGCCTTCACCCACTCGGTCGTAGCACCCGAAACAGCGCCGGTCGTAAAGTTCACCGTCACCCACTTTTCGCCATCGCCCGAGAAGTCCAGCACCACATCGCCCGTCTTATAAACTGCGCTGTTGCCATACAGGTAGAAGGCTAGATCCAGATTCGTCTGACCCTTCAGCGCCAGCTTCTCGACCGTAAAGAAGTTCTTGTCGGCCGTCTTATTCGCGGGGAACCATACGTGACCCTCACCCGAACAGGGAGGATTGGGCGAGTTCTGCGAAGCTACCGTACGAGCCGACGTGTTGTAACCTGCATAGGACGTCGTGCCGGCTACTACACCCGAGCCACTCATCACATTGGCCGTATTCTCATTTGCGTAAGGCCAATAGCCATTGCTACCCTTCACGGGCACACCAAAGCTCTCATACCAGACAGCATCGGTCACCACCGGATCGCTCGGCTCGTCACCGCCCGTATCACCGGTTGCCAGGTCAATCTCCTGACCACCCTCGCCCAGCGAGAGCTGCACGTCGTCGATCGCAAAGACCGAAACCTCGTCTACCCAGAACTTCACATAGAGTTTCGACGGCGCAGCCTTCAGCGTCACATCGGCCGTGGCATACACCCAGAACTCGTCGGCCTTGGCCGTCGTGTAGTTGATCTCCGACCACGTTGCACCATCACCGCTCAAGGCGACGTGGAACTTCTCGGCATAGAAGGTGTTGTCATACGTACCGTTATTGTTTTTCGAGTAGGCACCACCAAAGTTGAGCTTGAGCTTCGTCTGCTCGCTCGTCAGAGCGATATTACCCACCACAAAGACCGGATTGTTCGTACCGAAGAAGAGCTTACCGGCACCCGAAGCACCGGCATAACCGGCACTCAGTTTACCCGACTCACGCACCGAAACATTGCCCGAAGGAGCATCGTAGGTCACCGCAGCACCTACCGAGCCGCCCTTTTCCCAATTGGTGTAATCCTTCACCAGGGGCTTATCCTCACCCTGGTCGCCAAAGTTCTCGTGCCACAGCGCATCACCGGCAGGCGTCACAGGCGTATCACCACCGCCCGAAGCACCGCCCTCGGTACCCTGCGAGAGGTCGATCTCCGGACCCAGGTCGTTGCTCGTCTTGAGCTCAATGTCATCAACACGGAAGACCGAAGCCTTCGTAGCCGTGAAGCGAATGTAGAGATAATCGGGCACCTCCACGAGCGAGAAATCAGCCTCGGCCGATACCCAGTAAGGACGCTCCGAGTCGCCGTTATCCTTCGCAATGTCGAGCTTCGACCACTTCTGGCCGTCGCCACTGATTGCCACCTCGAACTGCGACAGGTCGAATACGTTGTTGTAATCGCCATTGGCAAGCGTCTCCGAATAGCTACCCAGGAAGCTCAGATTCAGGCGATTCTGCTCGGGCTGCAGAGCGATCTTATTGACCACGAAGCTGGCCGGAGCCGTACCAAAGAAGACCACATTGGGACCCGAACCGGCATTGGCCAGACCCGACGAGCGAATCGTCGCCTTCTCACCCGTGTAGAAGACTTCATCGGCACCCGTACCCTCGGTCATCCACGACGTATAGGCATCCACATAGGGCCAGGGGCTCGAAACCGAAGCCGTACCGCAGGTCTCCTTGTAGATGGTCTCGATGGCGGCCACCTCACCCTGCTGAACCGACAGCGTCTTGGTCATATAGACACCATAGCTGTTCGAGAGGTTGAAGTGCAATTCAGCCACACGACCATAGGTAGCCTCGGGCAGCGAGATCTCCACCTCGGTCGTACCGTCACCCACCATCGGGGCCACCGTCACCCAATCGCTATTCTCGCCCATCGTGATAAACCACGGGCGGTTGGTCTCGACCGTAAAGGTCACATCGCCACCCTGCAACGTAAAGGGAAGCGTTTCAGCCTCTAACTCCAGATACGGAACGCCCGTATCATCGTTGTCATCGACACACGCCGTAAACGACGTTGCTGCAAAAAGCATCAACATGCCGAAGAACAACTTGCTCCAAAGTTGATTTTTCATAAAATTGTAAAAGAATTAAAAAAATATTTGTAATTATTTCATTTCCAGCTTACTAATCACAATCGAGCCCACAATGCCCAATTATAGTCTTCAAAAATAGTTATTTTTTCTCTTTTCTCAAAGAGAAAAGGCATTTTTCATCAGCCAGAAGGATAAAAAAATGCGCGTGCCGAATTTTCGACACGCGCATAGGAATTTTCAAACAATTTTTTTCACGAAAGTCCTGCGACTGCAAGGCTTGCGATGGGACAAAAAGCGGAGCATACTCATGGTATGTGAGCATTTTTGTCGCGAGCATAACGCCGCAATCGCCCATAATACGCATTTTTACCGGATGCGGTCAGCCGCCCGCACCAACATCTCATCACGGAAGATGGCACGCGAAGCCAACCAAACAAAGAGCAAAGCCGCTACGGGGCAGAGCAGGGTCATCTTATAGCCCACAGCAAAGAGCTCGGGATTGGCCAATGTGGCGATCTGCTCGGTAAAGAGGTCGTAAAAACGATAGCAATAGAGACCGCCCACCACGAGCAGACCCACCAAAAGAACCACCTCCACCACGCAGAAACGGATCTGCGAGAGGCGATTTTTGTAGCGGAAGATGATCAGGAACGGCAGAATGGTCGTCAAGCCAACCAACACCGAGAAGTGCCACGGTGTGCAGGTTGCCTGACCGGCCGCATCGACCAACTTATAGGCATAGAGGGTCGAGACCTCATCCATGAGGTGGAAGCTCATCAGCGGAGCAAAAAACGTGATGGCCATCAGGGCTGTTGCGGCCAACAGATAGAGGGTTTGAATGCGTTGAATCATATTAGTCTAAAGTTTTATCAATCAAATATTTATTACGATCCGCAGAGTTACGGTTGATCATCTCGCCCAGGAATCCGGCCAAGAAGAGTTGCACGCCTAAAATAACGGCCAAAATAGCTAAATAGAACAACGGTTGATCGGTCACGGCTCGCAACGGCAGATCGTGCGCCTGCTTCCAAAGTTTGGCCGCGATGATCCAGATGGTCGTACCGCCACCCAGCAGGAACATGAGCGTGCCGAGCGACCCGAACAGATACATCGGCGAACGGCCGAAATGGGACATAAAGAGGATCGAAATCAGGTCCAAATAGCCCTTTACCATGCGTTCGAGTCCGAATTTCGAGTAGCCATATTTGCGTGCACGGTGCTCCACCACCTTCTCGCCAATGCGTCGATAGCCCGCCTTTTTGGCCAAAATAGGGATAAAACGGTGCATCTCGCCATAGACCTCGATCGACTTGATGACCTTCTTGCGATAGGCCTTCAAACCGCAGTTGAAATCGTGCAATTTAATTCCCGAAGCCACGCGAGCTGTCCAGTTGAAGAACTTGCTGGGCCAACGCTTTCCGATCGGATCGTAACGCTTTTTCTTCCAGCCCGATACGAGGTCGTAGCCCTCCTCGAGAATCATCCGACGCATGGCCGGAATCTCATCGGGCGAATCTTGCAGGTCGGCATCCATCGTAAAGACCACCTCGCCCCGCGCGGCCTCAAAGCCGCAGTAGAGAGCGGCCGATTTGCCATAATTGCGACCAAAGCTGATACCGCGAATAGCCGGGTAGCTCGTCTTGAGCCGCTCGACCACCTCCCACGAATCATCCGACGAGCCGTCATCGACCATGATCACCTCGTAGCTCAACTTATTTTCTGCGGCTACACGATCAATCCAGGCCACCAATTCGGGCAACGATTCGGCCTCATTGAAGAGGGGTACGACAACCGATATATCGAGTTTTTGTTCCATGGTTTACTCCTGTTTTTCAAACGGTTTCGGGCTACGCGACAGCACACCGGCCATGATCAAACCGTAGATCATGCCAAAGAAGATCGTATTGCTCACCGCGCCCCAAGCGACCTGCAAGATCGAAGGGGTGGGAGCCTCCTGCAACTGACGGAACAGATCACGCATAAACGGCTCCATGTGCTGAGGCATCTCGCTCTGCGCCAAGATCGATCGCATGGAGGCAATCATACCGTCGATATAGGCCTCATAGCCAATCATATAGTTCACACAAACCACCTGTGCCAATGCCACCACAATGCCGGCAAAGAGCGAGAGCAGGATCACATAGCCATACGCCCGACCAAAGGGGAAGCCCTCCTCGACCGAGAAGGTATTTCCGAACGAACGCGTATAGCGATGCAGGAGGATATAGTGCAGTACAGCCACACCGATCCACTCAAAAACGACCAAAAACATCAGCCAGATATTGCCCGAAAGTTGGGCGTAGATCTCAAAAATCAGCGAAAGTGAGAGCAATAGGCCCAGCACAGCGCCTCGTTTGGCCAAATCGTTCCAAAAAGTCTGTCTATTCATTGCCTTAAGCACTTAAAAAATCGTTACAACCGACAAAGATAACACTTTTATTTAATTTTTCGTCGATTCAACTCCGCAGCATAGGCCTGTGCATTCCGTTTGTGTTCGGCAAAGGTAACGGCAAAATTATGGTAGCCGTCGAACGTAGGCCGAGCGCAGAAGAAGAGGTAATTGTGCTGCTCGTAGTTCAAGACGGCATCAATGGCCTGCTTGCTGGGCATGCAGATCGGTGAGGGGGGAAGCCCCTTATGCAGATAGGTGTTATAGGGCGATTCGTACTTCAGATGTTTATGCAGGATACGACGCAACTGAAAATCCTGCATGGCATATTTGACCGTCGGGTCCGCCTGCAAGGGAATCCCCTTCTTGAGGCGATTGACATAGACACCAGCCACGCGCGGCATCTCATCCACCTGACGCGTCTCCTCATAGACAATCGAGGCCAACGTCATCACCTCGAAACGCGAAAGACCCGAGCGGGTACGTTTGGCATCGCGTTCAGCCGTCCAAAAACGGTCGTATTCGCGTTTGAAACGATCGACCAACTCATCGGGCGTCATCGTCCAATAGATCTCATAGCTGTCGGGCAGGAAGATTGAGAAGAGCCGCAGCGAATCGACCCCCACACGCTGAGCCGTAGCCCGATTGGTGAGCACCTGCAAGATCTCGAGCGAATCGGCGTCGATCTGTCCGGCCAATTTCCCGGCCAGCTGGGGCATGATCCGCACGTTGTTGATGGTCAGGCGCACCGGTTCCTGATCACCCAACTTGATTTTGCGCACGATCCGGATCACATCCATCCCCTCGGTGAGGCGATACAGGCCCGGCTTGAAGCTATGCTCCAGGTCGAGGTGATCGGCATAGAATCGGAAGGCTGCATAGTGTCCGATGTGTGGCAAGAGCGAATCGAGTAGCGCGCTATAGTCGGCTTTACGGCTCAAGCGCAACTCATAATCTGTCGCCACGGCGCTGCCTCTAAACTGCCAAAAAGCGATCAGCACCAATACGATACCAATCAATGCGCCCCACGCCACAAGGCGTTTTACACCACGCCAAAACCGATTTGTCTGCATCTTTTTTTCTTGTTTTGTTTGCAAAGATAAGAATTTTATTCTACTTTTGTGCCCCGGGTGAGTCTTATACGACCAGCTCCTACAGAATCCCCCAGGTGAGGAATCAAGCAAGGGTATGTGGTTGTAGCGGTGCGATATAATCAGCTCACCCTTTTTTTGTAACTATAGGTGAGGGGCCGACAGCGAGTTGCGGCTCCTCACTTTTTTTTGTTGGTCGGCAGAAAGCGGCACCCACTCCGCCTTAAAAGGTCATGCGCACGCCCACCAACCCATTGATGCCATATTCGGGCATCGTGGGCCAGGTGTACAGATCACGCCCAAGCAGGTTACGCCCCTCCACAAACAGTGCCATCGTTCCCGAGAGCATCCACTCGAGATCGAACTGCAGATCGACTGCAAAGGGAGCCTTCCAGCGACCCACAGCCAACTCGACATCGGCGGCATCCCCTGCCAACTGCTCCACCGTGACATAGTTCCACACCCGCTCACCGGTGGCCACAGCCTTCAGCCCTACACGCACCTTACCGGCCGCATAGCGTATGCCCAACTCACCCTCCATGCCGGGGCGACCGCACTCAAACGCCGCATCGTCGTCGTTGCGGGCTTCAACGCGCGCTTTGGCCTCCATCAGCCATGTTTTATTCGGGCGATAGAGCACCTCGCCACCCAACGTAAAGCGTGTCTGACGTCCCATGTAGGGGATCATCCATCCGGCCGCATAGGCCGAGGGCGTCGTCAGATCGAGTGCCGGTAGCAACCAATAGATGTAGTTATCATGCACCGAGAAGGCGGCATAGGCGCGATACGAAAAACGGTTATTGGCCGAATGGCCTGTCAATCCGCCACGGCCCTCCCACGAGGGGCTGCTCTTGGTCAGCCAGGTCGAGGTTTGCAGGTAGGGATTTTGGTACGAGAGCGAACGATAATCGTTGCGCTCCAACCGGCCATCCATCTCCACAAAGGGCTTTACAGCATCTGATATCAGATCGAACTCCAGGCGCAGATGCGGGAAGAGGTAATTTTCGGCCATAGCGCCACCCTCCTGCTTATAACGATCGTAGGCATATTGCAGCCCCAATTCCAGCAGATATTGCTCGGTCGTATGGCCATACAACACCGAAGCCGTCAGCACCTGTTGGCGTTTGCCGTCCACCCCCTTGCCACCTGCAGCATGCAGATAACCGACCTCGCCAATCAGGCGATCCTCGGAGAAGGCGCGCCCCACCTTTCCGCTGACCGAGAAATCGGTCTGACGGCCGCGACTGAGCGCGCCAATCGGGTCACTATGGTCATAGAAGAGGGCACCGGTAAGTCCAATTTCAAAATTGGTCCGTTCGAGCTGTCGAAAATCATCCCCCAGACGGATCGAGGCCTCCAGATCGGAGTACCCCACCCCATCACCGATAGGCTCCATAGTCGAGGGCAGTGCCATCCCATAACGACGCAACGCCCGATGTGTGTAGCGTACATCCCCCTCCAGGATGTGTCGCCCGAGGTATTTCCCGGCCGCACCTCCCAGCTCGGTCCAAAGGCGAGTGGCCGGCTCCTGGATGCCAAACTCGTTTTCGATCTTGGCATAACGACCTTGATGGTTCAAATAGCCCAACGCATAGCCCGTGTCAGGATGTTGGGTTGAGAGGGAAAATTCGGCGATCGACTGCAAGGGCAGACCAAAGCCGGCCTTCAGATAGTAGGGTTTCGGACGGTTAAACTCCCAATAGGTCACCTTGGCCGGACGGATGGGACGTGTTGCCAAGCTCGTCTCAAAGGAGAGCGGCGTGACCGTGTAATCAATATCGGGACGCAACCGCATCGTATCGGTCATGTCGGGCGTAATCGTATATTTCTCCGCCTCTTCGAGGTGCAGCTCATAGGCCTTTGTCACCTCGACCTGCTTGCTCACCTGCGCACGGCCCACTCCGGGCAACACGAGCAGCAAGAGGGCGATCCAGCAAATTCGTTTCATCATTCGGTCAGTTTTTGAATACGTTCCTTGGCCTCCGCCACGATGCCGTCATCGGCCGGGGAGTAGCCATCCGCCACACTCTGATAGGTGGCACGAGCCTGGAAGTGGTCGCCCTTCTTCAGATAGAGATCACCCAGCAACAGATAGGCCTTGGCCAACCAATAGCTCTTCGGGCTCTGCTCGGCATAGGCAAAGATGGCTCGCTCAACCGCATCCAGATCTCCTCGTCCCGCATCATACTGCATTTCGAGCAGGTAATAGGCCGCGGCTGAGCCCTCGCGGGTCGATACATCCGTAGCCAAGGGGCTATATTGCAGCTTTGCCTGCTCCTGATTGCCCGTCTGGCGCAACTGCTCGGCCCAGGCAAAGCGAGCCTCTCGATGGGCCACCTTACCGGCATCGGCAGTCGCCAGTACCTCCTTGGCCATCGGTTCGATGCGCGTGGGGGCTTGTTGAGCCAGCGTAGCCCGCACATAACCTGTCATCGCCTCCTCGCGCTCCGAGGCCACAGTCGAGGCTGCATACAATTTCCGATAAGCCGCCGCAGCCTCCTCATAGCGCGACGCATTCCAGGTCAGATCCACCAACGAACGCAAAGTCTGCAACAGATAGGGATGTGTACCCTGATCAGCCAATTCGGTGAGCGTCTCGATCGCAGCATCGTTGTTCTGCCCCTTCAGGTAGCAATCACTCAAATAGTAGAGTGCATCGGTGCGCCAAGCCCCCTTCGGATAGCTCTTCAGATAGCTGCGCAACGACTTCTCGGCTGCCGGCAAACGATCGGCCAGGTAGAGTTGTTGGGCGGCAGCAAACGAGAGCGAATCGCGCGACATGGCCGAGAGGTCGTGTTCCACACCCACCTGCTCGGCATAGGTGAAATACTCCTCCACAGCACCATCGGCAAGATAGATTTCACGAATCGATCGCAACGCCTCCCGTGCCTCGGCCGACTGCGGAGCGGCACTCACCACATGTTGATAGGCCGCAATCGACTCTTGCCGCTTGCCCAAATTCAGATAAGCCAGACCCAATGCCGACCACGCCTGCGGTTGCAACGGTGAGGCGGGATAGTCGGCCACGAATCGTTCCAGCTGGGTGGCTCCGGCAGCATAGTTTTCACGCGCCATATAGCTGCTTCCCAACTCATAGGAGGCCTTCTCCAGATAATCACCCTGCCCCTTGGCCATGATTTCACGCAGCGCGGCCTCCTGCTCGCTTGTGCGGCGCAAGACACCCAATGTCATCGCTCGACGATAGGCGGCATAGTGGCTCTCCGAGGTTTGGCGTGCCCGCACCCGATTGTACCAAGTGAGTGCCTCCTCGAAGCGACGATCGGCATAGGCGAGATCGCCCAACCGATTTTGCGCGTCGGCACGATAGCCATCGGCATGGGTGTAGAGCTCCAAGAAACGGTTGAAGGATTGCTCAGCTTGCGGCAATCGCTCCTCATTGAAGTGACAATAGCCCAGATTGTAGCAGGCCAACGCATATTCGCGTTCTCCGCGTGGCGCGCGTTGCAGATAACCATTATAGGCGGCAACAGCCTCGGCATAATTGCCCTCACGATAGGCTATTTCACCCAACCAGAAGCGGGCCAAAGCCGTATAACGAGCACTCACCTGCAGGCGCATCGTCTCTTGCAGTCCCTGCTTGGCGGTCGTCAGATCTCCTCGCTGATAGGCTTCGAGAGCACGGAAATAGGTGATTTTTTGCAACGCAGCCTTCAGATCAGCATCCATCGAAGGCATCGCCTTTAAGGCCCGATAGGCCGCATCGTAATCGCGCGAATTGTAGTAGGCCGCCACGAGCAGCGTACGCGCCTCATCGGCACGCGCCGAGCGCGGATAACGCTCCAGATAGCGGCTCAACTGATGAATCGCTCCATTGAAGGCACCTCCGCCCAACTCATATTGCAACTTGGCATAGTTAAACAGCGCATCCTCGGCAATGGCAGCATCGAACTGCTCGTTGGTTGCCATGGCAAAGGCCTGCATAGCCTCCTCCTTGCGTCCCTGTCGCAGGTAGCAGTCCGCCAGGTGATAGGAGGCATTCTGCGTCAAGGCATCCTCGGCTCCACAAGCGGCTCGCAACGGAGCAATCGCCTCGTCGTAGCGCGCCAAACGATAGAGCGAAAAACCGCGCAGGTAGTGGCTGTCACGATTCGCCTCACCACCCGCCTTGGCATAACGATCCATGTGCTCCAGCGTCTGCTGATACCCCTCCAAATGGAACCACGACTCGGCTACCACGCGCTCTAACTCGGCTCGGCGTGCACCTCCGGCTTGCGCCAACAGCAGATCACTCTGCTCAACCACATAGCGGTAATTGCCCTCCTGAAATTCGATCTGAAGCAGATAGTAAGGAGCTACGGCTCCATAGGCATCGCTCGTCAGCAGTTGTTGGAAGGCAGCTTTGGCCTCATCACGACGTCCTGCCGCATAATCAATATAGGCACGATAATAGGTGGCATGGTCGGCATACTCACTCCGGGCATCGACCCGCGCAAAATAGCCATCGGCCTCCTCATAAGACCCTTCGGCAAAGGCAACATAGCCCATGCGCAGGTCATAACGCTCCTTCTCGGAGCGACTCAACGCCTTATAATTGCATTGCGAGAAGCAGGTACGTGCCTGCTGCATCTCCCCCTTGGCGCAATAATAGGAGCCCAAGGCAAAGCGCACCTCGTTGTTATAGACCGAACCCGGATAGCGTTTCATATACCCACGCAGAATCAACTCTGCATCGGGATCACCCAGCTCAACAGCACAAGCGGCCAGGTAATAATCGACCATCTCAAAGCCCGTTCGATCGGCCGCAGCAAGCCCTTTGCGGGCCTCCAGGAAGGACTCGCGGGCCTCGACCCAACGGCCAAAGTCATACCGTTCACGTCCGCGCTGCAACGCCTCGTCGTGGGTCGAGGCCTTCGCCTCCAAACCGACAAACGCGCACGCCAACAACCAAACAAAGATGAGTAAACGCGGCATAAGCAATCCTCCCAAACTATCTTATTATGGTTTGATATCCAAACAGTTATACTTCGCCTCAATCACTCCGTCCTGCAACACAACCAACCCATTGTCGGCGCGGAGCAGGGTCTTCATCGTCGAGGCGTCGATGTTGTAGCACGCCACACGCTGATCACCAATCCAGCAGGTGGTCTCCCCATAGAGCGGCTCGGGGGTCAGACAGATCACCCGATCGCCCTGCGCCGTAGCCTGTTCCACCAACGCCTTCATACGTGCGGAGCACTCCTGCGGGATCTGACTAAAGGTAGTCACACAGAGCATATAGAGCCGTCCCGGATGTGACAAAAGCTCCTGCGTCGCATCGCCATCGGCATTGTGCAGGGCAAACTCACTGATCAGCGGACGCACCACATTCGTGCTGCTGACACTCTGGGTCTCCACCCACTCCCATTGATCGTTCTGCTGCCATTCGGGGTCTTCGAGCGTGAAGGTGCGCATCGAGCCATCAGTAACGTTGCGGAAAACCAACAACGTCTCCTCCTCATCCGTCGGTTCGACTTCGGCCGCCTCCGACATAGCCTGCTGAATATGTACCCCCACGCGGTAGGGCAGGAAATCGATCAGCGGCAAGTGGCGATAGCAATAGTAGCCCAACCCCATCGAGCTGCCAAAGAAGAGGCACATCAAGGCAAACTCCAACCGATTGAATTGGAAAATGCGGTCGGGACGATAACGCCACCAAACGATGAAGGCCATCGGCAGGGCGATCAAATTCTTCACGAAGGTTTGCCAGGGGGTCAGCTTGAGTGCATCACCAAAGCAGCCGCAATCCTCCACCGGCAAGACCGTTGCACTCAAGAAGGTGATCACCGTGAAGATGATCATCGACAACAGGGCAAAGATCGAGACCAGGCGAATGCGCACCTTGAAGAGCAGCATGGCACCCATCATCAGCTCGGCACCGCACAACCAGATCGAAAAACCCATGGCGGCCGGCTTCAGCGCATCCCATCCGTAGATGGTCAGGTATTCGTTCACCTTGAGAGCCGTGCCCCACGGATCGATCGTCTTGACAAAACCCGACAAGAGGAAGGTCAATGCCAAGATCGTACGGCACACATGGGCCAGCAGTTTGATGATTCGTTTATTGCGCATCGTTCGTCGAAAGGTCCAATAAGGGGTTTAATAGGGTCATAATACGGCTAAAGATCACCTCGGGAGTGGCCATTGTCCCCTCCTCGGTGCTACAATCGACCACCTGCAACGAGGGGTCCATAGTCGCCGTCTCCAAATAGACCTCGCGCACCTGCTGTTGCAGCGTCAGCGATGCCTCATGGATGTCGGTGCCACCCTGCAGATAGGTGCGATCCTCACCGGCACGTTGCTCGGTCAGGCGACGCTCGGTGAAGGCAAACGGCACATCCAGGAAGAGCGACAGATCGGGACGCGGAATTTTGTAATAGCCATACTCCATATCCAGAATCCAACGCATCAAGCGGCTACGCTCCTCACCGGCAGGCAGTTTCGCACATTGATAGCCGATATTTGAATAGAGATACCGATCCAGGATCACCACCTTTCCCTCGTCCAACCAGCCTTGAATCATCTTCGCGGCATCGGCCCGATCGCCGGCATAGAGCAGGGCCACCAAATAGGGGTCCACCTCGGCCGCCGAGCCAAACTCACCTCGCAGAAAACGGGCAATCAATTCACCAAACACCGGTGCATCGAAACGGGGAAAATGGAGGTACTCACACGCAGCACCTCGTTGTTCAAAGAGCGCGGTCAAGGCCTTAATCTGGGTCGATTTTCCCGCGCCATCCAATCCTTCCAATACGATCAACATCTTGTCTCTTCCTCTTCTCTTAGTTGGATATCTTCTTCTCTTTCGTACGGCACGCACCTATCCGCGCAACATCGCAACGGCTCGTTTCACGCCCTTGACCAACGCCGCGATCTCCTCTTCGGTTGTATAGAGGGCCAGCGAAGCGCGGCACATGCCCTGCACACCATAGTGGGTCATCACCGGCTCGGCACAATGTTGCCCCGTACGCACGGCTATGCCCAATTTATCGAGGATCATGCCCAGATCGTAGCCATGAACCCCCGCAATATTAAACGACAGAATGGCACATTTATTGGCCTGCGTGCCATAAATCTGCAGACCGTCGATGCGCTGCAACTCCTCGCTTGCATAGGCCAGCAACACCTGCTCATGAGCCTCTACAGCTGCCCCATCCAACCCTTGGAGAAAGCGAATGGCCTCGCCCAGGCCGATGGCTCCGATGTAATTGGCCGTACCGGCCTCAAACTTGAGCGGCACAGGGGCATAGGTCGTCCGCTCGAACGAGACGCGATCGACCATATCGCCGCCCCCCATAAAGGGCGACATCGCCTCCAACAGTGCGCGCTTGCCATAGAGCACGCCAATGCCCGTCGGGCCATACAACTTATGCCCAGAGAAGGCATAAAAATCACAATCCAGAGCCTGCACATCGACACCGCCATGCACCACACCCTGACAACCATCGACCAGCACCACAGCCCCCACACGGTGGGCGGCCTCCACGATCGGCCGCAGATCGGGCCGTGTGCCCAACGTATTCGAGGCCTGGGTCACGGCGACCAATTTCGTCCGCTCGTCGAGCAATTCGGGCAGCCGTTCGACCATCAATCGGCCGGCATCATCAAAGGGCAAGACGCGCAAGGAGGCTCCGCGACGCTCGCACAAGAGCTGCCAGGGAACGATATTCGAGTGGTGCTCCATCTCGCTCACCACCACATTATCGCCCGCCTCCACAAAGCGGTCACCCCAGCCGTAGGCCACCGTATTGATCGCCGCCGTAGCTCCGGCCGTAAAGACCACCTCCTCGCGGGCGGCAGCCCCCACAAAGTCGGCCACCGTAGCACGTGCCGCCTCGTAGAGCTCCGTAGCCTGCTCCGAGAGGTAGTGCACCCCGCGGTGGATGTTGGCATTCAACTCGCGGTGCAGACGATCCAACGTGCGGATCACCACCTCCGGCTTTTGGGCCGTAGCACCACTATCCAGATAGACCAACGGCCGGCCATAGACCTGCTGTTTCAGAATCGGGAACTCTTCGCGTATGGCAGTTACATCAAACATCAGATTCGATTCAATTTAGCATTCAGTGCCTCCAACAGTGCGGCACACATCTCTTCACATCCGCAGCGCATCACCAAATCGTCGGCAAAGCCGGTCAATTGCAGGCGACGAGCCTGCTGCTCGTCCAGACCGCGCTGGCGCAGGTAGTAGATCGCCTCCTGATCCATTTGGCCCACCGTAGCACCGTGCGAGCACTTCACATCGTCGGCATAGATCTCCAGCTGGGGCTTCGTATCAATACGTGCCTTCTCGCTCAACAGCATGTTGCGATTCTGCTGAAAGGCATCCGTGCGCTGTGCATCGGGGGCCACATAGACCATCCCGTCAAATCGACCTACGGCCTCTCCTCCGGCCAGACCGCGCACCTCCGAGTAGCTGCGGCAATCGGCCACCTGGTGGTTTGTGCGGATCGTCAGCGAGCTGCGCTCCGCCCCACCCAACGCGAAGAGGCCATTGACACGGCTCTCGGCATAAGCACCCATCAGATTGACCACATAGCGACCCACACCGCCTCCGAGCTGCAGGGAGGTCAATTGCAACCGGCTCTCCGCACCCTGCTGCACCTCGACCGTTGTCTCGGCATCGGCCACGAAGAGCTCCGCGAGCACCAATTCGGCCCGCTCGCCCAGCTCGATCTGCACCCGAGATGTGGCGGCCTGCGAGCGCACGACGAGGAGCTTCAGCCGCGCATCGGCAGCCAGCTTCAGCTCCAAGCAGCTCGGATCATCGACCCGATAGAGCTGCTCGCTCCGCCCCTCGATCGGTCGATCGAGTGCGATGTGCAACGTCGGCAGTTGTTCCAAAATAGCGTTCTGCATCGTCCTCTCCTATTGCTGTTCGTTAATGAGCCAATCGTAGCCCTCCTTCTCGAGTTTCAAGGCCAGCGACTTATCGCCCGTATGGATGATACGGCCCTTGTAGAGCACGTGTACATAGTCCGGCACGATGTAATCCAGCAGACGCTGATAGTGCGTGATGACCACCGTGGCATTCTGCTCCGTGTGCAGTTTCGTCACGCCCGTTGCCACGATGCGCAGCGCGTCGATATCCAGACCCGAGTCGGTCTCATCGAGGATCGCCAGCTTCGGATCGAGCATCGCCATCTGGAAAATCTCGTTCTTCTTCTTCTCGCCACCCGAGAAACCCTCATTGACGGCACGCGAGGTCATCTTCGTGTCGAGTTCGACGATCTTGGCCTTCTCGCGCATCATCTTCAGGTACTCGGCAGCCGTGAGCGGCTCCTCGCCGCGGAATTTACGCTGTTCATTGACCGCCAACTTCATGAAATTGGCCATCGTGACACCCGGAATCTCCACCGGATACTGAAAACCGAGGAAGAGGCCCTTGCGAGCACGATCCTCGATCGAGAGGTCGAGCAGATCCTCCCCTTCAAACTCCACCGAGCCTTCGGTCACCTCAAACTTCTCGTTACCGGCCAAAACCGATGCCAGGGTCGATTTTCCCGAGCCGTTCGGGCCCATGATGGCATGCACCTCACCGGACTTCACCTCCAGGTTGATACCACGCAGAATCTCTTTACCATCGACCGTAGCGTGTAGATTGGTTACTTTAAGCATATCTGTTTTCTTTTTTTTCTATTTTCACGTTTGAACTCTCGGCTATCCGACCGATCCCTCCAACTGCAACGCCAGCAGTTTTTGTGCCTCGACGGCAAACTCCATCGGCAACTTCTGCAACACCTCACGGGCATAGCCATTGACAATCAGCCCCACGGCATCCTCGGTCGAGAGGCCGCGCTGGTTGCAGTAGAAGAGTTGATCGTCCGAGATCTTCGAGGTCGTAGCCTCGTGCTCCAGGATGGCCGTGCGGTTGCGGCAGTCGATCTCGGGGAAGGTATGCGCCCCACACTGCGAACCGATCAGGAGCGAGTCGCACTGCGAGTAGTTGCGGGCATTCTCCGCCCCGGCATTGACACGCACCAGACCGCGATAGGCATTTTGGCTCTTGCCGGCCGAGATACCCTTCGAGACGATGCGCGAGCGGGTGTTGCGACCGATGTGGATCATCTTCGTACCCGTATCGGCCTGCTGGTAGTTGTTGGTCATGGCCACCGAGTAGAACTCGCCCACCGAGTTATCGCCTAACAGCACGCAGCTCGGATATTTCCACGTAATGGCCGAGCCGGTCTCGACCTGCGTCCACGAAAGCACGGCATTCTCGCGGCACAGACCGCGCTTCGTGACGAAGTTATAGACACCGCCTTTGCCCTCCTTGTCGCCCGGATACCAATTCTGCACGGTCGAGTACTTCACCTCGGCATCGCGCTCCACGACGATCTCCACCACAGCCGCGTGCAGCTGATTCTCGTCACGCTGCGGGGCGGTGCAACCCTCCAGGTAGCTCACATAGGCCCCCTCGTCGGCCACGATCAGCGTGCGCTCGAATTGGCCCGTACCGGCGGCATTGATGCGGAAATAGGTCGAAAGCTCCATCGGGCAACGCACCCCCTTCGGGATGTAGCAGAACGAGCCATCCGAGAAGACGGCCGCATTGAGTGCTGCATAGAAGTTGTCGGTGTACGGCACGACGCTCCCGAGGTATTTTTGGATCAACTCGGGATATTCGCGGATCGCCTCCGAGATCGAGCAGAAGATGATCCCCTTCTCCTTGAGCGTCTCACGGAAGGTGGTCTTGACCGACACCGAGTCCATCACGGCATCGACCGCCACACCGGCCAGGGCCATCTGCTCCTCGAGCGGAATACCCAACTTCTCGAAGGTGCGCTTCAGCTCGGGATCGACCTCGTCCATCGAGCCGAGCTTCTTCTTGGGTTTCGGCGCGGCGTAGTAGATAATATCCTGAAAATCAATCTCGGGTATATCCAGATGCCCCCACGTGGGGTGCTTCATCGTCTGCCAATGGCGGAAGGCCTTCAGGCGGCGTTCCAACATCCACTCCGGCTCCTCTTTCTTGGCCGAGATGGTACGGATCACCTCCTCATCGAGGCCGCGTCGGATCAGTTCGGTCTCGATATCGGTCGTAAAACCATGCTCATACTCCCGATTGGTCAGCTCCTGTAAAATATCGTTTTCGTTCTCTTTAGCCATAGTCATCTCTATATCCTGCAAAGGTAATGAAATTTATTGCTAAAGCAATAAAAAGGCCACTCTTTTCCATCACGATTTCCGATGGCGGCATAGGCCCGGCCAATAACGACCAAAAAAAATCAGCGCGACCTCTTCGGGTCGCGCTGAAAAAGGAATGCGCTACGCTGTTATTCTGAAACGGGACGCACCGTGTGACCACTACCATACAGCACGATGTTACCAGCGAGATTAGTTTGGTAAGTTTGAGATTCGGGAATTGTCATCCAGCGCCGTTTTGGGCACCTCGCGCGCTTGATCACGCGCCCTCAATGAGTCATACCAGTCCCCTTGAACAAATGGATGAAGATACATCACTTTCCACACATCCTCCTTCAATTCGCTCCAGGTGGCACCATTTTCAAATCGACGCTCCACATCGCGTTTCATCATCGCGGTATCAATCCAGTTGCCCAAACAAAGGAGCAAGAAGAGGCCGGCAACAACGATCTGAGAAAGATAGATTTTGTCTCTCTTGATCGGAAGTGTATTGCGTTGCAGATGCGACCATGCCGACTTTCCGTGCTTACGAATCAGCATCGCAAGGGCAAAGACGCCACAAGCTAACGTAGCCATTATGCCCATCATTATCCTCGCGTCAAATTTATTTTCGATAAACAATACTCCCATTACACTACCGAAAAGCATCCAATACCAGCCATCTCGACGGTTCTTTAGCAGTCGATAACAGCCGAGAACCATAGCAAAAGCAGCAATTGGAGTTCCTGTAGTATAAGTTCGCACCTCATCGAGGAACCACAAAAAGAGCCAAGCACAAATTACAAACGCAAATACCCCCCAAAGCATCACAATGGTATTCACCAACCAATGCTTTTGCGCCATAGCCGCCTTCAGATCAGCCCATTCGCGGGCAAAAAGCCCCTTTCGCTCTCCGCTCTCGGCAACGGGTTCTTTACGTTTTGTTGCCGATTCGACCCGATGCGGCGTCTCCACAACGGGCTGCTTGGGACGCGTGTGCCCCAACAGCAACGCCTCCTCCTCTTGCAGATCGGAGATATTGGCTTCGACAATGCGTTTTTCATTACGCAGGTCGGTCAGTGTCTTCTCCTGGGTCAAGATCTCCTTCTCGATCTCGAATTTCCGATTTTCAAGATGTTCGATACGCTCGCGCAGGCTTTGTAATTTAGCAGCTCGCTCTTTGCGCGAGATCTCAGCCTCCCGACGTCGTGCCTCCTCTTGTTGCTCGCGCTCTGCCTTTTCGCGCTCTACCTGCAGATAGCTTTGTACCGAATGCAACAAACGATCGAAAGCCTTCTCGGGATTCGCCTGATAGTCGATATAGTCCAAGCGGGCTATATAGATGATCACCGAATCGTTATAGACCGAATCATCGTAGCGGAAAGGGATAATCTTTTTCCGATAAGTATGGGCTGTAGCGATCTCATTACTCGTCCATTCCGAGCTATTGGAACGCTCGGTCGAGATAAAAAGAAAAATCTTCGACGCCTTGATATTGCGGGCGATCATCGGAGCAAACGCATCCCCCGAAAAAACACCCTCTTCATCAAACCAATAGGTGATGTTATGCTCATCAAACAAAGCCTTGATGCGACTGATGGCATTATTCGGAATCACTTGTTTGTTCTTATCCGCATAATCGCCTCGCGCATAGCTGATAAATACGTCGTAAGTCATCGGTAGTAGCAGTTGATCGGGTAAAGATAGCACAAAAAGTCGAAACCGACAAATAAAAAATCGTTTCCACCGATTCGGCAAGGATGCCAACGCTGCCGAGGTGCAAAAAAATCAGCGCGACCGCATGGGTCGCGCTGAAAGATCCAAGATCCAAAGCCAAAAGCCTAATGGCTAAAAAGCGGAAACGGCGCGCACATAGTGGCTGTCGCTCTTATCGTAGTGGCCGGTGCCGCAGCCACCAATCAACGTAACAGCCCACGCACGGTCCGAATCATAAGACTCTGACGACCAATACCACTGATTAAGAATACGCGTAAATCCATTTGCTTCGAGAGGAGCATTCAACTCGGAGCTTTTACGATAAATCGCACGCAATTCATCGCGTGAAGGTAAATGCCAACCTTGCCCCAATCGCACGCACCACGTTCCGGCATCAATCCAATTCGCGCTCGATTCTGAAACACTCATCGCCTTACCATGCTGACCATCTGTCGTGACAGCAAAGACAATTCCCAATTCACCTCCAATCAGCACCATATCACCAACACGGTAACGCTTGGATGTCTGAGTATTACTACGCTGCTCCATATCCGCATCTACTCGAACATGCTGCGCAAATGCCGGGAACGCGCAGAGCGCAAAAAGAAGGCATAACAGAGTGGTAAGTTTTTTCATCGTTAGCAAGGATTATTAGGTAACACAAAGCAATTTTACAATCGCTAAATACAAAGATAGTTATTCTTTCTCAATTTGACAAAAAAAAGAGGTTGCCCGACGTTTTTTTTCGTCGGGCAACACCCTATTGCTAAAGAATCACCTTTTCAGATCTCTTCGCTTAGCGACCCGTAACGGCCTTCCACTGAGCGTTATACTGCTCATACTTGGGCATCATGCCCGGTTCGTCGCGCAGACGGAAGCAGAGCGACTTGAGGAACTCCAGCGTGTCGGGATCGTTCGGCTTGAGAGCCAATGCCTTCTCGAAGCAAGGCAGCGCCTCCATATAGACCTCATTGACAGCCTTCAGATCGGCATCGTAAGCGGCCTGGCTGCTGTACGGACGGGCATTGAACTCCTTGTTCAGTGCATCACCCTTCAGCGTGTAGAATACACCCAGGTAGTACTGACCCTCATACAGATCGGGCTTCAGCTCGGTCACCTTCTTGAACGAAGCAATCGACTCGTCGAAGTTCTTCAGGGCATAGAATACACGGCCACGACCAAACCAGAGGTCCACGTTGTCGGGCTGCTCGGCCAGCGACTTGTCGATCATAGCAACCAGGTCGGCAGGGTCACCAACACCCTCCTCGGCCGTATAAAGCTGCATCAGACCCTCCAGAATACGCTCGTTCTTCGGGAACTTCTCGATACCGGCCAACAGCGCGTCCTTACCCTTCAGCACGAAAGCCTTATCAGCCTCACGCTGACCATAGTAGCAGTGGAAGAGGTAGTAGTAGATATTACCCTGATCGTCTGCATAACCCAGATCCAGAGCCTTGTTCAGCTGCTCGGCACCGGCAGCAAACGAAGCGGGATTCTGGCTGCCGTCGATCGTGAGCAACATACCGGCATTGTAGAGGAACATCGGCTCGGCCTTACCCACGGCGGGGCACTGCTGTGCCTCGAAAGCCTGCACGAAAGCGTCAGCAGCCTTCTTGTACTGACCCACCTGGTTGAGCGTGTTACCCAGCTGCTCGCAGTAGTTCACGATCTGATCCAGACCGGCCTTTACCTTCTCGGCCTGCTTGGCATCCAGTTCATAGGCCTTGTTGTACGACTCGATAGCCTTGGCAACGGCACCCTCCATCACCTCACGCGTCTGCACCCAGGTAGCCACCTTGCCACCACGGACATAGGCCGTGAAGTAGGGATAAACCCAAGCCTCGTACTCCTGGCCACCCAGCGTAGCCATCTCCTGCGAAGCGGGAGCACCTACGCTCAGCTTCAGCACATCAACGGGCATGTCCACGAAGATATCCTTCGTCGGAGCAACAGCCACATCGTAGTAAGCCTTACCACGGGCCATCCACGTAGCGGCCTTCGTGTTCTTCTTCGGATTGGCAACATCGGCGTCGCACTTCTCCGTCTTGGCCTTCAGACCCTCTGCATTCACTTTCTGAGCCTGCACGGCCGGAACAGCCAGCAGGACGGCGGCCATAGCCACCAAAATCATCTTTTTCATAATCGTATGAATTTTAGGTTTTTATTGTTGTTTATTCGTTCGTCTGTTCCGGAGCGGGCTCGGCAGCAGCCTCCACAACCGACTCCACAACCGGAGCCTCGCCCTCGATCGGTGCAACACCCTCGGGCAGGGCCGTCTCCGGCTCCTCCTCGTTCTTCGGAACCACCACTACCGAGGCAATCGAGTCGCCCTCGCGCAGGTTGATGATCTTCACACCCTGCGTTGCGCGTCCTGCCAGGCGGATCTGCTCCACACCCGTGCGGATAGCGATACCCGAGCGGTTGATGATCATCAGGTCGTTCTCGTCCGTCACAGCCTGCATCGAGACGAGCTTACCGGTCTTCTCGGTTACGTTGATCGTGCGGACACCCTTACCGCCGCGATTCGTGATGCGATACTCGTCCAGATCGGTACGCTTACCGTAGCCGTTCTCGCTCAATACGAGCACATCCTTCTTCGCATTCGGCTCGATGGCGATCATGCTCACCACCTCGTCGTCCTCCTCGATCGAGATACCGCGCACACCGGCACCCGTACGGCCAATGGCACGCACCGTCTGCTCGTTGAAGCGGATCGCCTTACCGTTGCGGGCCGCGATGAGCAGCTCGGCATTGCCACTCGTGATCGTTGCGTCGAGCAGCTCGTCACCCTCACGCACCGTGATGGCGTTGATACCGTTCAGACGCGGACGCGAGTAGGCCTCGACAAGCGTCTTCTTGATCGTACCGCGACGCGTACACATCACGATATAGTAGTTATTCAAGAACTCCTCGTCCTTCAGATTCCAGACGTTGATATAGGCGCGAACCTTATCGTTCTGGGCAATCTGGATCACATTCTGGATAGCACGGCCCTTCGACGAACGGGTGCCCTCCGGAATCTCGTACACCTTCAGCCAATAGCAACGACCCTGCTCCGTGAAGAAGAGCATCGTGTTGTGCATCTGGGCCACGTAGATATGCTCGATGAAGTCCTCATCGCGCGTAGCACTACCCTTCACACCGACACCACCACGGTTTTGAGCACGATACTCGCTCAGCGGCGTGCGCTTGATATAGCCCATGTGGGAGATCGTGATCACCACATCCTCATTGGCATAGAAATCCTCGGGGTTGAACTCCTCGGCGGCATAGACAATCTCCGTACGACGCTCGTCGCCATACTTCTCCTTGACCTCCTGCAGCTCGGTCTTGACCACCTCCAACTGCAACGCCTCGCTGGCCAAAATATCGGTCATACGCTGGATGAAGGCCATCAGCTGATCGCGCTCGGCCATCAGCTTCTCGCGCTCGAGACCCGTCAGCGCACGCAGACGCATCTCGATAATGGCCGAAGCCTGCTTCTCGTCCAAGCCGAAGCGCTCCATCATGCGCTGCTTGGCCTCATCGGGATTCTTCGACGAACGGATGATATGTACGATCTCGTCGATGTTATCCTGGGCAATGAGCAATCCCTTGACGATGTGCAGACGCTCCTCGGCCTTGCGCTTATCGAAACGTGTGCGACGCACCACCACATCATGGCGGTGGTTCACGAAGTGCATCACCATATCGCGCATCGACAAGAGCTGCGGACGGCCATTGACCAGAGCAATGTTATTAACCGCAAACGAGGTTTGCAGCGCCGTCTCCTTGTAGAGCGTATTGAGCACCACGCTGGCCATAGCATCCTGCTTCACGGTGATCACCACGCGCAGACCGCGACGATCCGACTCATCGTTGATGTTCGAGATGCCCTCCAACTTCTTGTCATTGACCATATCGGCGATCTTCTTGATCATCTCGGCCTTATTGACCATGTAGGGGATCTCCGTCACGACGATGCACTCACGGCCGTTCGGCAGCGTCTCGATCTCGGTCTTGGCACGCATCATTACGCGACCACGACCGGTCAGCATCGCCTCCTTCACCCCCTCATAGCCATAGATCATGGCTCCGGTCGGGAAGTCGGGAGCTTTGATATACTGCAGCAACTCCTCGCCCGTGATTTCGGGGTTGTCGATATAGGCACAGCAGCCGTCGATCGTCTCCGAGAGGTTGTGCGGTGCCATGTTGGTTGCCATACCCACGGCGATACCGCTGGCACCATTGACAATGAGCAGCGGCACCTTGGTCGGCAGGACCGTCGGCTCGGGGATCGTATCGTCGAAGTTGAGCGTCCAATCGATCGTCTCCTTGTCGATATCGGCCATCACCTCGTCGGTGAGTTTCTTCATGCGGGCCTCCGTATAACGCATAGCAGCCGCACCATCGCCGTCCATCGAGCCAAAGTTACCCTGACCCTCGACCAGCGGATAGCGCATCGACCAATCCTGGGCCATACGCACCATCGCCTCATAGACCGACAAGTCTCCGTGCGGGTGGAACTTACCGAGCACATCACCGACAATACGAGCCGACTTACGCGTCGGTTTGTCGTGGGTCAGACCCAGCTCGGCACTCATATCATAGAGAATACGGCGGTGCACGGGTTTCATACCGTCACGCACATCGGGCAATGCACGCGACACGATGACCGACATCGAGTAGTCGATGTAGGCCGTCTTCATCTGTTCTTCGATATTGACCGGCACAATACGGCCGACCAAACCGGTACCATTCTTTTCTTCTTCGGTTGTCATTCGTTCGAGTTATTCGAGTTATAAAACCTTTCTACACTTTTAACGAACAAAAATACGCTTTATTTTCGATTTAAGCAATTTTGTCCCTATTTTTTTGCATTTTTTCAAAGGTGTTTTCGTATAGAATAGGCTTTTTTGCCCCTTTTTAGCCGATTTAAGCCATTTTCAGCACCCTCACCGACCCCCTGACGGATCTCCAATCAAAAAAAGGAGGCGACAAACCACTTCGGTTTGAACGCCTCCATCTACCTGACGGTTCGTGCTCTGTTATCGAAAGTCGATCACCTCATAGCCGGCATACTGCGTCGCATCATAACGCGGCAGTGTCTCCTCAATCCGCACCAGCTGCCGCACCACCACATCAATACCCGCGCCATCCATCTCATAACGGATCTTGCGCGGCAGGTTTGTAGTCGCCTGCAACGTCAAAAAGATCGTCGTCAGCGGATCATCGGGATTGGTCAGGGCGATCACCAGCTCCCCCTCCTGCTCCCGCTCCAGACGAGCCGTGCTCTGCGTAAGCCGGGCAAAGGCGTGTGCCGGATTGGAGAGCAGATTGTCGCTTTCGGTCTCGGTCGGCATCAGCGTCACCTCGCGGCGCGCATGGTTAATTTCATAGCGGATCGAGGCATCGCCAAAGACCTCGGCATCGCCCATACGAATGGCATACGCCTCCCCCTCAACAGCAATCTTGCCCGGCAACTCCTGCGCATCGGCCCGAATCAGAAAATCGACCTCATAACGCCCCATAGCCTCGATGGCCGCAACCATATCTCGGAGCGCCTGCGAGGCTCGATCCTGCCCCTGAAGCGCGCCCGCAAAGAGCAATAGACTGCTGATAATCAGAATAATCTGTTTCATCTTATCCTCCCATTAGAAAACGCCCAAATCCTGCAATTTGGCCTCCAACGACTGCGGATCATGGAAGAGCACATCGCGCGGCTTGGCACCCTGCTGACGACCCACGATGCCGGCCCGCTCCAACTGCATCATGATGCGTCCGGCACGATTGAAGCCCACCTCGTAATTGCGTTGAATCATCGACGTCGAGATCGACCCGCTCTGCACCGCATCGCGGGCTATCTCGGCAAAGAGCGCATCGTATTTCTTCGGAGCCAGATCGGTCTCCTCACTGCCCATGCCGCCACCATCGCCATCCGGCACATAGTCAGGCAGCGGATAAGGCTCCGTATAACCCTGCTGTTTGGCGACAAAATCGACAATCGACTCCACCTCCTCCATCTCGATCAACGAGCACTGGATACGGGTCACCTCACCATCCTTCGAGAAGAGCATATCGCCTCGACCGATCAGCTGGTTAGCTCCCGGCTGATCCAGAATCGTACGCGAATCGACCATCTGCATCACACGGAAGGCAATACGCGAGGGGACGTTGGCCTTGATACCACCCGTGATGACCTTCACATCGGGACGCTGCGTGGCAATAATGAGGTGAATACCCACCGCACGAGCCTTCTGCGCCAGACGCATCACCGGACGCTCAACCTCCTTGGCCATCATGATCAGATCGGCAAACTCGTCGATCACGACCACGATATAGGGCATGTATTGGTGGCCCTTCTCCGGATTGAGACGGCGCTGTACAAATTTATTATTATACTCGACAATGTTGCGGGTCGTAGCCTTACTCAACAACTCCAGACGACGCTCCATCTCGGCACACAGCGAATTGAGCGTATAGACCGCCTTCATCGGGTCGGTGATAATCGCCCGATCCTCCGACTCCATCTTGGCCAGGAAGTGGCGTTCCAGACGGTCATAGACCGAGAACTCCACCATCTTCGGATCGACCATCACGAACTTCAACTGCGAGGGATGTTTATGGTAGAGCAGCGAGCTGATAATGGCATTCAGACCGACCGACTTACCCTGTCCCGTAGCACCGGCCACAAGCAGGTGAGGCAGTTTGGCCAAATCGAAGCAGAAATTCTCGTTCTGAATCGTACGACCAATCACAACCGGCAGTTCGGCCTTCTGCGCAAACTCAAAGAAGCGTTTCGAGCGAATGGCCGACGACATCGAGACGATCTGTTTATGTTGATTCGGCACCTCGATACCGATCGTTCCCTTACCCGGAATCGGCGCAATAATACGAATACCCAACGCCTTCAGGCTCTGCGCAATATCCTGCTCCAAGCCCTGAATCTTCGAGATCTTCACGCCCTGCGCCTGGATAATCTCGTAGAGGGTTACCGTCGGACCTACCGTGGCGGTAATCTTCTGAATCTCGATACCGAAATCCGAGAGCGTCTTTTTGATGCGCTCCTTATTCTCGAAGAGCTCTTCACTCGAGACCTCCGACGTGGTTTCATACTCCCGCAAGAGGGTCACCGGCGGTTTGCGATAGGTCAGCAGATCCTTCGTCGGGTCATACAACTCGCTCTTCAACTCACTCTTCGAGGCCTCCTGATCAGCCTGCGGTGTCGTCACCTCCATGACCAGGCCCGCCTCCTCGGACTCCTCGATCGGCGGCAGGGGCTGCGTAGGAGGCTCAGGCTCGGTCGGCGTCATCGGCTCGGTGGGGTCATCCAACGCGGTCGGCTCTTCCAACACGATCGGCTCGACAACGGTCTCCTGCGGCTGTTCTTGCGGTTCATGCTTCTCCTCGGTGAGTTTATTCAGGTCGATGATCGTAAAGGGGCTCTCGGGCTCCTCGCGCACCACTCGACGCGGCGTACGGCGCGGCTCAAGCGTCACTACGCCATCCTTACCCATCACCAGGCGATCCTCCTTGCTGCCAAGATCGACCTCCCGGAAGGGACTCTCATCCTCCTGCGGCTGATCCATCAAGACCTGCTGCGGCTCTTCCTGCGGTTCCGGTTCTTGGTCGATAGCCGGCTCCTCCACCTCGATCGGCTCCGTCATGGGTTCCGGCTGCGGTTGCTCCTCCTCGGACTCCTCGATCGGCTCAGTGGCCTCCTCATGATGCAACACTCGATCGACGAGTTTACCTCCCTGATCGACCACAGCTCCACCGGCCCGATTGACCACATCAATAAAGCTGCGATTGATAAAGACACCGGTCAAAATCCAACCGCACAAGAGCGCAATCACCGTACCGAAACCACCGATCGCTCCGCTCAACAAATCGGCCATCGCATTACCCAACGCGCCACCGGCTCCCGAGCTGGAGCAGAAACGCCACGCGCTCTCCCCGAAGCAGAAACCGAGCGTCAGCGATCCGAGCAGGGTCACCAAGACCATCGAAAGGGCTACATGGTTTGCCCACAGCGACTTTTGACGAATCACCCGCACACCGAGCAACGACAAGAGCACCGGCAGCAGTATCACAAAGAGGCCAAAGCCTCGATCCACCAACCAATAGCCCAACTTCGCACCGGCCAGTCCACACGGATTCGAGACCCCCATATTGGCATCGGCACGTGCCTGCTCCGAGAGGTTCAACACGCTCTGATCCTCCGCCCAACAGAAGAAGGAGAAGAGCACCGATGCCGCAATAAAGACACCGGCAAATATCAGGATCAACCCCGCTACCCAACGGAAGCTATCCCGATTGGAACGTTGAGCCGAACGGCCCTTTGAGGTCGAAGAACTCTTATTTTTACTCTTTGATACAGCCATAAGCTTCTCTGTTTTTTCAGGTTCATGTTTTTTCGTAGAGGACTACTCCTCCCCACCCTGCTCGGCCAGCAGACGACGGGCAAAATTTTCAATCCGTTGCCGATACGCCTCCTCGGCAAAGCTCACAAAGCGCAGCTCGGCATGATGATCCGACGCAGCCCGCAAATCACCTGCATCGAGCAGTTGTACAACTCGTCGTGCCACGGCCGGCGAGGGGTCGATAAACTCCACCGCCCGATCGGCTACCGCCCGACGCATGGCCGGCAGCAAGAAGGGATAATGCGTGCAGCCCAGCACAATCCGATCGGCTCCACGTGCCAACATCTCACGCATCGCCTCCGCCACGCACGCCACCGCTTCGGCACTCGCCTCACGACCCGTCTCCACCAGCTCGACAAAGCCCTTGCCGGGAGCCGTGATCACCTCGATATCGGCCCCATAGCGTGCCGCCGTACGACGAAACAGCTCGCCATCCAGACTGCGCTCGGTCGCCAGCACTCCGACGACCCGATTTTGGGTTGTCAGGCAGGCCGGTTTGACGGCCGGCTCCATGCCGACAATCGGGAGCGGTGCATACTTCGCGCGCAGCCACTCAATCGCTGCTGCGGTAGCCGTATTACAAGCCACGACGACCAATTTACACCCCGCCTCCACCAATCGCGCAACAGCCTGATCGGCCAAGCGGATGATCTCCTCTTTCGGGCGCGATCCATAGGGACAGTTCTTGCCATCGCCCAAATAGATGAGCGATTCGCCGGGCAACAGTCGTTGCACTTCTCGCCAGACGCTCAAACCTCCGAGCCCGGAGTCGTATATGCCGATCGGTGCGTTATTCATAGCTCAAAATAGCCTCTAAAATAGCCTCATCCGTCAAGCCATCACACAAGAGCACGTGGCGCGCCTCGCTATAATAGCGTTCTCGGGCCACCATATCCTCCCGCATGAAGGCGACCAACTCTTCGTCGTTCAAACCACGCAAGCGCGGTCTCTTCTGTCGTCCGTAGGGGCTCAAACGCGAGGCAATATTTTCGGCCGAACGCTTCAGATAGACCGTCGTACCCACCTGATTCATCCGCTGCATATTATCTCGCCAAATGGGCAGACCGCCACCGGTCGAAACGACCGCCGCACCCTCGCGAATCACCTCCTCCAGCACCTCGCGTTCCACCTCGCGGAAACGCTCCTCGCCCTCATAGCGGAAGATATCGCTAACCGTAGCACCCTCGCGCTCCTCGACCCGATTGTCCGTATCGACAAACGCCACCGAGAGACGACGGGCCAACTTACGACCGATGGTGCTCTTGCCGCACCCCATATATCCCACCAAAAAGAGCGGTTTCATGGCTTCGCTTTTCCAATTTAGAAGAGGTTCAACTGCGCAGGATCGAGCGGCTCATCCTCCTCACTCTTCGGACGCACCACCTCGAAGGGAATATCGCCCGTCGGAGCGATCGGTGCCACAGGGGTCAGATCCACCTCCTCTTCGGGCAGTTCGATCCCCTCGATCGGTAGGATCGGATCCTCGCCCTCGATCGGTTCGTCACCCTCTATCTGCTCCGGCAGCTCCTCTTCGGGCAGCTCCGGCTCGATAAATTGGACCGTTGCCACATCGAAGGTCGAAAGGCGTTTACCCTTGGCCTGGGCACTCTTGACACCGACAAAAGCATCGACCTCGAAGCGATCGGCCGGACGGTGTTCGTGTGCCCCCTTATAGGTCAGCTCCACCTCGGCACCTACCGCCTCGGTCAGGCAGACAAAGCGGCTATCCTCCTCCAGGAAGGCCTGCAACTTATCCGAAAGTTTGATCGAGAAGCGTTTCAGGTAGTAGTATTGCTGCTCGTTATCGTAGTAGCAAAGCGCATAGACCGTCTCCGGACGGAAACGCGAAACATGGATCGTATCATCGGGGAAGTGCTGTCCCAGGTCGTAGCCCGTTACATAGCATTGATTCTTACCCGTCCATACGAGCAATTTATCATCCCCCTTAAACTCACCCAGCAGACGACCGCGGCCATCGGCATTGAGGCGGCGGATATCCTCATCGAACCAGATGTTCTGACCACCCAAGGTCGAGGTTCCACGCTCCTTCAGCACGATCTTATGGATGCCGTAACGCGAGAAGAGGTTGCCCTGGCTCTGACGACCCTTGATGGCCAATGTTGAGAAGTCCAGATCGACGATCACGCGCTTCAGACGCGGACGCGGCTTGAAATAGACCTTCAGCACCTCGGCCTCGCCATTCGGATTGACCGTCATGTAGAGCAATTCGCTCTTGGGCGTTCCCTTGGTCATGTCGTAGATCTTATCGCGGGTGATCGCCTTGATCGCACAACGCTTCATCATGATCGGGCCATTCTTACCGTCGCGGTAGAGCACGTTGTAGATCGTACGCTCGTCGCCACGCTTGAAGATGCCGATGTAGTAGATATTCTTCTCAAAGAAGGCCTTCTCCGAGACCTTCGTGATCGTATAGCGGCCATCCTTCGTAAAGATGATCACATCGTCGATATCCGAGCAGTCGCAGACAAATTCGGCATCCTTCATCGATTTACCGATACCGAAGAAGCCCTCTGCCCGATCGACATAGAGTTTAGCATTCGTAACGGCCACCTTCGAGGCCTCGATCTGGTCGAAGGTGCGCAGTTCGGTCTTACGCTCGCGCCCCTTGCCATACTTCTCACGAATCCGCTCGTAGTAGGCTACGGCATACTCCGTCAGGTGTGCCAGGTGGTGCTTCGTCTCCTTGATATCCTGCTCGATCTGCTTGATCTCGTTATCGGCCTTATCCGAATCATACCGCGAGATACGGATAAACTTCAACTCGGTCAGTCGCTGCACATCTTCGAGCGTCACCTCGCGACGCAACAACTTTTTGAAGGGCTCCAACCCCTGATCGACGGCCGCATAGGCCGCCTCGCGGGTCTTACACCCCTCGATCAGCTGGTAGAGTTTATTCTCGATGAAGATACGCTCCAGTGAGGCGGCATGCCAAGCGGCATTCAGCTCCTCGAGACGAATCTCCAACTCGCGACCCAAGAGATACTTCGTGCGATCGGCCGAACGACGCAGAATCTCGCTCACACCCATAAAGCAGGGCTTATCGTCGCAGATCACGCACGAGTTGGGCGAGATCGAAACCTCGCAATCGGTAAAGGCGTAGAGTGCATCGATGGTCTTGTCCGACGACTCGTCGGGTGCCACCTGGATGACGATCTCCACCTTGTCGGCCGTCAGGTCATCGACCTTGCGGATCTTGATCTTACCACGCTTATTGGCCTTGATGATCGACTCCTTGATCGACTCCGAGGTGGTTGTAAAGGGGATTTCGGTGATGGCCAACGTGCGTTTGTCGATCTTCGAGATCTTGGCACGCACGCGCACCGCACCGCCACGCAAACCATCGTTATAGCGGCTCACATCGGCCATACCACCCGTCGGGAAGTCGGGATAGAGTTGAAAATCGCGACCCTCGAGGTGAGCGATCGAGGCGTTGATCAGCTCCACGAAGTTGTGGGGCAGCACCTTCGAGGCCAGACCGACGGCAATACCCTCCGTACCCTGCGCCAACAGCAGCGGGAACTTCACCGGCAAGGTCACCGGCTCCTCCTGACGACCGTCGTAGGAGAGCATCCACTCGGTCGTCTTCTTGTTAAAGACCACATCGAGGGCGAATTTCGACAGACGCGCCTCGATATATCGGGCAGCAGCGGCTCCGTCACCCGTGAGGATGTTACCCCACGAACCCTGGCAGTCGATCAGCAGATCCTTCTGCCCGAGGGTCACCAGCGCCGACTCGATCGAGGCATCACCATGCGGGTGGAAGGCCATCGTGCGACCCACGATATTGGCCACCTTGTTGTAGCGGCCATCTTCGACCTGCCGCATCGTATGCAGGATACGACGTTGTACGGGCTTCAGACCATCCTCAATGTGGGGCACAGCGCGCTCCAAGATCACATACGAGGCATAGTCCAAAAACCAATTCTTATACATGCCTGTCAGACGACGCACACCACTCTGGTCCTGCATCAGGCGGTCGAATTTGGCATTGCGGCGTGCAGGTGTTACCTCTGCCTCATCCGCCTCATCGCCTGCCTCCAGATCCTCCGATGCACGCTCCAGATCCTCACCCTCCGAGCTCTCTTCAGCCCCCGGGATCAAACGGTCATCCAACTCTTCGTTCTCTTTTTTAGCCATATTTCGGTTCTGTTTCTTCGTTTTGGGGTGGTTAGCTCATTTGCAGATCGGCCTCGACCAGATCCTCCTCGATGCGCAGATTCTCGACAATGAAGTTCTGACGATCGAAGGTATTCTTACCCATGTAGAACTCCAGCAGGTCGTGAATCGGGTCATCCTTCGTGATGCGGACACGATCCAGACGCATCGTCTCGCCAATGAAGTGTTTGAACTCCGAATCCGAGATCTCACCCAGACCTTTGAATCGGGTGATCTCGGCCTGCGCGCCACATTTGGCCACCGCAGCCACTCGCTCCTCCTCGGAGTAGCAATAGTGCGTCTCCTTCTTGTTGCGCACACGGAAGAGCGGTGTTTGCAGGATGTAGAGGTGTCCGCGACGAATCACCTCGGGGAAGAACTGCAAGAAGAAGGAGGTGATCAGCAGTCGAATGTGCATACCATCGACATCGGCATCAGTCGCCACGATCACCTTCTCGTAGCGCAGATTGTCCACATCGTCCTCGATATTAAGGGCCGCCTGCAGCAGGTTAAACTCCTCGTTCATATAGACCACCTTCTTGGTCAGGCCATAGCAGTTGAGCGGCTTACCGCGCAACGAGAAGACCGCCTGCGTTCGGGCATCGCGGCACTTGGTCACCGACGACGATGCCGAAAGACCCTCCGTGATGAAGATCATCGTCTGGTCGGCCAGCTCGCTCTTATCGCCTCGGTGGATTTTGCAATCGCGCAGTTTCTTGTTGTTCAGGGAGACCTCGCGCGCCGTTTCACGAGCCTTTTTCTGCACACCCGAGATCGCCTTGCGCTCCTTCTCGTTCTCGACGATCTTCTTTTGGATCGCCTGGGCCGTTTCGGGATTCTTATGCAGGTAGTCGTCCAGGTGCTTGGCCAGGAAGTCCATCACAAACTGGCGCACCGTCGGGCCCGCCTTCGACATATCGCGCGAGCCGAGCTTGGTCTTGGTTTGCGACTCAAAAATCGGCGCCGAAACCTTCAGCGAGATGGCCGCCACGATCGAGGTGCGGACATCCGAAGGGTCGTAATCCTTGTGGAAGAAATCCTTCAGCGTCTTGGCAATCGCCTCGCGGAAGGCTGCCTGGTGCGTACCACCCTGCGAGGTGTATTGACCATTGGCAAACGAATAGTAATTCTCGCCATAGCCCGAGCCGTGCGTAATCGCCACCTCGATATCCTCACCCGAGAGGTGAATCGGGGCATAGAGCGGCTCTTCGGACATATTCTCAATCAGCAGATCGAGCAGACCATTCTTCGAGGTGTAATTCTGCCCATTGAGGCGGATGGTCAGCCCCTTGTTCAGGTAGGTGTAGTTGCGCACCAGCTGCTCGACATACTCCAAGTTGTAGGTGTAGGCACCGAAGACCTCCTCATCGACCTTGAAGCGGATCATCGTGCCGTTCTTCTCCTCGACACCACTCTCCCACCGGTCGCTCGTCTCAATACCCTTCTCAAACCACACCGTGTGAGCCTCGCCGTCACGTACCGAGCGAGCCATAAATTCGCTCGAGAGGTAGTTCACGGCCTTCACACCGACACCGTTCAGACCCACCGTCTTCTTGAAGGCGGCATGCTCCTCGTCGTCCTCATACTTACCACCCGTATTCATCACACTAACGGCGGCCGACAGCGCGCCCAACGGAATACCGCGGCCATAATCGCGCACCGTGACGGTCTGCTCCTCGACCGTAATCTCGATCTGGCGGCCGAAGCCGTTCATGTGTTCGTCGATCGAGTTGTCGGTCACCTCTTTAATCAGGACATAGATACCATCGTCCGATTGGGTCCCATCGCCCAGCTTGCCGATATACATACCGGGACGCAGGCGAACATGTTCGCGGGGCGAGAGAGTCTTGATCGACTCATCGCCATAGTTATTCGGGGTATTTTGTAACAAATCTGCCATTTTTATCTTTTTCCGAAGCCTCCGACTCGTTCGTCAGCAGGCCTCTCGCTTGTTCATTTCAGGGGTTCGGTTCGTCTATTGTTGTTTCAAAGCCTCCAGCGTCTCCACCATCTTCGTGCGGGTCTCGTCGGAGATCTCACGCAACGGTCGCTCCTGCAACTGCTCCACGGTGATCGGATCCAAGATCTGCAAGGTCACCCGATTTTTCCAATTCCAGAGCCAGCTGCCCGGCTTGATAATCGAACGCGTGCCATGCAGCACGATGGGCAAGACCTCCACCTCGTTGCGCAACGCCAAATCGAAGGCTCCAGGATTAAAACGACCCATCTCGCCCGTCTTGGAGCGCGTACCCTCGGGGAAGATCGCAATCGAGACGCCTCGCCCGAGCCACATCTTACCCTCACGACGCAACTGCTCCAGCGCCTGCGTAGCACGACCGCGATTGATCAGAATATCGCCATGCAGATAGAGGAACTGCCCGAAGAAGGGGGCCTTGACCACCTCACGCTTCGAGACCCAGCGATACTCCATGCGCAGGAAGTAGAGCACCGGAATATCGAACAGCGTGTTGTGGTTCATCACAATCACATAGGGCTTCTTCGGATCAACCTTCTCCCAGCCGATCACCCGATGGCTCCAGCGCGGCGGTACGAAGAAGAAACAACGCACCAAGGCCCGCGAGCAGAGGTGCACCATGTAACGGCGGCGATCAAACGGATAGCAGATCACCAGCACCACAGCCGACAAAATCATAAAGAAGGCGCAGAGCACCAACGCGTAGAGATAGAGTAAAATTGAAAACATCGTCTATAGCTTTTTCAGATTCACGTTCGAGTGCGCAAACCGCACACTTTAACAATCGGCAAATTTACACATTTTCTTTGGAGATACCTATTATTATAGCAAAAAGTTATCAACAATTTTGCCCTTCACGTCCATTTTCAACCATTTCTCATCCTATTTTCGACCGCCTCGCGTCCACTCTCCAACCCTTGCGCACCTTTTCTTTTTCAACCGCCCCACACCCGATTTTGCGCACACCGAAATTATTTTTTCAAAAAAAACGGTTCTTTGTATTGCATATTACTCTTTTTTTTTCATATCTTTGCACCAGGAAATATAAATCAACCTCAAATAATATGAAAAAGTTTCTTCTTCTGACACTCTCTTCGCTCCTGCTACTCACGGGGCATGCTACGGCACAAACGGCCTACACGGGCAAGGTCGTAAACACCGAACAGCAACCGGTCGAGTTTGCCACCGTCGTACTCCTGACCAACGAGACGCAGGTATGCGGAACAACCACCGACACGAACGGCCATTTCACTTTGCAAGCGGCACCGGGGAGTTACCTGCTCACAGTCCAGCATTTGAACTACGAGACCTACTCGAATACGATCGAAATATCCGATCGCAAAGAATTGGGTACGATTGTATTGAAAAATTCAACTAAAGCAATCGAGGAGGTAGTTGTAAAGGCCCAGCTGATTCGCCGCGAAGCCGACCGTTTTGTGGTCGATGTGGCCAATTCGGAGGTCGCTGTGGGCAAGGATGGTGTCGAATTGCTCGAACGTGCACCCGGCGTATGGATCACCGATGATAAAATTGCCATCAACGGACGCAGCGGATCGAAGGTTTACATCAATGACATAGAACTGAAGATGAGCGGAGAAGAGCTTATCACCTATATTAAAACTTTACGCGCGGAGGAGATCCAAAAAATTGAAATCATCCCCATCTCCGGAGCCGATTATGATGCCGACTCGGCCAGCGGCATCATCAAGATCACGCTGAAGCGTCGGCGCGAGAACGGCATGCAGGGATCGGTGCAAATCCACAGCACCCTCAACCGCTACGGTGAGCAGGTGAACCCCTCGGCCAACATCGCCCTGCACAGTGGCCGCCTCGACCTCAACGGCGCGGCGTGGTACACCCATCAGCGCGCCGAAGCGTATGCCTTCGAGCAGACCAACTACCTGACCAATGACACCCAACTCGACTCGAAATCGGACAACGAGAGCAAGCGTTACGACTACGGCGGCCGCCTCGATGCGGTCTATGAGATCTCGAAAAATCACTCCATCGGTCTGGGTGGCCGCTTCACCGATCAGGACGAAAACGACGATATCCTCTCCCACTCGCTCCTGCGCAATCCGGCACACACCGAAGAGACCAACAGCCTCTTTCTGAACAACAGCACGCAGCAAGACGCCAAGGGAACCTTTAATTATGTCTGGAAGATCGACTCACTCGGCTCTTCGCTCAAGCTGCTGGCCGAATATCAGGTACGCAAAAACGGTAGTGGCAACAACAACCACAGCGTGGTCAATCAGATCGACTCGCTCTATCGCGACCAGACCGACTCGAAATATCGCATGGCAACCTCCTCGTTGGCGTGGGAGCAGCACTTCTCGCCCCGCATCGTATTGCAGGCCGGTGCAAAATACACCTACTACCGCATGCAGTCGGATGCCCTCTACACCTACCTGCACAACGAGCAATGGCTCACCAACGAGCGAGAAAGTTTTTCGATCGACTACGACGAGCAGATTGCCGCCCTCTATGGCATCGTGCGGGGTAATTTCAACCGCTGGAGCTTCGTTGCGGGGTTGCGTGGCGAATATACCCGTACCGAGAGTGATGGGACGAAATTGGGCAAGGACTACTTTTCGCTCTTCCCAAACCTCAACCTGTCGTACAAACTCGATCCGTCGAGCAAACACATGCTCATTGGTCAATATGCCCGCAAGATCTCCCGCCCCTCGTTTTGGCAGCTCAACCCCCAACGAAACCAGATCTCGGACTACTCCTACCAGATCGGTAATCCGCTGCTCGACCCCTCCTACAAACACGAGGTCAGCCTGACCTATGTGGCTTGGTATAAATATACGCTTACGGCCGGATTTTCGTTACAGACCGATGAGATTCAGCAGAATTTCCTCACCGATCCGAACGATCCCAACATCATCTATATCAACCACATCAACTACAAGGATACGCGGCAGTATTACCTCAATCTGAACGCCCCGATGCAGCTGACCAAATGGTGGGAGGCTAACGCCAATCTGACCTATGTAGCCTGGGAGCAACGCGCCACAACCGCCTCGCCCCTCAAGCTCTACCACATGCTGATGACCTACGCATCGACGACCTTCACCCTCCCGGCGAAGTTCTACATCGACCTTTCGTGGAACTACCACAACCGCATCACGATGGGTAATGCCGTGATCGGAGCAGCCCACCAGGTCAATGGCTCGATCAAGAAGCGTTTTGGCGACCGTTTCACGGCCACCTTCTCGGTCTATAACCTCTTAAATGCCAAACAGGATATCAGTGCCCGTTCTGAGCAGTTCGATCGCTCCTATCGCATCGATCAGTTCTGGAGCGACCGCCAATTCCGCATCGGGCTGGTTTGGCTCTTCAAGAGTGGCAAGGCCTTCCGCGAGCGCAGAGTCGAAAATTCGGAAGAAGGCAACCGTCTGTAGTTGCCTCGAATAGGTAAATAAAAAGTTGGTGAAAAGGGGCTGTCTAACGCATTAGACAGCCCCTTTTTCGGATCATCGTTGGCAAAACACTACCGCACCAGCACCCGATACTCCCACGGGCCCATAATCTCACTGACCTGCGAAGCAAGCTCGTAGTTCCGGCCGGCAAAATAGTCCCGATAGGTGCCGGCATAGATGCCCGTATTGTACTCGGCCTGAATCGTATAGGGCGAGAGGTTCATGATGGCAATCACCCGATCGCCGGCCACCTCACGCACCAAAATCATCAGGCAATCCTCGGCATTGTTGTGGATCTCGATCCCTTCACCGCCCCGACCTCCGGCATGCAGGGCCGGGTGTTCGTGGTGCAACGCGCAGAGTTTGCGATAGTGGGTCGTGAAACGATTCTTCCGATAGGCCGGAATGGGATCTCGATCGAAGAAGGCAAAGACATGGTCGTAGCCGATCTCCTGACCCGTATAGATGAGCGGCAAGCCGCGCGGCACGACAAAGGTAAAGAGCGACATCACCTCGCGCGCATCGCCCATCCGCGAGAAGGCCGTGCCATTCCAAGAGTTCTCATCGTGGTTTGACGTGAAGCTCAACCGCATGGCACTCAGCGGAAAAGGATCCGTTTGCAGATAGCGACGCAACTCCGTCACGCGGACGTGTTGCTGGGCCACATCGTTCATCAGATGGTGCATCGACCAACCATAATAGGCATCAAAGCCCCCCTCGCCACAAAGCGGAATCTCCTCGGCCTCGGCCAACATAAACAGATCGGGCTTCAAGCGGCGCAGCTGCCGAGTGGCATAGGCCCAAAACTCGGTCGGCACGAGCATCGCCATATCGCAGCGGAAGCCATCGACTGCATGTTCCTTCACCCAGAAGGCCATTGCATCGACCTGTCCCTGCCACACGGCGCGATTCTCGTAGTTGAGTTTGGCCGTATCGGTCCATCCGCAGGGGATTTTCGGAGCACCCTCCTCCCACTCATACCAATCGGGATGTTCTGCAATCCATCGCGCATCGCGTGCCGTATGGTTGGCCACCCAATCGAGCAGCACCTTCATGCCCAACTCGTGCGCCTCGGCCACAAAGGCATCGAAATCGGCCATCGTGCCCAAATCGGCATTGACGGTGCAATAGTCCCGCACCGAGTAGTAAGAGCCCAACGATCCCTTACGTGCCTCGACGCCAATCGGATGGATCGGCATGAGCCACACGGCATCGACCCCCATCTCGCGCAACCCCTTCAAGCGGCCTTGGGCAGCCTTGAGGGTTCCTTGACGGGTGAGCTGACGGACATTCATCTCGTACAATACGGCACTATAACTCCATTCGGGGTGTATCATAATTGGTCGGGCTTGTTCTATTTTAGGGTGCCAAAGATACACTTTTTTTCGCAAATTCCTAACCGGAATCGGCAAAAGTGGCTTTTCTGCCGCTCTTTTTCCGCCAAGAACTTCTTACAACCATTTTTTTTGCTTAACTTTGTGCGATTATGCGATATATTATATAGGCTATGAAAAAACTCTATATGCTCTTGACCTTAGTGGTCGCCCTTTCGTTGAGCTCGTGCTCGTCCTACAAACGTATTTGGTATCTGCAAGATGCCCAACCCTACACTGCCGAGCAGATCGAGCAGCAGGGGCAGATTCGCATCATGCCGCTCGATCGACTCTCGATTGTTGTGAACAGCAAGAATCCCGAGTTGGCCGCCCCCTTCAATGCTGCCACCTCGTTCAATGCCCTCAATGCAACGGGCATCACCACCTCGTACAACAACTCTTCGCTGCAGGTCCGCACGGTCGATAGCGAGGGTTTTGTCGAGCTGCCGATCCTGGGTAAGGTGAAGTGCCAGGGGCTGACCCGCCACCAATTGGAGACGCTGATCGCCCAAAAGATCGTCGAGGGGAACTACATCAACGACCCGATCGTCAATGTGCAGTTTGCCGACATGAAGGTATCGGTCATCGGCGAGGTGACCCGCCCGGGTATGTATGCCATCGCCAACGACAAGGTGACGATCTTCGACGCATTGGCCATGGCCGGCGATATGACCATCTACGGTCAGCGTAGCGATGTAGCCGTCCTGCGCGAGAAGGAGGGCGTACGCACGATCGAATACCTCGACCTGACCTCGAAGGATATCTTCACGTCGCCTGCCTTCTACATCCAGCAGAACGACATCGTCTATGTGAAGCCCAACAAGTACAAGGCCGAGTCGGGTGAGATCAGCCAAAACCGCTCGTTCTACATCTCGCTGGTCAGCATCGCCATCTCGATGGCCACGCTGATCGTAACCATCACAAAATAAAAAAATAGACATCCGATATGACCGAACAACAAGCTACCGTTTCGCAGCAGCAGGCAAAGGAGGAGCGTCCGATCGAATCGATCACGCTACACGACCTGATCCAGATCTTTTTCCGGAATTGGCGTTGGTTTCTCCTCTCGGTGATCGTCTGCCTGGGTCTGACCTACTTCTATCTGGCACGCACGCCCCGCATCTACAAGCGTGAGGCTGTATTGTTGATCAAGGATACCCGCAAGGGTGGTGATTTGGAGATTGGAGCCTTCAGTGATTTGGCCGGTTTCCAGAGCCGTCGCAGTGTCGATAATGAGTTGTATATCATCCAGTCGCGCCGTCTGATGATGGAGGTGGTGCGCGAGCTGAATCTGACGACCAACTACTCGGCCAAGCGCGGATTGCGCACCTACGACCTCTACAAGATCGCCCCGATCGAGGTCTCGTTCATCAACCACGATGACCAGCACGCCAAGGATCTGACCGTCACGCCGCAAGCCGATGGGACTATTCTGTTGAGCAATTTCGACGATAACTACATCACCAACCGTCAGAAGCGAAGCGAGATGGTGGTTTCGTATGGCGATACGGTCTCGACACCGATCGGTCAGGTAGTGGTTACGCCGACCGTACACCTCGATTCGACCTTCTACGATCAGCCGATTCTGGTCACGAAGCGTCCCGAGGATGCCGTAGCCAATGGCTACCGCAAGGCGGTCAATAGCGGCATTGTCAATAAGCAGGCTTCGGTCGTGGCGATCTCGATGAACGCCTCGTCGCGCCGCCGTGCCGAGGATGTTCTCAACACGCTCATCAAGGTCTATAACGAGGATGCCATCAAAGACAAGCAGAGCATTTCGAAGATCACGGCCGAGTTTATTGCCGCCCGTCTGGAGGTGATCGGCCAGGAGCTGGGTGAGGTGGATCGCAACATTGCCGACATCAAGCAGAGCAACCAGATCATCGACCTGCACTCCGAGGCACAACGTACCGCCTCCGAGAGTTCGCGCTACAAGGCCGAGAGCCTCTCGTTGGAGAATCAGATCACGGTGGCCGAATTTATCCGCGACTACCTGCAAGATGCCTCGCGTCAGACCGACCTGATCCCGATGGTCGCCTCGATCCAAAATCAGGGTATTTCGACCCAGATTGCCAACTACAACGAGATGATCCTGCGTCGGGAGAAGCTACTCGACAATTCCTCGGAGAGCAACCCCATTATTCAGGATTTGAACAACGCACTGACCGCTACGCGCCACTCGATCATCGCTTCGCTCAACTCGCATATCTCGACGCTCAACATGCAGCGTGATGCCATGCGCCAAGAGGAGCAGTCGGTCAATCGCCGCATCTCGAGCATGCCCTCGCAGGAGAAGGTGATCCTCGACATTTCGCGTCAGCAGAAGATCAAGGAGGAGCTGTTCCTCTACCTGTTGAACAAGCAGGAGGAGACGCAGCTGAACTTCGTCATCGCCGAGAGTAATTCGCGCATCATCGACTTGGCTTATGGTAGCAACGTCCCCATTTCGCCCCGTCCGTTGGTGCTGATGTGCCTGGCGTTGATCGTAGGTCTGGCTATTCCGTTTGGTCTGTTCTTCCTGATCGGCATCCTCGACACGACAATCCGCGGCCGCCGCGACATCGAGAAGTACACCTCGATCCCCTTCTTGGGCGATATTCCGTCGGCCGACGACAACAGCATTTCGCGCCAGGGCATTGCCGTCCGCGAAACGGGCCGCGATGCCGTATCGGAGGCCTTCCGTCTGTTGCGTTCGAATATGGCATTCATGAATATCTCGTCGGATAAGGATATCCAAACGGTGCTCTTCACCTCGTCAAATCCCCATGCCGGTAAGACGTTCGTTGCCACGAACTTGGCTATGACGCTGGCTATGGCCGGCAAGCGGGTGCTGATCATCGACCTCGACCTGCGTCGTCACGCCTTCTCGTCGCAGATGGGCCACGGCCACACGAAGCGGGGCGTCACGAGCTACCTGTCGGGTGCCGCCACGATGGATGCCATCATCGAACAGTCGGGCGTACACGATGGTTTGGATGTGATCTATGCCGGCATTCAGCCGCCCAACCCCGCCGAGATGTTGCTCTCGAAGCAGCTCGATCTGCTCTTCGAAGAGTTGCGCAAGCGCTATGACTATATCTTCATCGACTGTACGCCGTCGATGTCCGTGGCCGATGCCCTGATCTGCGACCGTCTGTCGGATCTGACGATCTACGTTGTGCGCGAAGGCGTACTGGATCGCCGTCAGCTGCCCGATATCGAGCGTCTGTACCGCGAGAAGAAGTTCCACAATATGAGTATCGTACTCAACGACACGAACACCAAACGCCACGGCTACGGATACGGTTATGGGTACGGTTATGGCTATGGGTACGGTTATGGATACGGCTATGGCGACAACGATGCGCAGCCCAAGAGCTACCGCCAGCGATTGGCCAATTTATTCAAACGTAAGCAGTAACGGATCATGGCTATACAAGATGCAATTATCGCTATTGATTTCGATGGCACGGTAGTCACCCACGCCTACCCCGAGGTTGGCGACGATGCCGGTGCTGTGCCCGTTCTGAAGGAGCTGACCAAGAATGGCTGCCGGCTGATTCTCTACACGATGCGCAGCGGCGATCTGTTAGAGGATGCCAAGCGTTGGTTTCGCAAGCAGGGGATCGAGCTCTATGCCGTGAACGAGAATCCGCGCCAAGGCCGTTGGACCCGCTCTCCGAAGGTGCATGCCGACCTCTATATTGACGATAGTGCGCTGGGCTGCCCGGTGCGTTTTATCGACGGAGCTCGCCGCCCCGTAGCCGATTGGGAGCGCATCCGCGAGCAATTGGTTAAGGATGGGTATTTAAATTAAAAATAAATTCTTTTAACAGAAAGGGACTGTCCAACACGCGTTTGGACAGTCCCTTATTGTTTGGCGTATGTAAGATCGAAAGCGGAGCATACTATACGTATGTGAGCATTTTCGACACGAGCGCAAGGTTGCGATTAAGCCGAGCGCAAAGACCGCTTGCGGGCTATGCCGAGGCGGAGCAAGCTCAAGGAACTTAACGCTGAAATCACCCATTACCAACTACCAACGAAAAAGCCGTAGAATGCGGGGATTTCAAGGCTTGCGATGGGGCGAAAAGCGGAGCATACTTTGCGTATGTGAGCATTTTCGACACGAGTATAACGCAGAAATCACCCATTATACGGCTTTTTCCCGTTGTACGATGCGTCGATAGATGCAAGTCTTATTCTGACAAATCACACACCCATAGGCTCGACGCCGACAATGGGTGCCGATACCGATAATACCGCTAACTGACTTAATGGGGTGCATAAGGGCAGAGGGTGACAAGGTGATACCGGTGGGATTCTCGCCGACAAAATGAAAGAGTTGGTGTTGATCGAGCAGGGGCCAATTACAATAGCCGGGGCTGTAACGGTTGGTAATCTTAAGCCCCAAGGGAGCCTGCTCTTCGGCCAATGCCGCATGGATGCGATCCATAGCCCGTTCCACGGTGAGCGATCCAATGGCGTCGATGATATAGGCCTCCAGAAAATCGCCTGCCGCATTGAGCGCATGGGCCTCATCGGAGAAGAGTGCCCCGGCTGTACAGAGGAAGAGTGCTGCCTCCGAAGCCTCCTTCAGATAGCCGGCGACCTGCGCCCCCACAGCGAAGCTCACCCCCTCGACTGCAAGGCGTCCTTCAGCCACCTCAACCGAATCGACACGTCCTACGACATAGCCACCCACAGCCTCCAAATCCGAGGAGCGAAGTTGCTCGAGCCGCTCGACCATATAGAGATAAGCAGGATGCTCGGTATCCTCCATGTGAAGATACCGAGCAAGCTCATCGAGCGAAGGCAGCACCTCGCTCAAAGGGTAACGATAGGTATGAAACCGACGCTCCACTCCTATTTATTATTATAAGCCTCAACAGCCCCAAAGAAGGCCTCCAGATTGGCCTCGGGGACGGCAGGCGGCAGGTCACAACCGGTCGAAATGACAAAGTTGCGAGCTCCGCGCGTCTTTTCCAGCAGATCGGTCGTAGCAGCAGCCACCGCCTCGGGCGTAGCTTGTTGCATGATCACGACCGGATCGAGATTACCCATGACCAAAATATCCTCGGGCACCTCAGTGAGTGCCTGCGGAATATCGACCAGGTTGCCAAAGTGCATAGCACGAGCACCCGACTCGACCATAGCACCCGTGCACTGGCCCGTATTGCCGCAGTTGTGCAGAATGACCGTAAAGTCATCGTCCTGCACGGCATCGACAATCTGCTTGATGTAGGGCGTAGCGTACATCTGGTGGTCCTCATTCGAGAGCAGTCCGGCAGCCGGCTCGGCCATCACGACACCGGCAACACCCGTTGCCTTGAGTGCCTTGCAGTAGTCGATCAAGAAGGCCGTACACTTATCGAGCAGGGCCATGATGACATCCGGCTCGATATAGATGGCCACCATAATCTCGCTCATATCGTACAGACGACCGGCCAACGAGAAGGGACCGATGCAACCCGCCAGAACGGGACGATCCGTAATATGCTCGGCCGCCAGACGGTTTGCCTTCAGGTATTCGGGCACACGACCCGCCTCGAGCGACGGAATCTGCAACGCCTCGACCGATGCGGCATCCGCAACTAAACGCTCCGTGACGGTCGGGATCTCCTCCTCGGGGATCAGGATCTTGGCACCAAAGGCCTCGGCCTCTACCGTCAGATCCATGATCACGGTCGAGGCTGCCGACGGGAAACGTTCGGCCAAGGCCTTGATCGCCTCAAAATGTACCTGACCATCGGTCACGGCCTCACGCACCGTCTTCCCGATATACTCAATACCCGGATGGGTCATAATCGGCACAGCAACCCGTTTATCGGAGGCCATAACCGCGTCGATCCACTTTTTCATGGTGTGATAATGCTTTTTAATCAAATGGCTTTTATGCGTTCAAGAAGCCCTCCAAGAGCTTGATGTCATCTTGCGGATCGGCAGCATAGCCGTCGGCACCGATCTCGGCAGCAAATTCAGCCGATACGGGAGCACCACCCACGATGAACTTCACGTCGGGATGTACCTCATGCACCTTATCGATGATCGTCTTCATGTTGGTCATCGTCGTCGTAAGCAACGCCGACAGACCGACATAGGCACCCGGATGCTCGTTGAGCGCCTCGATAAACTTCTCGGCCGAAGCATCGACACCCAGATCGACAACCTCCCAACCGGCACCCTCGACCATCATGCAGACCAGGTTCTTACCAATGTCGTGCAGGTCACCAAAGACCGTACCGATGATGAAGGTACCCTTACGCTTCACCTCGCCCGACGAGAAGTAGGGTTTGATATAGGTCAGCGCGGCATTCATAGCCTTGGCCGAGAGCAGCATCTGCGGCACAAAGACCTTACCCTCGGTGAATTTCTGACCCACACAGGTCATGGCCGGAATGAGGGCCTCATCCATGATTTGCGAAGGGGCAATACCCTCGGCCAACGCCTGCTGCGTCAGCTCCTGAGCACCCTCCTGACCACGCATCTGCGGCGGATAGGGCGATGCGGTATTGATCTTACCGAACTCTACGCAGGTGAAGAGTTTTTGCAATAATTCGTTCATAGTTTACTTTTGGGTTTGGTTTGGTTTGCTTTTATCATGCGAATATAAGCAATATTTCACAAATCATCAAATTTACAAATTGAAAAATTATCCGGTACGAGAAAACAGCACCGCCGTTTGTAAAATCCTCACCGATTCGCTATATTTGTTCTTTAGAACCTGAAAATAACACCATGAAACGACTCACATTATTGCTGGGTGCACTCATCACCCCGCTGCTGCTCACAGCCGGAACGATCTATCTGTCGCCGACGGGCGACGATCGCGCCGACGGCTCAAAGTCAAACCCGCTGCGCACCCCGCATGCTGCGCTGAAGATGGCCCGCGAGTGGCGTCGCACGAACGATCCTCGCACGCAAGGGGGCATCCAAATCTGCTTCGAGGCGGGGCGTTACCACCTCGATCGGCCAATCTACATCCGCCCCGAGGATAGCGGCACGGCCGACTCCCCCACCACCCTGCAACCGGCCGAAGGGGCTGCAGGCAAGGTCTTTCTTGTAGGTAGCCAACCCCTCACCACGTGGGTCAAGAAGGGCAGCGAGTGGATCACCGAGGCTCCCCGCATCCACGGCCGTCCGCTCTACATTCGCCAACTTTGGGGCTTTGGCGGCAAGCTACACCGCGCCAACCAATTCGGTCCCGCCAAGATGGAGCGCATGATCGCCTTTGACAAGACCAACCGCACGATCACCATTCCCCGCCCCACGATCGAGGGGTTGGAGCAGGCCGAGGGGTTGGAGATGATGGTCCACCAGCGTTGGGCTACGGCCATTCTGCGCATCAAGGAGCTTCGATACGAGGGTGATCGGGCCGTTGTCTCGTTCTTGGAGCCGGAGAGCTATTTGGAGTTTGAGCACCCCTGGCCGCAGCCGGTAATCGGTGAGGCAAAGGGTAATTCCTCCTTCATGCTCCTCAATGCCCACCAGATGCTCGACGAGGCGTTTGAGTGGTGGCAGGATCCCGCCTCGGGGCGTATCCACCTCTATTTGACCGACCCGTCGCTCGACCCCAACACGCAGACTTATATTCCGCAGTTGGAGCGACTGATGACCATCGAAGGTGCTCCGCAGCAGGCGGTCGAACACCTGGCGTTCGTGGGGATCACCTTTGCCGATACGGCGTGGAATCGACCTTCGGAGCAGGGACACGTTACCCTGCAAGGCGGCTTTGCCTTTATCGACGGCTACAAGCTCCATGAAAAGGAGGGCTTTGCCTGGGACCCCAATCTGGAGAATCAAGCGTGGGTAGAGCGACCCGATGCGGCCATCTCGGTGCGTAACGCCCGCCATATTCGCTTCGAGCAGTGCAGCTTCATCGCTATGGGTGCCACGGCCTTGGATCTGGCCGCAAACGTCCACCACAGCACGATCCAAGGGTGTCTGTTCCGCAACATCGGCGGCACGGCCATCTTGGCAGGATCGTTTGGCGAAGGGGCGACCGAGGTTCACATTCCCTATGGGCAGATTGGCAGCCGCGAGGGCTTCTGCTCCTACCTCACGATTGCCAACAACACGATCCACGAAGCGACCCGCGAGGATTGGGGTGCCGTAGCGATTGGTTGCGGCTACGTCCACCACACGGAGATCGTCGGGAACACGGTGGCCGGTGTCAATTATTCGGGCATTGCCGTAGGCTGGGGTTGGACGAAGCACAAGACCGGCATGGAGCACAACCGCATTGCCGGCAACACGGTACGCGACTACGCCTGCCAGCTCTATGATGCTGGTGGCATCTATACGCTCTCGAATCAGCCCCATTCGGTGATCGAAAACAACACGATCTATGCCCCGACGAAGGCCCCCTATGCGACCAACGATCGCGGCTTCTGCATCTACCTCGATGCGGCGACCGACGGCTACACGATCCGCAACAATTGGTGTGAGATTCCCGATTCGTTCGGATTCAACAACCCGGGTCCCAAGGTGCGTTTCGAGGGGCGGAATGGCCCGGAGGTGCAACGATAAGCGCCATCCGCTATCCACCAATCCAAAGGGGCTGTCCAACCGAATGTTGGACAGCCCCTTTGGTTGAGGAATGATAGAACGACTAATAGGTCGTGTGCTGGAACGGACAATCCTTCAACTCGGGATAACCCGTACCCGAAGGCAGATGCCAATACGTCGTACCCAACGTACTGAAAGCATCAGCCGGCTGGCTCTTATACTCGACAACATTGCGAACACGATAGCTCTCATAGAGCGCCGCATCGTACTTCACCCCTCCTTCCCAAGGGTGATAACCGTAATCCGATAGTTGATCTTTCGGCAGACAACTACAAAACTCGATATGACCATACCAATCGAGCTGCCCCGCAATACCACCTGTACCCCAATCTTCATCTTGTTTTGAGGTAATCCGCCCTTTATTCAGACAGCCTAATATAGCTGCATCGGGATGGTATGCGTTGTCACCCTCCTCGGCATAACCGATAATACCACCCAAATGACACTCAGCGTTTGTATTGGAGATATTACCCGTATTGATACAATTGCGAATCTTGAAGTTGTAAGAATCTTCCGTGCCACCCGGGTCGTTGCCCATCCAGCCGGCAATACCACCACCACCGTGCGCCCGCAATTTTCCCTGAATCTCACCGTGGTTAGCACACCCATGCACCTCCGAGCCGGCCGCTTCGCTAATGCCTACAATACCGCCAAAGCCACTATCCGAGCTCGACAAATTACCCGACTCGCAGACGATCTTTCCAAAGTTGGCGCAATGGATCACAATCGTCTGGAACGAATCATGATCAATGTGCATCAAGCCAACATTGCCTCCCACTACATCGGTACCCGTCACCGCACCGACATTGACACAAAGATCAACCAGCGGGAAGGCACTCCCCGAACGATAGGCACCACCGACGAGACCTCCGGTGTAGTACGCCCCATCGACTGTCGTATAGTTGATCGACTCTTTGACGGTGCCACCTTCGAGACGACCGACCAATCCTCCTGTAAAATCTCCCTCGCCATACACAATACCCCCGGCAGCACACTGGCTGATCGTATTGCCGGAGTCTTGATAACCGACAAGACCACCCACATAGTTGGATCCGGTGACCGTACAGCGTGCGTGCGTGTAGGAAACCCTCGAACCTGAATCGGAGAGGTGCCCCACCAGACCTCCGACATACTCAGTACCCGAAACATTCAACGAAAAGGTAGCCTCGTCATTCTCCTTGGGAATGGTTGCATACGTACCGAAATCCACCTTATAATCACCGTAGAGGCTCACATACGAAGCCTTTCCATAGACACCACCACACGCGTAGGGAGCCTTCACAAGCATTGCAGGATTGAAGGTCATACGACCCAGCCAGACATCGCACACCTCGGCTAACCCGGCAAGACCTCCAGCATTTCGCTCGGAAGCAGCCACATCAATACTCATATAGAGGGCCTTTTGATCGTTCTTGTTCACCAAAGTCCAGTGCATCGTCGATGTCGAGCCAACAAAGCCACCTACATTTTCACGTCCCGTGACACTCGTAGCATTCAGATTCTCGGTGGTCACGGCACATGCCGCGATCACCATCCTCTTCGCATCGCTAGCGCCGAACATGCCACCCACGTGCATTCCGCCCGACACGGCCGACGAAGCGGTTACATTCATCAAATAAAGGTGTTCCGCATCTCCAACGTATCCCGCAATACCGCCAACATAGTCACCCGATCCGCGCACCGTGCAGCACACCGACGAGTTTTCGATCGTCAGGTCCAGATCCGCGCTCGTGTGATTTACAAAATAGCCGACCAATCCACCCACATAATAGCCTCCGCCAATCACAGTCATGGTGCTGCTTGTTGCATAACTCGTATGGATCAATTCAGCATGCTTGATGGTCAATTGTGTGTTCTTCACGTGACCAACTACACCACCCACATACCTCGCTCCTTTGATCGAGAAGGAGTGATCTTGCGTAGTCACCTGATCGATTGTAATGGGGACACCAGCATAGATATAACCAAAGAGACCACCTACACAATCCTGACAATCCTCGATAACGACAGCTACATCAATACCGGTAAATTCCGCCGAATCGAGTCGATAAAGCTGACCGATCAGGCCACCCACATTGTTGTTACCGCTGATTACGCCCGAGACTTTACAATTCTTCACAATCACATCATCGTAGGCAATACCGGCTAACGCACCAACATTGTCGCCCGACGTATCAAATCGTTTCACGTTGATGGTCAGATTCTTCACCTCGGCATTATAGAGCAGCTCGGTAAACAAACCTATATTCGATCGTGTTCCGATATAGTACAATCCGGAAATCGAGTGGCCATCGCCATCATAGCTGCCGGCAAAAGGCTCGCCAATCCATCCCTCTTCATCAATAAGACCCTCGCGTGCTGCAATTTCAAAATCGCCCATCTGCTTGAAATGCGCGCCGTCACCATACCAAGAATCCTCGGCCAGATCATTGACAAAGAGTCTAAAATCAACGTTATCCTTAATCTGATAAGGATTGGAGGCCGATCCATCGCCACCCGAATAGCTACTATAGATATGAGCCGGTTCCAGATAATGAATCTTCTTATCCTTCAGACGCACTCGGAAACGCAGCGGCAAGGCTTTACCCTCTATATAGCAACGCACCTGATAATCGCCCGAAGCGAGCAAATGCGCCTTCGCATGCTCAATATCGAGCACCACTTTCGCACGCTGATCGACCGTCAATTTTGCATCGAAGAGGTGCGCCTCGCGAGAGTCGCGCGACTTAAACTCGATCTGCACATCGCGCTCGGCCATACGCCCCCATGTCGGTGGCAGATAGAAGGTCGAACGGAGACCGCCTTGAATCTCCTCAACGGTCGATTCGGGGATCTCGGTCGGCCAGTCAAAGGTTGCATCATCCGAACAAGCCACCAAGCTCACAGCCGCCAGCAGCATCAGCCAACTCTTTTTCAACATCTTTTTCATACTACTCATATTATCATCTATTATTATTCACACTCACAGCCTCCCCCTCTTATCGTGGCATATAGCGGGATACATAGGGAATCGGGAAGGGGGTATTCACATGCGGTGGAATGATCCACGCACTCTGCTCACCACTGATATCCCAACCGGAAAACTTCGCCGGATCACCCACCTCGGCAATGGTCAGCCCTACGGCCGAGCAGGTATCGAAGCCCTCCGGCAATGCGGCCGACTGATCCTCGCCCACACAGAAGTAGAGCCCCGACACGCTTTGATGATCGCCTCTCGAGGCTACAATATCGCCCCACGAATGGGTCGTAGCGATCGACAGCGAATTTTTGAGCGTCGTATGATCGTGCATATCGCCCACCAAATGGCCACCACTACCCGGGCCATCGCCAATATTGATGCAATCCTCAATTGCACCGTGATCGTGCAACATACCGACCAGACCACCGGCATAACGATTCGGCACGCTGCAGATAACGGGCGCAGCATTGACATTCTCGGTCAGCAGCGAGAAGTTGTAGTCATTTGCCGTGGCCGTCTGGACAATCGTATTGACACCTCCGATCACACCCGAGAAGAACCCTGCGGCACCTGCAATCACAGCCGGGGCTGCCGTACCGCCCGACCCCACCACAAGCGCCACACCTCCGGCAACAAACGCAACCGAGCTAAAGAAGATCGACACAGCCGATGCAATCTGATGATCGCGCGCTTTGTTCGCTTCAAATTCGATGGTCTCCGTGATATACTCCGCACGTTCCAGCTCGGTCATCTCATTGAAGTCCTTTTCATTATCCTCCGAAGCCAGGCAGAAATCAACCAGACTTTGCACATTGGTCGGATACTCAAACGAGAGCATATTGCTCGAGAAGTTGGTCATCGAAGGGGTGTACATCATCGTACGCATATAACGCTGGGTCTGTTTGACCTGCTGCATGCTCTCCTCGATCTTTCGTTGTGTCTCCTCGGAGAGATCACCCAAATCCTCAAGTTCCCCTAAACGTCTATCGTCATATTGAAACATAAGCGTATCGTACAACATGCAAGCCGTTGAAGCGAGCCACGAGGTGACCGAAAAGCCGGTGATACCGGCCTTTACCGCCGCTGATACCGGCTTTGCAAAGGCCAATCCCGCACCGACAACACCGGCAAAAGCCAGCACAATCTCGATACTGGCCATCGTATATTTCGCCTCATCGGAGATACCGCTCTCCTCGGCATAATCACCACACTCGGCAATCAAACCAGCCAACGGATCCTCCGAGGCACCCTGAATCGTACCAAAATTGCTGCAATAATTCATCAGCATATCACGCCCGGCATGGCCGATCATACCGGCACCATGGCCATTTTTCACCTGGATCTGACCATAATTCTGGTTGATCGTCAGACGACCCATCAGTGCCACACCCGCCATACCTGCCGCGTGCGAATCAGCGACCACAAGGGCCGAATTGACATTATTCTGCATCAAGGCAACCTGCGCATAGCCGACGATACCTCCGGCATACGAGCCTGAAGCGGTGACCTGTCCGGCATTGTAACACCCCGAACTACCCAGCTGCGCCTCACCACACAGACCGCCTACGCACGACTCACCGCCCACGGCACCCGTATTACCACAATAGAGCATCGTGACATCCTGGCAGATATAATCCTCGCCTTCGAGGCCTCCCATCACGCGCGAACTGCCCAACACACCGCCTACACCCGTACGACCCTGGATCGTTCCATGGTTGATCGAGGTCACGATATAGGCCGCGCGAGCTCCTCCGACCAAACCGCCGGCTCCCACATAGGGATAGCCCTGCTGCTCGGCTCCTTGGACATACTTCACGGCACCTGTAACCGATCCGAAGTTCTGGCAGTTGGCCATATTGAGCGAGTCGCAAGCACCGATCACACCTCCGGCACTACCCCAATCCGAGGTCACATCGCTACTATTCTCACACATACCCACCATCAATGCCGAGGTGTTGGCGGCCATACCGATCACACCGCCGGCACTCATCCCTGCATAGACCGTATTATCGAGCGATTGACAATCATGCACATTGACGATCGTGTATTGATCGACTGCACCCAGCAATCCGCCAACACCGACGCCGCCCTCTTTACCGCGGATCGACGACTCCTGCACCGAGCAATTCTCAATCACGGTCATGCTTCGCTCGCCGCCATCCGAAACCACAGCTCCGGCAATACCACCCACTGCAAAGTCGCCCGTAAAGACGCAATTCGTCAGGTGTACATTTTTAATATAGGCCCCAAGCACATAACCAAACAGACCGACACCACTCACCGCCTCGCGTTTCACCTCCAAGCGATCAATCGTGTGGCCACCGCCATCATAGACCGAGCGGAAGGGTTGCGTATGCTGAAAACCGATCGGAATCCAACCATACGTACGGCTCACCAACGATAAAATGCGACCATCCAAATCGGCCGTCTGCAAGAAATGCACATTTCTCCAATCCTCATCAATGCGCGCTTCGCCCACCTCCACACAGAGCTTCACCAAATGCTCCTCGCTCGAGATGCGATAGGGATTCTCGGCCGTTCCCGAGCCATAGAGGCCCCACTCGGCATGCCACTTGTCGCGCAACGTCAGTTTTCCCTCGGCAATCGACACACGGCAACCGACGCCGTAGTGACCCTTTGTCACCCCATCAACCACCTCGCCGGCCGGCAAATCGTACTCCAGGTAGAGCAACTCATAATCGCCATCTATCAGACCGTGATCGAGTTGCAGCTGCGTATATTGATTACCCGGGCGCTGATAACGCCCCGCACGACGGATCACCTCCCCCTTGGGCGTAGCAATATAAAGCGTAAAGCGACTGCCCGTAAAGGCGTCACAACCCTCTTGAAGAACAAGCTGCTGAAAATCGCCAACGAAAGCATCAACGGGTCGTACAGAGGGTCCCACCTCGTCCAGATGATCCTCACTACACGCCGTCGAGAAGAGCGCAAACAAGAGCGCCCAAATCAGGAAATAGAACTTTTTCATGCAGTTAATAGATAATTCTATAAAACAAATGGAATTTTTCTGCTTTTTACAACATCAAAAATACAACAAAAATATTTTTTAAGCAAGAAAAATTATAAAAAAATCAAAAAAAACTTAAAAACATTCGCTTCCCGTACCACGTCGTCCCAAGCAACAACTCGCGCCTCCACCCTCTCCCCACACCATGCCAATCGGCCACCGGCCCACCCAACAAACCCCTCCAAGCAAAAAATAAAAAGGAAAGAGGCAGAAACAACAATGAATTCGGTTTCGTCCATCTTGCGAGTTGCCAAAATTATGCTTATCTTTGAAAATTGATAGCTATACCTTGAATTTATAGAAATTAAATAGAAACACGACCCGTGAAACAGACCAATTACCATCTTTTTGATTTTTTGGACTTCGATCCCGACCTGCAGCTCGATGAGTCGCTGTGGAAAGCCTACCAACCGACAGCCGTTGAGCAGGCCGATGGCGAGATCCGAATCAGTGTTCCCTTTCAGAAGCAACAGTTAGCCGCCGACATGGCTGCCGATCCCCATACCGCCCCTGTCACACACATCTTGCGACTGCGTGCGTATGGCAGCGAGGTGCTCCGTCTGCAACTCAGTGCCGATGATCGTGAGCCGCGCGAAAGCTCCGAAATGCTCGACCTGGCACCGCGGATCAAGCGTGAACCGCTAACGGCTACCTGCATCGACCGCGTATGGCAATTCCACGACTCCAAAGGTCTCTTGCGCGGCGAATTGAATCTCCGCGAGGCACAGATCGACTTCTGGAGTGACCTGCAACCCGCTCCGCAGCCGACCATCGACCTGACGCTCTACCCCGATGGTCGTCGCGACAAGCCGGTTCGCCTGTCGGCCTACGACCACTTCTCGCCCCCGCGTTACGATGCCCTTCCGTTGGCCTACTGCCTCAAGGAGGGGGTCAGCGAACGCGCTACACTCTCGTTCGAGTGCAAGGCTGACGAGTGCTTTGCCGGCACGGGCGAGCGTTTCACGAAGATGGACCTGAGCGGCCACACCTTCCAACTCAAGAACCAAGACGGGCAGGGTGTCAATAACCGCCGCGCCTACAAGAATATCCCCTTCTACCTCTCGAGCCGCCTCTACGGTGTCTTCTACCACACGAGCGACTACTGCAAACTCTCGTTGGCCGACCACTCGACCCGTTCGGTGCAGTTCCTGGCCGATGGCCCGGAGGTCGATGCCTTCCTCATCGGTGGTGCTACACCCGAGCGTATCCTCTACAACTACCGTTCGCTGACCGGTTTCCCGACGTTGCCTCCGCTCTGGAGCTTCGGCATCTGGATGAGCCGCATGACCTATTTCAGTGCCGACGAGGTGCAGGAGATTTGCGACCGTCTGCGCCGCGAGAAGTATCCCTGCGATGTGATCCACCTCGACACGGGATGGTTCCGCACCGACTGGCTCTGCGAGTGGAAGTTCAACCCCGAGCGTTTCCCCGATCCGAAGGGATTCCTATCGCGTCTGAAAAACGACGGTTACCGCGTATCGCTCTGGCAGCTGCCCTACGTGGCTCAGGGTGCCGAGCAGATCACCGAGGCAAAAGAGAATCGCTACATTGCCCCGCTCACCAAGGAGCAGGAGCGCAGCGAGGGCTCCAACTTCTCGACGCTGGACTATGCCGGCACGATCGACTTCACCTACCCGAAGGCTACCGAATGGTACAAAGGGCTCTTGAAGGAGCTGCTCGACATGGGTGTAGTCTGCATCAAGACCGACTTTGGCGAGAATATCCACATGGATGCCGACTACTACGGCATGAAGCCCGAACAACTCAACAACCTCTACGCGCTGCTCTACCAAAAGGCCGCCTACGAGATTACCAAAGAGGTGACCGGCGACGGCATCGTCTGGGCACGAGCCGCGTGGGCCGGATGCCAACGCTACCCGCTCCATTGGGGTGGCGACTCGGCCTCGACGTGGGACGGCATGGCCGGCTCGGTCAAGGGTGGTCTGCACTTCGGCTTGTCGGGCTTCGGTTTCTGGAGCCACGATGTACCGGGCTTCCACTCGCTGCCCAACTTCATGAACTCGCCGCTCAACGAGAAGGTCTATGTGCGTTGGTCGCAGTTCGGTGTCTTCACTTCACACATGCGTTATCACGGATCGTTCAAACGTGAGCCGTGGCACTATCCGGCCATTGCCCCGATCGTCAAACGCTGGTGGAAACTGCGCTACCGCCTGCTGCCCTACATCATGCAGGAGGCAAAAACGGCAACCGAGACGGGTTATCCGATGTTGCGTGCCCTGCTGATGCACCATGCCGACGATCGCACCGTATGGCACATCGACGACGAGTATTACTTCGGCTCGGAGTTCCTCGTGGCACCGGTCATGAACAGCGAGGATCGACGCGACATCTACCTGCCCGAGGGTCGGTGGGTGAACTTCTTCACCGGCGAGCGTCATGAGGGAGGTCGTTGGCTCAAAGGGGTCGAGGTGCCGCTCGAGTTGATGCCGGTCTATGTGCGCGAAGGGGCGCAGATCGCCTTGTACCCCGATGTCGAGGTCGATTGTACGGATCAGATGGATCTCTCGCAGGCCGAGTTGCTGACCATCGACGAACATTTCAACGGATTTAAGTTCTAACGAGATACGATGCAAACCTGGAAAAAGAATTGGGAGGAGTCGAAACAGAACTACCTCGCCTGGTGGCAGCACAAAGGGTGTGTGCTGACCATGTGGGAGCACCTGCAAACGGGTGTTACGCCCCACGCACCGATCGCGGCACCCACACCGGCCACGGATCTGAATCAACGGTGGTTCGATCCGGCATGGCGTGCAGCCGAACTCGATCATTATGTAGCCCACAGCTCACTCAAAGCGGATATTCTGCCCGTGGCCAACACGCAATTAGGCCCCGGCTCGCTGGCCGCTATCCTGGGTGGTCGGTTGGAGGGCGGTCCCGACACGATCTGGATCCATCCGGCCGATGCCGTAGGTGAGGATATTATTTTTGATCCCGAGAACGAGGCGTGGAAGCTCCACAAGGCTCTGCTGAAGGCCTGCAAGGAGCGCGCACAGGGCAACTACTATGTCGGCATGCCCGACCTGATGGAGGGTCTCGATGTGCTGGCCGCCATTCGTGGTACGGACAACGTCTTGCTCGACACGATGATGGATCCCGAGCTGTTGGATCGTCAGTTGCAGCAGATCAACGAGATCTATTTCCGTGTCTATGACGAGTTGTACGAGATCATCCGCGAGGACGACGGCATGGCCTTCTGCTACTTCTCGATCTGGGGTCCCGGCCGTGTCAGCAAGCTCCAGAGCGACATTTCGATCATGATCTCCGAGGAGGACTACCGCCGCTTCGTGCAGCCCTACATCCGCCAGCAATGTCAGAAGTTGGACTACACGCTCTACCACCTGGACGGCGTAGGGGCGATTCGCCACCTCGACGCACTGCTCGAGATCGAGGAGCTCGATGCCATTCAGTGGACGCCCGGCGTGGGCGAGCCGCAGGGTGGCGACCCGAAATGGTACGATCTGTATCGCCGCATCAAGGCGGGCGGTAAGTCGATCGAGGCCAACTGGGTGACGCTCGACGAGTTGGAGCCGTTGCTCGACAACGTGGGTGCCGAGGGCATGCTGCTCTCGATGGACTTCAAGAACGAGCAGGAGATCGACCAAGCGCTCAAGATCGTAGAGCGGTATCGCTAACGCAAGAGAAACAACACCAACCTAAAACAAACCTAACCAAAAACCTATGTTCCATCTGTTACAAATCAATGCGAGTGAGCTCCACCCGCTCGATTGGTCGATCTTGGCCGGCTATTTTCTGGTCTTGATCATCATCGGCATTTGGGCCAGCACGAAGCGTAAGAAGGGAAGCTCGTTGTTCCTGGCCGAAAACTCGCTGCGCTGGCACCATATCGGCTTCTCGATGTGGGGTACCAACGTCGGTCCTTCGATGCTCATCGCCTCGGCTTCGGCCGGTTTTACGACCGGTATCGTATCGGGAAACTTCGCCTGGTATGCCTTCATCTTCATCTGCCTGTTGGCCTTCATCTTTGCTCCGCGCTATCTGGGAGCCAAGATCTCGACCCTGCCCGAGTTTATGGGCAAGCGGTTTGGCCAATCGACCCGCAACATCCTGGCCTGGTACACGATGATCACGATCATCATCTCGTGGTTGGCACTGACGCTCTTTGCCGGTGGCGTGCTGATCCGTCAGGTCTTTGATATTCCGATGTGGCAGTCGGCCCTCATTCTGTTGGCCATTTCGGCCTTCTTCACGATGTTGGGTGGCCTGAAGGCTGTGGCCTATACGAATGTCTATCAGATGTTGCTCCTGATCTTTGTCTCGGCTACGATTGTGATTGTCGGCCTGCAAAAATTGGGTGGCATTGATGCCCTTGTCGAGCACACTCCGGCGGATTATTGGGTGCTGTTCCGTCCCAACTCGGATGTCGATTTCCCGTGGTTGCCGATCGTGCTGGGCTACCCGATCTCGGGTATCTGGTTCTGGTGTACAGACCAGTCGATGGTGCAACCCGTCTTGGCGGCCAAGAACCTGCGCGAAGGACAGTTGGGTACGAACTTCACCGGATGGCTCAAGATTCTGGATGTGCCCCTCTACATCCTGCCCGGTATCATCTGCTTTGCACTCTGCGCCACCGGAGTCTTCTCGCCCCTCGAGAACCCCGATGAGGCCTATATGACGATGGTCGAGAACCTCTTCCCGATCGGTATGGTGGGCTTGGTGCTGGCCGTTTTGACCGCAGCGTTGGTCAGCACGATCGGCTCGGCCCTCAACGCCTTGAGTACGGTCTTCACGATGGATATCTACGTCAAGAAATTCAACCCCGCAGCTACGAACAAGCAGATCATCCGCACGGGACATATCGTCACGGTGGTCGGAGCTGTGCTCTCGGTAGTGATCTGCGTTGCCATCGACTCGATCAAGGGTTTGAATCTGTTCAACATCTTCCAATCGGTGCTGGGCTTCATCGCTCCTCCGATGGCCGCCGTCTTCTTGATGGGTGTCTTCTGGAAACGTACCACGAAATGGGCAGCGAACCTGGCATTGACGGTCGGCACGGCTATCAGCCTCGGTGTAGGAGGTCTCTATCTGTGGTATTCGACCTATCTCGGGCAGTTGCAAGCGGTGGATCCCGCAGCCTATGCCGCAGCGTGGAAGCCACCCCACTTCATGTTGCTCTCGTTCTACCTCTGCGTCGTGATTTTGATCGGCATGGCCATTATTTCGTGGTGCGACCGCTCGAAGCCCGAGGCGGGAACTTCGCCCTTCAGCAAGGTGGAGCGTGCAAAGACAGGCATCCTGGTTGCCGGATTATGGATCGCCTTGATTCTGGTCATGGTAGGCCTCTACATCTTCTTCAACTAACGAACAAACTACTAATACGCTATTATCGCATGAAACGATTTTCAGTTATCGCACTCTTGGCCGCCTTGGCATTGACCGCCTGCACCGGCCAACCCCAAATGAAGCCCTACTCCAAGCAGATGGTCGAGGCTCACGGTCTGGGCGACTTCTATTGCAACCGTCACTACCAAGACAGCCTCTGCCGCACGGGTTGGGACTACGTATCGGGCCTGGTGGCCGGAGCGGTCCTCAAGACGTGGGTGCTCTATCCCGAGGAGCAGACCTACTACGATGCCGTGAAGGCCTTTGCCGACTTCAGCCTCAACGAAGAGGGCACCGAGATCAAGACGATCAAGGGCAAGAATGCGCTGCGTCCGAGCAACATCGACGACTTGGCTGCCGGCAACATCTACTTCACGCTCTACCGCACCGAGTTGGCCAAGGGCAACACGAAGGATGCCGAGCGTTATAAGGCCGCCGCAACCATGATCCGCAACAAGCTCAAATATGACCACAGCCGTATCGGCGAGGGGTTGCCGGGCACGGGCGGTTTCTTCCACAAGGCGGTCTATCCGAATCAGATGTGGCTCGACGGTCTCTACATGGGTTCGCCCGTCTATGCCATGTGGCAGGAGGCCTTCGGTGCAGCCGACGAGGCCGACAATCTGGAGAGCTGGAACGACATTGCCCTGCAGTTCAAGACGATCCACAAATACACGTACGATGCCGAGAAGCAGCTCAACTACCACGCTTGGGCGGCTGACCCCGAGGACGAGAATGCCTTCTGGGCTCGCAAAGAGGAGCCTTTCAAGGGGTGCAGCACGGAGTTCTGGGGTCGTGGTATGGGATGGTACTTTGCTGCGTTGGTCGATGTGCTGGAGGTGATGCCGAAGGAGCATGCCGACTACGCAGCCCTGCTCACGATCTACAACCAGGTGGCAGCCGGTTTAGCTCGCTGGCAGGATGAGGCCTCGGGCGTGTGGTATCAGCTCTTGCAGCACGATGCCACGAAGTGTGCTGATGGCGTGGGTGACACGATTCAGGGCGAGACCTACAACGTCGGCACGCAGCCGAACTATTTGGAGGCATCGGCTTCGTCGATCTTCACCTATTCTTATCTGAAGGGTCTGCGTCTGGGTCTGTTAGACGAGGCCACCTATGGGCCGGTGGCCGAGAAGGCCTATCAGGGTCTGCTGACGCAGTTTATCCGCGAGCAGGATGGCAAGATGGCTATCGTGCAGACCTGCGCTTCGGCCGGTTTGGGTCCGAAGAAGGACCCCTCACGCACGGGTACGGCCAACTACTACCTGGCCGGCAAAGATGTCACGATCACCCAGAACGAGGGTAAGGCTGTGGGTACGTTTATCCTGGCCTCGATCGAGTACGAGCAGCGCAAGAAGTAAGACGCTTTGCGATAGACAAAACAAGCAGCCTCCCTTCGCAGGAGGCTGCTTGTGTGTTTTTAGTTAAGGGAAGGATTTCAAGGCTTGCGAAGCTGACGAAACCAGAGCATACGATGTGTATGTGAGGATTTCGGAAGCGAGTATAAGGTTGCGATTAAGCCGAGTGCAAAGACCGCTTGCGGGCTATGCCGAGGCGGAGCAAGCTCAAGGAACTTAACGCAGAAATCACCCCTCAACCCAGAACGGCTATAAAAGGTGGGATTTCAAGGCTTGCAAAGCTGACGAAACCGGAGCATACGATGTGTATGTGAGGATTTCGGAAGCGAGCGTAACGCAGAAATCACCCTTTTAGAGTCGTTCTACCCTAATGGCGGTGATCTATAAACTTCACCACCTTACGACTCATGGGTGGCATCTGCTGGCGCGCAATCAGCTCGACGGGCTCAAAGCGGATGTCGGGAGCTACACGCACCTTGGATCGGAAGATATCCTTGATCTGCTTGATAAATTGCTCCGAATGGTTGGCGCTGCCAATCTTGATTTGGATCTGATCGGTACCCAACTCGTTGGTAAAGACCTCTACCAAGTAGTTCTCCACATCGGGAATATTATCCAAGATATCGAACAGCGCAGGCGGATAGAGCGTCGTTCCCTTAAATTTGATCATCTGCCCCTTGCGACCAATCACCGAGCTAAGACGCGGTGTCTGTCGGCCGCAACGGCACGGCTCACTGTAACGGATGCAGATATCGCCCGTCTTGAAACGCAGCAACGGCATACCCTCCACACCCAGCGTCGTGATCGTCACCTCACCCTCGCAACCATCGGCCACCGGACGATTCTGATCATCAAGCAGCTCGACAATGATCAGATCAGCGGGGATATGGCCGCCACAATGGCAGGCACACTCGGTAAACGAGGCCTGCATCTCGGTCGAGGCGTAGGTCGAATAGAGCTCCAGCGAGGGCCAACGTTTGGCAATCTTTTGGCCAAGGGTGGTCAGCTCGCCCTCGGGCGTGCGCAACGCCTCACCAATGCAGATAGCGCGTTTGAGGGTGCTTTGGTTGCAATCCAAGCCATGCTGCTCGGCATAGTCGATGAGTTTAATCAGGAACGAGGGCACCACCATGCAGGCGGTCGATTCAACGCGACGAATCGTATCCCATTGCAGTTCGGGGATACCATTCCCGACACGTACCACACCGCAGCCCAGGGCGCGCGCACCCATAAAATAGGCCAAGCCGGCCATGAAACGGCGGTCGATCGTGGTCATCAGTTGCATCACATCGTCGCTCGTACAACCGGCCATCGTAAAGGAGGAGGCCTCGTTGTAGGCCAAACGTTGCAGGTCGCCCTCGGTCAAGGCAAAGGTCACCGGCTCACCCAGGGTACCCGACGTGGTCACATAGTCGATAATTGCGCGCTTCGGCACGCAGATAAAATCGGCATTGTGCTGTTGCAGGTCCAGCTTCGTCGTGACCGGCAGTCGCTCCAGGTCGGCAATCGTCCGGATGGAGGTCGGATCGATCCCCTCGCGCTCGAACATAGCCCGATAGAAGGCCGAATGGGCCATCAGATAGTCGATCGTCTCGACCAATCGCGCCTCTTGAAAGGCACGAATCTCGGCCGGTGTTCTGAAATGTAATTCTTTATCGCTTATCATATCGTTTGAGTTTTTTCAACAATGCAGTGCGTTGTGGCAGTTTCGGAATCTCACACTCCAACGCGGCACGCCACATCGGACAGGCCAGATCAGCATGCCCCATGGCGTGGTAATAGTCGCCCAACAATTCATAGGTCTCATAATAGGCCGGATTGAGCTGTTGGAATTGTTCGGGATCGAACTCGGCAAGGGCTTTACGCTTGCGGATAGCCTCCCGCAGGCGATTGGCCGCCGCCCGATAAGCCTTGATGCGTGGGTAGTCCTGCTCCAGGTAGATCGCATCAGCCGCAATCGTGCGCGCAGGATCGGCCCAGGAGCCCTCCTTCGGGGCCTGTTCAAATAGCTCATGCAGATCATAGCAGATCATCTCTCCGGCCTGCCAGGGGGCGGTGGAGACCCACATGCGCAGCTCCGAGGGGCGGAAAATCACCGTATGGTGGGCCAGCGATTGGTTGATCGCCTTCTCGTTCGTCAAGCCAATATCGACGCCCCCCAATCCACCTCTGTCGCGCAAAATCTGAGCGGCCGTTTGCTCGTTAATCGGAGATGCCTGGTCAATCAATTCACAAAGGCGTTGGTGACGATAGAGGCTGTCCGAGGTGGCGATATTTTGCTGATTGTGCGCATCGGAGGCAAAGGCCTCGGACTGGAAATGGTTCGTCACACACAGCCGATCCTCGTCGGAGCGATAACGAGCCAAGCCGCCCGGAGTCTTCTCAAAGACCTCGGCCCGATCGTCGGCTGCCGAGGCCACCAACAGCGACTCGGAGACAAAGATCTTGGCTCGCTCGACAATGGCAAAGGCCTCGTCGAGTGTCGCGGCATACTGCAGGATCTCACGCGCCAAGAGCGACACGGGCAAGGCGGCCGAGGTGGGGATCTTCCCCTCGGCGGCATTCAACGTCACGGTCAAGCCACGTTGATTCATGCCCGAGACGACGCCCCACATACCGGGCCACGCCACCGAGGCAAAGGCATATCCGCGCTCGGGCTTGACGAAGAGCAGGAGCTTTTCTCGCGCAAACGCATCGCCAAAATAGAAGTCAAAATTGCGTCCGACGAGCAGTTGTCCATCGACACTGCGTGTTCCCTGCACGGCAAAGGCACTACACCCGACCAGCATATACTTCTGCATGGCATGGCCAATATCGTGGGCTGCGTGGTAGTTGAGTTGTCGCACATAGCTCGACCCAAACTCGGCAAACTTCGGGCTGCAAAACCGTGCCATGGCGGCAATCTCACGTCGATACTCCTCGGGGACATAGCCTGCCATCCGGCGGTTGAAAAAGATCGTGCAACGATATAGAAAGTGCAGATAACGATCCGAAGGGATCAACGACCGAATCTGATCGACAAAGATTTGCTCCTGCCGAGCCAGCAGATCGGCAGCCATCGCGCCAAAGGCGGCACCGCGCTCCTCCGCACTACCCTCCACGCGAGCCTCCCACACGCCCCAGCGATTGCGATGCAGACTGTTATTTCCGCAGCTGCGTTGCTCGTCCTGTAGTTTCGTCGGGGCATATTGCTCCGGTCGAAGCGAGAGCTTCGGCTCCAGAAAGTCGATCTGACGATACCGCCACACGAGGTAGAGTATCGCCCCGACGACCACACCGACCACGATGCCACAGACAAGCCACCACATGCCGCACAACTGCTATTAAGCGTTTCCGATCTTCTTGGCCAGGTACTCCATGCCGAGCAATTCGCTACACGTGACAGCCGACGAAACAGCCACACCCAAGCAGCCGTGTACGTTGAGATTTTGTCCCGTCAAGAAGAGGTTTGCGATCTTCGTACGAGCCGGCAGGTGCGACACGATCGGGTTATGATAGTCCTTCACAATGCCATAGGCGCTACCATCGGGGGTACCCGTATAATCGCGATAGGTCAGCGGCGAGGCCGTATGCACATGAGCAATAGCATCGCGCAGGTGGGGGAAATAGTCGGCCGCATAGTCGATCACGCGCTCGGCATACTGTGCCTTGAAGGCCTCATAGTCGGCACCGCGACGCCCCACCTTCGTATCGAGCCACGGTGCCAGATCCGACATGCACATCGGGGTCAGCAGCGTCACCACATCGGCAAACTCATCCCGACCGTTGGGCTGCATACACATCAACACCGAGGGGATCTTCAGCCCCTTATAATCGGCCTCGTTGAGCCATACATTGGCATCTCCGTGAAGGAAGTAGTTGCGATTCTCGTAACGGAATGTGCCGGATTTCATCATCAGATAGGTCGTAAAGATCGCAAAGGAGTTCTCGAGCGAACGCACCCGGGTGAAGAAGGCCTTCTTGATCACCGTATTGTTGCGCAACAGATCGAGAGTCGTAGCCGGATGGATGGCCGAGATCACATACTTGGCCTCCAGACGCTCCTCGCCATTGACCTCGACAAACGACACGCGGTCATCGGTCAGATGGATGCCCGTCACCTCCGCGCGGTCACGCACCTCACCACCCTGTGCGCGGATCACATCGACCAGCGCATCGACCATGTGTTGGGTGCCGCCCACGAAGCAGTGAGCACCCTCGATATTCGAGTGGTTGATCATGGCATGTTCGTAGAACGACGATTTATCGGCCAGACCGCTATAGAGGCGGTTGCTGCCGGCCAAGACCCCGCGCAGACGCGGATTTTGCACCATCGAGGCGATCTCATCGTGGGCCGAAAGGGCCGTAAACTCCATACCGCCCGCCGAGAGACGACCGCTACGCAACACATCGACCGTGATCAGCTTACCAATCTCCTGCAATCGTTTGCTATAAGCGACGATGCCGGCACGCTCCTCGGGAAAGGCCTCGACCAACCGATCGACAAACCGCTCATAGCCCATGGCGTGGGGATAGATCTTTCCATCGCCAAAGCACATCAGATCGAAGCCCTCGGCATCGAGCTTTTGCAGGTTCAGGCGATCCATCACCCCATAATATTTGAAATATTGGTGCATGATCTGCCCCTCGCACAGGCTACCCACATAGTGGATACCCGTATCGAGCGTATAGCCCTTGCGGCGGAACGATTGACAGCACCCGCCAAATCCGACCTGCTGCTCCAGCACGCACACGTTCATACCCTCGCGGCTGAGTGTAACAGCCGTTGCCAAGCCACCCAGGCCGCTACCAATGATTATCACATCGTATTTTTGCATCTTGACGCTATTTTTTTTCAAATATATAGATCATTTCGGAGGTCACACGACCATACATCTCGGTCTGTAGATGTAGGCCGTTGCGACGCGCAAACTGCTCCATCCACTCCCGCGAGACAAATTCGAGCGGGTGTTCCCGTTTGTTGAATCGCAAAATCCGCGTGGACCATCGCTCGATCTGCTCCACGACCGCCTGTCCCTTTTTATTGGAGCTGTCACCATCGCGCACGATGATCTTGCCCCCATCATTGAGCTGCTCCAGCACGCGCTCCAAGACCCGCTCCTGATCGGCTACAGGCAGGTAATGCAGGCTGTCGCTCACCAAAAAGACATCCGATTGCGGTAGCTCAACCGTGCGCATATCGCCCCAGGCAAAGCGCACATTCGGATGCGTCTTGGCCAGCAGGCTGTGGGCAGCCAATTCGATCTTCTCCTGATCGTAGTCGATACCCAGAATCGTTCGCTCCTCGGAGAGCATGCCGAGCATAAAGCCCATCATCCCATAGCCACAACCCACATCGGTCACCACGGCACGCTTGGGTACCAGCCGATGCCAAAGGGCATAATACTGCTCGCTGCGTGCCTTGATACGCACATACCACTCGACGATCGGCCCCTTATAGAGGAAATTCTTGATCAGCGCATCGCGGAAGTAGCGATTCTCGGTCGTCGTATAGCTCTCATAGAGCGCGCTATATTGTTGCTCAAAATAGTGTCGCCACGCCTTCGCGCGACTGCGATTATCCATGCCAAAGGCCGGATCGTCATAGGCCACACGGGGCAGCGTGCGGATCGCCATCAGGCCATCCTTGATGTAGTAGCCATGGTGTTTCGTGGCCACTTGCCCCGTGCCATAGATCACCATCGGCAGCAGATCGATTTGCAACGTTTCGGCCAGGTAGAAGGCCCCCTTATGGAAGCGGCCGATGCGTCCGTCGAGCGAACGAGTTCCCTCCGGGAAGACCAACACCGAGTAGCCCTCGGCCACCCGATCGCGCAGTCGCTCGACCAACTTCTCATAGCCGTCGGCCGCATGGCACGAATCGGCATAACGGACGATGCGTCCGATCACCGGTGAATTCCACACCCAGCTGTTGGTCACCACCACCAAACGCGGTGTTGTGGAGAGCAGAAGCAGGATATCGAGAATCGACTGATGGTTGGCTATGATCACGGCCGGACGATCGAATCGCTCACCGTGCGGGTTCAAGCGTTTCGGGCGGATCGAGACGGTATTCAAGAAGAGGCGTGTAATGCCATAGATCAGGTAATGGAAGGCTAACTTCTTCTTACGACGTGCTATTGGCAGCGGCCACAGCACCACCAGGAAGAGGTGAGCCACGATGCATCCCAACAAGAAGTAGAGGAAGCTATAAAAGGTATTGAACAGATTGAGTGCCGTAAAGGGGAATCCGCCGCGCTCGGTGTGCGAGGTGATCAACCAACGGAACAGCAACGGTTGCACCGTGTACGAGACCAGCACCACGGCACTCAACCCCACGACCGAAATCAGCGCCATCGACCGCAACGCAGGATGTTCGGCAAAGATCAGCACGCCCATGCCGACCAGCGTCGTGAAGGCGGAGAAGAAGATGGCCGTCTTGTGCATGCCCAGCATACGCTTGCCGCTGCGATACTGCTCCATGAGCCCATCCATAATAAAGATGCTGAAATCATCGCCAATACCGAAGATGAAGGTGGCCAGAATCACATTGACAATATTGAAACGGATGTCGCACAAGGCCATCAACCCCAAAATGATCACCCAACTCAAGCACATGGGCAGGAAGCACATCACGGCCAACTCGATACGGCCATAGGTGATGAGCAACGCCACAAAGACGATGAGCGAGGAGATCCACAGAATATAGTTAAAGTCGTCGCTCGTCGAGGTCACCAACTGTCGGGTGAAATAGGCTCGATCCACGACCGTCGTTCCGCCTAGCTCTTCGATGGCGGCATACACCTGCGCCTTCTGCTCCTCGGGAAGCGACAATCGGCTGACCAACACCACCCGCTCGTCCGTACGATCTATCCAGTCGGACAAGAGAGGCACCTGCGTCGCAGCCTCTTCAGCCAGGGTCGTATAGTCGCGCTCGACCATCGTTCGGAAGCCCTCGAAAGCTCCGGCTCTGAACCCGTGGCGCACGGCCGCCTGCTCCACTGCAGCAATCGTCGTTACACCATGCTCCTGCCAGAACTGCTGCCAGCGAGCCAATCGCTGCTGTTGCTCATCGGGGGTCACCACAAAATCGACCGCCGAGGCATACGTCGCAACGATCCCTTGCTGCTGCAACGAATCGCACAGATGTGCCAGGGCGCGGTAGGATTCGATGGCCGTAGTCTGATCATCGGCCGTCGTGACCAGGTAGATCGGCTCCTGCTCTCCGGTCAAGGGTTTGAGTTGTGCTTCGGCCTGCTTGAGCTCCTCGGTCAGGTAGTTGATATGCGACATATCGCCATCAAAGGCCACTCGATCATAGAAGAACAGACCCATACAGGTCGCCACACCCACCACGAGGAGCACCCACCGATTTCGCTCATAGGCGTAGCCATTACCTCGCTCGATGGCACGCAACAGGCGGCTCGGTTGCTGTTTCAAGCCTCCTCCAACCAGATGTGGCAAGAAGATCAGACAGAAAAGCGTCGTGCCGACCAACGTCAAGGCGGCAAACAGCCCCAGATCGTGCAACAACTGAGAATGGGTATAGAGCAATGCCACGAAGGCACCGATCGTCGTCAGGCAGCCGACCGTCAGCGGCTCGGCCAGGTCTCGAATCAAGGCACGCGGGTCGCTCGTGTGGTTCAGGTGGGCAATGACGTGGATCGAATAGCTCAACGCCACACCCAACACAACAGCTCCGGCTCCAATGGCAATGGCCGAGATCGCGCCTTGCAACCAATAGACCATTGCCAGGGCGAAGAGTGCACCGAAGAGCGGCGGCATGATGAGGAGCGGTATCGCCCTGCGCGAACGGAAGCTGCACCCGATCACCAACAGAATCACCACCAGGGCCAGGCTCAACGTAACGAGCGTATCATGTTTGATACAACGAGCATTGTGCACCGCAATCAAAGCCGCTCCGTAGCATGCGATCGCCACATCGTCACACGCGAGCCTCTCGACCGTCTCCTCCAAAGCGATGACCAACCGCTCGTTTGCTCCCGTATTGCCCATCTGGTGGGCCGGTTCGAGCAACATAAAGAGCGTTTGCAGATCCTCGGAAAAGAGGTGATCGGCATAAATCTCATAGGCAACATCGCCACCAAAGGTCTCAAACTGCTGCAACAAAGCTCCACCCACCATCAGCGGGTCGCGCATCACCGTCGGAGCTACCATTGCCCCCGAAGGCGAGGTCAGCAGATCGAAATTGCGCGCCATAGCGACATCGATCGCCTCCGGCTCAATTGCCTGCTCGAGCTGTTGCCAAGCGGCCTCGTCGAGCAAGAGCGGCAGGTGGTCATAGACAAAATCGGTTGCCCGAGTCACCTCCTGCTGGTCAATCTGCCCGACCACGGCACGCAACACCCCCTCATCGAGCAAGGGTTGCAGCTGCATGGCAAAACTGTCGGCCTGCTCGATCAGTCGATCGGGATCTTCGCCCGAGAACATTACTACGAGCTTGTCTTTGACCTTCAGATTCTCAAACAAAGCCCGCTGCTGCGGATCCTCCTGATCACCAAAAAAACTTGAGATATTCTCGTCAAAGCGCACCTGGGAGGCCATCCACCCAAAGGCTCCCAACAGCACGACAAGCCACGTAAAGAGGAGCCAACGGCGCCGCACAAACCAATTATAGAGGACTAAAAAGGGACTATGCATGGCTACCTCCTCGCTTACAAAGCGTCATTATCACCCACGCCACGATCGTCGTCACCACACCAACGGCCAAGCCCAGCACACAGCTGCCGACCAGATAGTGTACAACCGAAACACCGATCGACTCGAAGGTGGACAATTCGGTCGAGAGCTCCACCGAAAGGCCAAACAGGCGCGTTCCAATCCAGCAGGCCAAATAGACAATAAAGGGGATCAGGGGCGGGATCGACCAATAGGTGAAGACGACCGAAACGACTTTATTCAATCGGAACAGATGGGCAGCCGCCAACGCCGTGATCGCTTGATAGCCCCAGACGGGCAACACGCCACAGCAGATGCCCAACCCCATCGAAAGGGCCATCTTTAGGTTAGACTCTTCACTTTGGAAGACATGCTGATTGAAGAAGGCACATATATTCTCGCGGTTCAGCCATCGCAAGAATCGCCACGGATAATAGACCAACAAGGCGTACAACACCAGCACCGTATTGAGCAGGCTGATGCGCGTAAAGTCCTTCAACGGACGGAAGTGCGAGACGCGCTCCTCGGCAGGCGGATAATAGACCTTAATCGGTACATTTTCGACCGATACGCCACGCCAGGCAGCTCGCACAATGATCTCAACCTCAAACTCATAACGCCCCGATAGCAGCCGAATATGCTGCAACGGTTTGACCGGATAGAGGCGATAGCCCGACTGCGTATCCGAGAGTCGTTGGCCCGTCTCAACCCGATACCAGAAGTTCGAGAAGCGGTTGGCAAAGCTATTTTTCGAGGGCATATTATCGGCCGCGAGGTTGCGTGCACCGATCAACAAAGCCCCGGGATTTTGCTCGATTCGCCGGATGAAGACCGGAATATCATCGGCATAGTGTTGTCCGTCGGCATCGAGCGTCAGCAGGTAGTCAAACCCCTCCTCGGCTGCATATTTGAGCGCCAGTCGCAGGGCGTGCCCCTTACCGCGATTCTGCGCATAGGAGATCAGGCGCAACCCCTCGATCGAGGCCAAAATCTCGGCCGTCTGATCCGTCGAACCGTCATTGACCACCAACAGATCCTCCGTATAAGGGCGCACAGAAGCGACCACCGATGCAATCGTCCCCGCATTGTTGTAGGTGGGGATCGCCACCAGACACTTCAACCGTTTCAGTGCATCTCTATATGTCGATTCGCTCGCTATCATCATGCTTGCAACCTTTGCCCTCGTCTGTCGGTTTATCGTTTTCGCCACGAAGCCTTCAACTTCAGTACACTCTTCTGCTCGGCCGAGACCTGGCACTGCACGCTCTGCTCCTCGCCCCAAACATAGTCCAGCGTCAGCTCCAACCCCTCATGAGGCAGCAGTGCCGAGATATATTTACACTCCTTGATGCGATCAAAGGCCACCTCCGTGCCCACCATCTTAGCCAACACCTCGCGGATGATGGTCAGCGTACAAACACCCGGCACAACAGCTTGTGCGGGGAAATGGCCCGCATAGATAGGGTGCTCGGCTGCCATCAACACCCGACAATGTCCCCCTTGCGCATCACAAGCGAGCTCCTCGATCGTATAGAAAGTTCCTTCCAGACGCATACTTATTCTCTCCATTCCAACAACGCCCCATCGAAGGGTTCGTTGATCCGTTTTTCATAAAAGCGATAACGGGTAAAATCACCCGTAGGTTGCTCCATGCGCAATTCATCGAGCAACAAATCCTCGGCATCGAAGCGCATCACGATGCGGCTCACATGGGCAGCCGCACGATTACGCAGCGGACGCAACGTCACCAGCCACGCCCCCTTCTCGGCCTCTACCTGACAACTGTAATCGGCCGTCAAGAGGCTCAAATCGCCCGACATGCAGCCGGCTAACAAGCGGCGCAACTGCTTCAGCATCGGGTTGGTAGCAATTTTCCGCTTCGTTTCGACCGTTCCGCTCTTCATCGCAAAGGCGGTAGCATCCATGCGGATATAGTCGCCATCGTCGAACAGCAGCGCCAACCGATCCGGCTGCACGTAGTAGAAACGCCCCTGCTTGGTTACCTCGCGCGCCAACACGGCCAACGACTGGGTCTGCTCAAAACGGCAACAGATCGTCTGCATCGTCCGGCTCTTGGCCAGCAACGCCTCCTCGAAGGTCGTCGTAGCACGTTCGGCCGGCTGTGCCATGACCGCAGTCACGCTACACAGCAACACCAACACTCCCAACAAGCTATTTCTCATACGCCTCTATCTTCAATAACTCTTCGATCGGTATGACCCGATAACCCTGCTCACGCAGCCCCACGAGCAGTTGTTCGAGCAGGCGATCGGCCTCGGGCAGTCGGTCGTGCAACAGAATCACCGCTCCCGGATGCAGGCGTTTCAGCACCCGTCGGCAGACCTCCTCGCGGCTTCGGCGCATCACCGTATCGAGCGAGCGGATACTCCACCCCACCACCGTATAGCCGGCTTTGCGCACCGCCCGTCCGATCGACGGATTCGTTACACCAAACGGCGGACGAAACAACCGCATTTTCAGCCCCGTAGCACGCTCCGCAGCCTCCTCCGTCAGTTGCAACTCACGGCTCACGGCACGGCGGCTCTGCAGGGCGAAGGTCGGCCGATGGAGGTAGCTGTGGCCACCGATCGTATGTCCCTGCGCCACCAGACGACGCACCAGCTCCGGATGACGTTCGATCTGCTCGCCCACCAAAAAGAAGGTGGCCGGTACCCGATGACGACCCAAGACCTCCAACACACGCTCGGTCATCGTCTCGTGCGGCCCATCATCAAAGGTCAGGGCCACGACCTGCTCCTGCACACGACCACGGCAACGGCTTCGCAGATAGACACCGCTCCCGATATCACTCGATGCCCACCCCAAAAAGAGGAGCACCAACAAGATCGCTATGGCTATCAGCCAACCCATCGCACACGAATCACAGCAGGCGATGCCTCCTGATAGGCATTATAGACGATCACCTCCGGCGTGCCCTGCTCGATCAGCTCAACCGCCTTGCGGAAGGCTTGTGCCGAGGCTGTCGGGTAGCACCCTGCGATCGACCAATCGTTCCAAATCACCTTTGTTCGCTCATCCGTAGCGTAGCGAGCATGCACCGCGGCGGCATCCAGCCCCTCCGACGGGAAGTCGATCCCTGCCACTTCGGCTACGCTATGCTCCGTCTGACAGGCCGTGAGCAGCGCAAAGACAGCACCCTCGCCATCTTTCCACGTGCGGAATAGCCCCATACGCTCCATGATGCGATGTTGCGAAGGGGTCATCTCGTCAAAAGCACCCACCAACATCTGCGCTCCCTGGCCATCCGCTGCCCGCATCAAAGCATCGAGCAAGGCATCCTCAAAGCTATGACCACGGTGCACGTAGGTCACGTTGTAGCAATGGTTATGGCGCAACAAAGCCACCTGACCACCCACCGTATTGAAGGTCGATTGGATGAACGGGGTCGGATTGAGTAACTGCTCCTGTTCGCTAATCAGATTTCGCAAGAAGCGTTCGCTATCGGCCAAACACCCCCAACCCGTAGCTGTCAGGATCGTATCGAGCCCATCAATTTGCTCTACACCACCCACACACTCCACAGCCGTCGAAACGGCCATCTTCACGACGCGGCTCATGCGACGACGCATCGCAGCATCGGGGATCAGTTGTTTCAGATCGGTCGTCACCTCCCGATCGGTCATCACGCGTTGAACAAAGCACCTCATACGCATCTGCTATTTTGTAAAGACCACTGACGAACAGTTTCCACCAAAGCCAAACGAATTGGAGACCACACAACGCAGATCGACCCCTTCGCACAGCTGTTGCACGGGAGTCAATCCCAGCTCAGCAATCGGCGTGGTGAAATGCAGGTTGGGGAAGATCATTCCGTGGCGCATCATCAAGGCCGAGAAGACCGCTTCAACACCACCGGCTGCTGCCAACGTATGGCCCGTAAAGCCTTTGGTCGAGCTAAAAGGCGGCACTCGGTCGCCAAAAAGACGACGCATGGCAACCCCTTCCGACCGATCGTTGTTGGCCGTACCCGTGCCGTGTACATTGACATAGCTCACCGCATCGGGCTCCACACCGGCCACTTGCAGGGCCTCCTGCATCGCCAAAAAGGCTCCATTGCCCTGCTCAGACGAGGCGGTCTGGTGGTGTGCATCGTTGCGATTGGCATAACCGGCCAACGTGCAATAGGGGTTCTCCACCTCCTCGGCACGTTGCAAGACCAGATAGCCGGCACCCTCGCCCAGATTCAGTCCGGCACGCCCCTCATCGAAGGGTCGGCACGGCTCGCTATCCAAAATCATGAGCGATTTGAAACCATTGAGCGTAAAGGCACTCAAGGCATCGGTTCCACCCACCACGCAACAATCGACCACCCCATGGCGAATCAGGCGTGCGCCGGTCATCAAGGCATTGGCTGCCGATGAGCAGGCCGTGCTGATCGTCGTGCGATAGCCCGTAATGCCACATTGCGCGGCAATCCACTCGGTGCTGGCTGCACAGTCGTGCATCTTCACCGCGCGCAACCGACCGCTGCGATCATCGGCCATGAAGGGTGCAAAAAAGTGCTCCGTCAGATCCATACCGCCCACCGAGGTCGCGCTGACCAGTCCAACCCGACCATGCGGTTGCAGGCCGGCATCGGCCAATGCCTCCCGCACGGCCAATGCGCCCAGCAGTGCCGTACGCGAAACGGTCTGATCGGCCGGTAGGCCCAACTGTTCTTTGAGCGCATCGTTCGTCAGTCGAAGTTCGCCTACGGGCAAACGATGGGTCGTACGAAGCACCGAAGGCTCCTTACTGATACCACTCCGACCGGCCCGAATGGCCTCCAGATGCGCCTCAACACCTACACCGAGAGCCGAGACCACACCCACTCCGCTGACAACAATCTGCATGGCTATTTTCGATTTTGCATCACATACTCGGCCAACGTCTTGACCGAATAGAAGACCGGTTTGGCCTCGGCCGAGTTGGCCAGACGTACGCCGTAGTTCTTCTCCAGGATCAGGATGATCTCCAGGGCGTCGATCGAATCCAGACCCAGACCCTCACCGAAGAGCGGTGCCTCGGCATCAATATCTTCGGGCGTGATATCCTCCAAATTGAGCTCCTCGATCAGGTGCTCCTTCAATTCTTGAATCAGTTGTTCCATAGTCATTTATATTATACGTTTTTCAATAATTTCACCTCAAAATGCCACTTCTGGCCGATCTTCTCACACCAGCCGCAAATCACCTCGTCGGCACGATCGCGGGCAATGAGTTGGCGGGCATAACGTTCACACCAATCGCTCTGTTTGGGCTCGATGAAGAAGGTGTTATCCCCCTTGATGCGATGCCGAATCGCCATCTCTCCCATCGCCACATTGGGCAACGTATAGACAAACACGGCCGGCGAAGTTCCCTCGGGAGCATGCTGATCGACCAATTGCTGGTGGGCCAGATCGGCCTCTAACGACGAGGCACGATTCGACAAAATAATCGCTCTCCGCTCGGCTCCAACCTGCTCATCCAGCGGTACCTGACGCAGCAACTCCTCGACAGCGACATACACACCTTTGGCCAGGTCGCTCATCTTGTAGAAGCGCAAATTCTGCTCTCCAAAGGCGCGGAATCGGGCACGAATCATCTCGGCAAAGGGGCTTTCACCTTGTACCACCTCCGCGTGAGCCACCTCCGTAGCCGAACGCATAGCAGGTTGTTCTTCGACATCACAAGGCTCGCTTGCCGGGCCAAAGACGATCGCCGCATTGCATCCGCCAAAGCCCGAAGCCGTCTTCACGGCAAACGCCTTACGAATCGGTTGCGGAGCGGCAGCGACGGCTACCGGGCAGGGCGTTCCCAACTCCTCAAATCCTTGCGTGGCAAAGAGTTCTCCACGACGCAACTGCTCGATTGTCAAGATACTCTCCACCACACCCGAGGCACCCAGCGTATGGCCGATATAGCCCTTCAGGCTGTTGGTCGGGACATCCGACAGAGCGGCTACGGCCAAAGCCTTGCTCTCCATCTCGTCGTTATAGCGGGTTGCCGTGCCATGCGTATTGACACACCCCACCTCCTCCGGTGTTACGTGGGCTTCACGCAGGGCCTCGGTAATGGCCCAAGCCAACTCCTCTCCCGTACGCGAAGGACCGGAGATATGGTTCGCATCATTCGACACGACACCCCCCAACAAAGCCACACAAGGCTCCGAGGCCAACGCCCGCTCGCGGGTCAGCAGCACAGCACCCACCGCCTCGCCCAGCGACAAACCATCGCGTGCAGCATCATACGGGCGGCACGGATTCGGACTGATCGACTTAAACGAGGCAAAACCCGAAGCGATAAACTCCGAGAGTTCATCACAGCCGGCCACAATCGCATGGCGGTAAAGCCCCTCTTGCAGCAGGCGACGCGCTACCACAAAGGCTGAAACGCCTGATATACAAGCGTTCGAGATCACTACCGGCGCCGTCGTCATCCCAAAATGGGCTGCCAGCACCTCGGCCGAGGCATAGAGATAGGCCCTTTCGGGAGCCTCCGTCTGCCCCTCCAGCAGGGCGACATTACCCTTCGTAGTCGAGAGCACCAACAACGTATCCGGCCGATCGAGTGCCACACCCGACAAGCGGCTCACCTGCTCGATGGCATGCGCCAGCATCGCCTCAAAGCGGGTCAAACCGGCAATCGGGGCCACCTGATCGATCGTAGCGGTCGGCATGCCGAAGCGGGCATCATAGCGCAGACCGCTACGCCCCGAGGCCATCGCCTCACAGGTAGCCGTCAGATCGCCCAACGCCGTCTGCAAGCTATATGCACCTATATATATATTGGTATCAACCACTATCTCTTCAACCACTTTTGTTTCCACGCCTCGTAAAAAGCCGGCGTATTGAGGCTCATCTCCCCACCGGCCTCCACAAAGACCTGCATCGAACTGCCTCGCGCTACTACGGCTCCATCTCGATCACGACGTACCGTATATTCAAAGCAGAGTTTGGCCGCATCGCTGGCGATGTAGCGGGTCTCGACCGTAGCCGTATCATTGACCGTCAGCGGAGCAATATACTGCACCTGAAGATCGACAATCGGCGCTGTATAGCCATTGTGGTAGAAATCCATGTAACCGATACCGGGATAGGTACGGCCAAAGGCTTCGCGTCCATCCTCGAAATAGCGGACATAGACCCCATGCCAGACCACCTGCATCGAATCTACCTCGCTGAAGCGAACCTGCACGGTGGTTGTGGTCGAGAGGGCCACCTCACCCATATTACGTCTGCGTCTCATCTGCACTTTATATATCCAAAAAAATCTTCATCCGACAGGTAGCAATCGGCTCACCTGCCACACAACACTCTGCCTCGATCAAGGTCACCTGAAAGACCTCCTGCACGATGCGGATCGAGGTCTCGATCCGATCACCGACCTGCGGCCATTGCTTCACCTCGAGTTTATTGACCGAGCCGATAAATCCTAAAGGCACCTCCTTGTCCTGCTCACGAAACAGATAACCCACACGGGCGGCAGCCGATTGAGCGATATGCTCGATCAAACCGCACTCGCTCATCTGCCCCTCGTCCACAAAGATATTCTCCTCCGAGACGGTCAAGCGGCTATGCGACACCCCCTCCTCGTCGATGCCGGCAAAGCCATCGACCATCACAATGGGGGCTCGTTGCGGAATCAGATCCACGATAGCATATTGCGATGCCTCCATAGATCGTTACGCGTTGCGTCGTTTGCAAATCAAAATCGAGTGACCCAAGCCCAGACCGTCGATGCACTGCTCCACCTCTAAACCGGCAGCCTCGATGCAACGGATCATGTCGTCCGAGTGGTACATCTTGCTGTTGCCGTTGGCCATAGCCGTGAAATAGATGCTCGTCAAGGTCAGGCAGTAGGCTGCCGTCTCAAAACGCTGACGATCCCAGAAGGTCTCCATCACATAGAGGCGGCTATGCTCGTCCATCGAGGCCGCTGCGCGACGGCAGATACTCGTCACCTCCTCCTCCGAGAAGCAATCGAGGAACTGGCTCATCCAGATCACATCGAAAGCCGGCGTGGGGAAGGCCGTAGCCTCATCGAGCAGGTTGCAGCCATAACCATGGATGCGCTCGGCACCGGGTTTTCCGGCCGTCTCGCGGCGCATCATATCGAGTTGCTGCGGCAGATCCATGATCGTCACCTCCACCTCGGGGTTATAGCCCACACACTGCATTGCCCAACGGCCCGTATTGCCACCCACATCGAGCAGGCGACGCACCTTCCGCTCGCCATCGAAGACGATCTTCAGAGCCGCCTCAAACGACTCATCCGAATAGAAGTGGTCGAACCCAAACCAGCTGCGCTGCACCTCCTCGGGCAGGCTCGAGAGCCCCTCGTAGATCGTCGGCCACTGACCAAAGACCTTCAGACCGGCCGGACGCCCCTCGTCGAGTGCCTCCTCCAGATGGAACAAACCCAGGTAATTCACATCGTGGTTGAAGTCGAGGTTGGCACGTGCCATGCGGTCGTTGAGCAGGAACCAACCCGCCTTCGAGAGGCGGTAGCGATCCTCCTCGACGAGCACCGTGCCGATCGAGAGCGACGCCTCGAGCAGCACCTGGGCCGCATAGTTCGAGAGACCGGCAGCCTGTGCGATGGCTTGTTGCGTAGCACCCTCACGGTGGTCGGCCAGGTAGGCCAAGATACCACGCTTGAGCATCAGGCGCGAAACCTGAAAGACAACCGGAGCAAAGGCGATCTCCTCGGCACGACGTTGTGCCTCAAGGGCCGACTGCTGCTCGTGGCCGTAAATCTTTTCTAAAGAAGGGGTTAATTTCATCGTTTTTTATCTGTCTATATTTATTCTTTCCAATAGGGATAGAGGTTGAACCATTGGTAGGGGTAGATGGCCAACAACTCTTCGAGCGAAGCGGCATAGCGCGTCATCAAGGCCTTCGGCTCGAGCTTCTCGCCCGACGAGACCATCGTAAATCGGAATCGGTAGGTCCGTCGCTTCTCGCGCATGGCGTAGTAGAAGACCACCGGCACCCGACACTTGGCCGCAATCAGGAAGGGACCTCGCGGCATCATCGCCGGAGCCCCCAGCAGGCTCACCTCCTCGGCCGAGTTCATGTCGAGCGGACGATCGCCGTTGAAGCAGACATATTCGCCGGCATTGAGCGCGATCTTCATCTGCAACAGGGCCTCGATCGGATCCTCCTGGACCGAGATGATCTTATAGTCGTGGCCGCCCGCCTCTTCCTGCTCCAGCACCTCCTTGATGCGCTGATGCTCGGCATCGTACATCACGATGTTGATCTTCTTGCCATAGCCCCCGAAAAAGGCGGCTCCGGCCTCCCACATGCCGACATGAGCACCGATCATCACCACGCCGCGACCGCTGTCAATCACCTCCAAAAAGGGATCGTAGTTATCGAAGACAAAGTGATACTTATCCACCATGCCGCTGCGCAAAGCCAGGCGGTCGATGAGCGTCTGTCCGAAGCTGTAGTAGTGGCGATACAACGCCACTAAAGCACGACAACGCCCCAGATGCCGGCGCCGACGATGATATCGCCAGACGGCACGAGTGGCGCGTGGTGCAAAGGGGATGAAATAGAGCACTATAAAGGCCATGCAGGCATAAGCTCCGCGCACCCCCAGAAAACGGAGCGCGCCAACGAAGAAGAGGTAACCCCATCGTCCGCCGCGCGACTTCCCGCTCCAGGATTTGGCTGCTCGATTAGCCATTGATCTTCTTCCACAACATCTCGTAGAAGTCACCGAAGGTGGCAACACCCACGAAGTCGGGGCCGGTCAATGTTACGCCAAAGTTTTGCTCGATGAGTACAACCACATCGACCAGGTCGAGGCTGTCGAGACCGAGCGTCTCTTTCAACAAGGCATCGGGAGTAATGGTCGTACCGTCAATCTCGAACTCCTCGGCCAGCACTTCGTTTGCTTTTGCAATAAACTCTTCTTTTGTCATTTTTATTCAGGGTTTCTTTTTGTTTGTTATTGAAATTTCTTGATAATCAGCGTTGAATTGGTACCTCCGAAGCCAAACGAGTTGCTCAGGAACGTATCGAACGACCGATCGACACGCTCACGCGGAATGTTGAGCAGTGCCGAAGCTTCGTCCGGCTCCTCGAAGTTCAGGTTCGGGGCGATGAAGTTGTTCTGCATCATCAGCATCGAGTAGATCACCTCGCTGGCTCCGGCCATCCACATCTCGTGGCCCGTGAAGGATTTGGTCGAGGTCACCAACGGACGGTGCTCACCAAAGGCCTCGGCAATGGCGCGTGCCTCGTTCAGATCGCCCAGCGGGGTCGATGTGGCGTGTGCATTCACGTAGTCGATCGCAGCGGGCTCGATCCCGGCATCGCGGATTGCCATGCGTAGCGAGCGGGCCGGACCATCGACATTCGGCACCGAGATATGGTCGCCATTCGACGAGAAACCATAGCCGATCACCTCACCCAGAATCGTTGCACCGCGCTTCACGGCCGACTCATAGCTCTCCAGAATCACCGTCGCTGCACCACCACTCGGCACCAGACCGTCACGATTCTTATCAAACGGACGCGAAGCCTTCGTCGGCTCATCCTCGCGGATCGAGAAGGCATTCAGGGCATCGAAATTACCCATCGAATAGACATTGACCTCCTCGGCACCACCACACAGCACGCACTCCTGCAAACCCTGCTTGATGAGCATATAGCCCATGCCGATTGCATGCGAACCGCTGGCGCAAGCACCCGAGACCGTGAAGTTGATACCGCGCAGGTTGAAGATCGTCGAGAGGTTCATCGTGATGGTCGAGTTCATCGACTGGAAGATATTACCCGACCCTACCAACGCCGTCGTCTTCTTGGCGCGAATCACATCCACACCCGTAATGACCGCCTCGGCGCTGCTATCGTTACCGTAGAGGATACCCACCTCATGTTCGGCGAGGAACTGCTCGTCGATACCGGCTTGAGCCATCGCCTCGACCGTAGCCATATAGGCATACTGGCCGTGCTCGGGCAGGCACAAACGCTGGCGGCGATCCAGCATTCCCTTCAGATTGGGTTTCTCGAGCAGACCGCACAACGACGAGCGATAGCCCATCTCCTTGCGAGCCGGATCCAGCCCGATACCCGAACGACCCTCGTAGAGCGAACGGGTCACCTCTTCCTTATTTTTTCCGATGCAGGAATAGATACCCATTCCCGTGATCACTACTCTGTTATTCATCGATTTACATATAAATTCCACCATTGATCGAAATCACCTCACCGGTGATGTAAGCTGCCTTGTCCGAGCAGAGGAAGGCCACCAAATCGGCCACCTCCTCGGCCTCGCCAAAGCGTGCTGCCGGGATCATCTTCTTCAATTCGGCCTCCGGCAGATCGCTCGTCATATCCGTGCGGATAAAGCCCGGAGCAACGGCATTGACCGTAATGCGTTTCTTGGCCACCTCCGAGGCTAAAGCCTTCGTAGCGGCAATCAGACCACCCTTGGCAGCCGAATAGTTCGTCTGGCCCGGCATACCCTTGATGCCCGAGAGCGAGACGATATTGACAATGCGACCCCACTTGGCCACAATCATATCCTTCAGGAGCGGCTGCGTCACATGGAAGAAGCCGTCGAGGGTCGTATCGAGCACCTGGTGCCACTCCGTGCGCGGCATCCACATCATCAGGTTGTCCTTGCGGATGCCGGCATTGTTCACAATCACGGCGATGTGCTCCCCTGCGTGACGCTCTTTCCAGGCCGTCAAGGCGCTCTCCACAGCCGCAGCATCGGTTACATCGAAGGGCATCAACTCACCCTCCGAGCCCACCTCCTGCACACGGGCCAGGGTCTGTTCGGCCGCTGCCGTATTCGAGGCATAGTTGATCAAAATTGTATAGCCCATCTCGGCCAATTTCACCGCTACGGCACGTCCGATTCCACGGCTTGCGCCCGTCACCAAGGCATATCTCTTCACGTCAGTCATCTCCTCCATCTATGCTTTTAACATCGCCATCAGGCTTTCGATTTCACGATATTTGGGCGTATCCTCCACAAAGGCAGGCACCAAGGCACGCACGCGATCGTAGAGGGCGCGCGTAGCGGGCGCGAGCTGATCGGCAATCTGCAGGCAATCCACCGCCTGAGCCAACGCCATCATGTGGATGGCCATCACCTGGTAGCCATTCTCAATCACACGCTGGCACAGCAGCGCCGAGTTCGTACCCATGCTCACCACATCTTGGTTGTCGTTGTTGTTCGGGATCGAGTGCACATACATCGGATTCGACAGCGTTTGACACTCGGCCGTCGTCGAGGTTGCCGTAAACTGCGAGGCCTGCAAACCATAGTTCAGACCCAGCACACCCAGATTGACAAACGGAGGCAGGATGCCGTTGATCCGATCGTGGAACAGGTAGTTCATCTGACGCTCGACCAGCATCGTGAGCTTCGTCACGGCAATCTTGAGTTTATCCATCTCGAACGAGACATAGTCACCGTGGAAATTGCCACCGTGGATCACCGTCTGCTGCTCGGGATCGACAATCGGGTTATCATCGGCTGCATTGAGTTCCTCGAACAGCACCTCGCGCGTATGGGCCATCGTGTCGTAGATCGGGCCCAGGATCTGCGGAATGCAACGCAACGAGTAGTAGGGCTGCACCTTGTGTTCGAAGGTCTGCTGCTCGTGGCGGTGGTAAAGTTCCGCCTCGCGGCTCAACAGACGCTCACTGCCGGCAGCCAACGCACGCATGCGTGCAGCTACCTCCTGCTGACCCTTGTGGTGTTTCAGCGCATTGAGTTTCTCCGACATCAGGTCGTCATACGACGCGGCAATCTCGTTCATCAGCACCGAGGCAATCAAGCCCCAATCGGCCAACTTCTCGGCCGCAAGCAGGTTCACCAGACCGATACCGGTCATCACAGCCGTACCGTTCGTCACGGCCAAACCCTCGCGGACAAACATCTGCAGCGGCTCCACGCCCAGCTCGTTCAGCACCTCGGCCGTCGAGCGACGCTCGCCCTGATAGAAGACCTCACCCTCGCCGATCAACGCCAAAGCTAAGTGTGCCAACTGCACCAAATCGCCGCTTGCACCCACGCTGCCATGTTGCGGGATCACGGGGTAAATCTTGCGGTTCAGGAACTCGACCAGCAGGTCGATCGTGCGGATATGCACACCCGAATGGGCCTGCAGGAAGGTCATCAAGCGGGCGATCATCGCGGCGCGCACGCACACCTCGGGCAACGGCTCGCCGGCACCGGTCGAGTGGCTGCGGATGATGTTGTACTGCAAGGCATTCAGATCCTCGTCATTGATGCGCCATTGCGCCATCGGGCCGAAACCCGTATTGATGCCGTAGATCACCTTATCCTTCGAGAAGCTCTCCAAAAAGCTATAACACGCCTCCACTTGCCGGCGCGTTGCGGCATCTATTTCGATCCACTCTTCTGCTCGGAGCATCTGCTCGAACTCCGAAGCTGAAATATGTGCGGTTATCTTCATCTTAATCGTTCAATCTATCGTTTTCGGAGTGCACCAAACTTCACCCCAAATGAACTACAAAGGTACAACATAAAACACAATCTCACAAACTTTTTGGCACATTTTCCCCGCTTTTCGTCAGATTCGCAAATACGTCCAACCCGACACCGACCTCCTCGCAAGAAAAGTTGCGCGAATGCTTGTCATTTCCACAAAAAAAACCTATTTTTGTTCTATTATAGCGTAATTCGTCAAACTTAATAACCAACCTTATGAAATTCAACGAAATCGGAAAAACGGGCATGAAGGTCTCAGCCCTGAGCTTTGGTGCTTCGTCGCTGGGCAGCGTCTTCCGCTCCACGCGCGAAAGCGAAGCCCTCGAGGCGGTCTATACGGCCATCGAGGGAGGGATGAACTTCATCGACGTATCGCCCTACTACGGCCACTACAAGGCCGAGACGGTACTCGGCAAAGCCCTGCGCAACATTCCACGCGACAAATATTATCTTTCGACCAAGGTGGGTCGCTACGGCCAGGATGGCGTGAACACGTGGGACTACTCGGCCAAACGCGCCCAGGAGAGTGTCTATGAGAGTATGGAGCGTCTGGGTATTGACCACATCGACCTGATCAACGTCCACGACGTGGAGTTTGCCGATCTGAATCAAGTAGTCGAGGAGACCCTGCCGGCTCTGGTCGAGCTGCGCGAGAAGGGCATCGTAAGCCACGTAGGCATCACCGACCTGCAACTCGAAAACCTCAAATGGGTGATCGAGCATGTACCCGAAGGGACGGTCGAGAGCGTGCTCAACTTCTGCCACTACTGCCTCTGCGACGACAAAATCGTCGATTTCCTCGACTTCTTCGAGGCGCACAACGTCGGCATCATCAGCGCATCGCCCCTCTCGATGGGTCTGCTTTCGCAGCGCGGTGTACCCGATTGGCACCCGGCACCCAAACCGCTCGTCGAGGCCTGCAAAAAGGCCGCCGAGCACTGCACGGCCAAGGGTTACCCGATCGAGAAGCTCGCCATGCAGTTTGCCCTCTCGAACGACCGCATCGCCACGACGCTCTTCAGCTCGGCCAACCCCGAGAACGTGAAGAAGAACTTAGCCTTCATCGAAGAGCCGATCGATTGGCAGCTGGTCGAGGAGGTACGCGAAATCATCGGCGACCAGCAGCGCGTAAGCTGGGCCAACTCCTAAATCAACGTCAAGGATGGATTACAAGATTATTGATGCGCACGCCCACCTATGGCTGCGTCAAGATGCCGAGTGGAACGGCAAGCGAATCCTGACGCTCGAGAACGGCCGTTCGCACTTCCTGGGCGAGGAGGTGCAGATGATACCGCCCTTCATGATCGACGGACGCAACTCGGCCGAGGTCTTCCTCTCGAACATGAACTACGCGCAGGTGTCGGCAGCCGTCATCACGCAGGAGTATATCGACGGCCTGCAAAACGACTACCTCGAGGAGGTCATGCAGCGTTATCCCGACCGTTTCTTCTGCTGCGGCATGTGCGACTACTTCCGTGACGATCTGCTTGAGCAGGCACGTGCGCTCTATGCGCGTGGTTTCCGAGCCATCAAGATTCCGGCCAACCGACTCAAGACCGATGCCGTGACCGTCGAGCTGACCGAGCCCAAGATGGTGGCACTCTTCGACTGGATGGAGCAAAACGGCGTGATGCTCTCGATCGACCTGGACGACGATCTGCGTCAGATCGGTCAATGCGAGGAGATCATCCAGCAGCATCCGCAGCTCAAGGTTGCCATCGGTCACTTCGGCATGGCCACCTACCCCACCTTCCTCGACCAGGTACGATTGGCGCGTTACCCGAACGTCATGATCGAGTCGGGCGGCATCACGTGGCTCTATAACAGCGAGTTCTACCCCTTCCACGGAGCTATTCGGGCTATCCGTCAGGCGGCTGACGAGGTGGGTTGGGAGAAGCTCATGTGGGGGTCGGACTATCCGCGCACGATCACAGCCATCACCTATCGCATGTCCTACGACTTCGTCTCGAAATCGAACGAATTGACCGAGCGTGAAAAGGCGATGTTCCTGGGCGAAAATGCCGCGCGATTCTATGGATTTAAGTCGCTCATAGAGTTGCCCTATATCAAGAATATGTCAGAGTAAAAAAAGCACAAAATAAAGTAATTACAGCGATGAAAGCAGTACAAATCGTGGCCCCGTCCGAGATGCGGGTCGTAGAGGTAGAGCAGCCGACCCCCAAGGCGGGCGAGGTGCTCGTAAAGATGTGTTATGTAGGCTATTGCGGGTCGGACCTAAACACCTATCTGGGTCGCAACCCGATGGTGCAGCTGCCCGTCATTCCGGGTCATGAGATCGGTGGCCAGATCGCCCAGCTGGGTGAGGGTGTCCCCGCCTCGCTCACCGTGGGACAGACCGTCACGATCAATCCCTACACGAATTGCGGCACCTGCGCCTCGTGTCTGGCCGGTCGCGTAAATGCCTGCCAATTCAACCAGACGCTCGGCGTGCAACGCAACGGTGCCATGTCCGAGTATATCGTCGTGCCCTGGCAGAAGGTGATTCCGGCCGATGGCGTATCGTCCCGCGATGCAGCCCTGATCGAGCCGATGAGTGTCGGTTTCCATGCCGTGGATCGTGCCCAGGTGACCGATTTGGATGTCGTGATGGTGATCGGTTGTGGCATGATTGGCGTCGGAGCCATTGTGCGTGCCGCCCTGCGCGGTGCAACGGTCATTGCAGCCGATATCGACGACGAGAAGTTGGCTTTAGCACGCGAGCTGGGTGCCAAGCATGTGGTCAATACGATGAGCGAGGATGTACACGCCCGCCTGCAGGAGCTGACCGGAGGCCACGGGCCGAATGTCGTGATCGAGGCCGTAGGTTCGCCCGTGACCTATGTCATGGCGGTCGATGAGGTGGCCTTTGCCGGACGTGTCGTCTGCATCGGCTATGCCAAAAACAACGTGGAGTTCCAGACGAAGCTCTTCGTGCAGAAGGAGCTCGATATCCGTGGCTCGCGCAACGCCATGCCGTCGGATTTCCGCGCCGTGATTCGTTTCCTCGACGAGCATCCAACCTTCCCCAAAGAGCGTCTCATCTCGGCCATCGGCACCCCCGAAACAGCCGAGCAGGTGATGAAGCAGTGGGCTGAGGCTCCGGGCAAGGTATTCCGTATCTTGGTGGAGTTCTAACAACTATCTATCCATCAAAAAGGGGCTGTCTGAAATGATATCAGACAGCCCCTTTTGATTGGGTGGCAGTTCGACTACTCCCACTCGATCGTAGCACTCGGTTTCGGCGAGAGATCGTAGCAGACACGATTCACATTGGGCACCTCGGCCAAGATGCGGTTGGCAATCTTATGCAGCACAGGCCACTCGATCTCCTCGATCGTAGCGGTCATGGCATCGACCGTATTGACGGCACGGATGATCACCGGCCAATCATACGAGCGAGCATTGTTGCGCACGCCCACAGACTTAAAGTCCGGCACGAGCGTGAAGTACTGCCAAACCTTCTTATCGAGACCGGCATTTTTGAACTCCTCACGCAGAATAGCATCCGACTCACGCACAGCCTCCAGACGGTCGCGCGTAATGGCACCCAGACAGCGCACACCCAGACCCGGACCCGGGAAGGGCTGACGATAGACCATATCGTAGGGCAGGCCCAGCTCCACGCCGCAGGCACGCACCTCATCCTTAAACAACTGACGCAGCGGCTCGACCAGCTCGAACTGCAGATCCTCCGGCAGACCACCTACGTTGTGGTGGCTCTTGACCATCTTGGCCGTCTTCGTACCACTCTCCACAATATCGGGATAGATCGTACCCTGACCCAAGAAATCAACGCCGTCCAACTTACGAGCCTCCTCCTCAAACAGGCGGATAAACTCCCCGCCGATGATCTTACGCTTCTGCTCGGGATCCTCCACGCCCTCGAGTTTGGTCAGGAAACGCTCCGTAGCATCGACATAGATCAAGTTGGCATTGAGCTGATTGCGGAAGACCTCAACCACATCCTCCGACTCGCCCTTGCGCATCAGACCGTGGTTCACGTGTACGCAGACCAGCTGATCGCCAATCGCCTTCAGCAGCAGTGCTGCCAGCACCGACGAATCAACACCTCCCGAAAGGGCCAACAAGACCTTCTTGTCACCCACCTGGCGGCGTACCAGCTCAACCTGGTCGTCGATGAAGTTCTTCATGTTCCAATTCGTCTCGGCCTTGCAAACCTCAAAGACAAACGAACGCACAGCCTCCTTCACGGCCTCCATATCGCTTCCAAAGGCGGGCAGTTTTACCTCGCAACGAGCCTTCTCATGACCTGCAGCCATGATGGGCAGCCCCGTCTCGTAGATTTCGGGTAGCACGTCGATCTCCACACCGTCGATCACATTGTTCGGACCTCCGTTGATCACTACACCCTTCACACCGGGCAGAGCCTTCAACTCGGCAGCCGTAATGTCGTGGGGATAGATCTCGCTATAAACGCCCAAATCACGGATGGCACGTGCCAAAACCGTATTTTCATGACTCCCCAGATCGAGGATCACAATCATATCCTGCTTCATATTGTTGTTAATCTTTTAATGTATTAAATTACGTCTCATTCACCTTAAAAGCAATTCAGCTCACAAAACGGCGCACCGGGTTAGGTGTTCGGATTCGTGAGCTGAAGCATTTTTCATATCGTCTGGTAGTTTATCGTTCGCTGGAGTAGTTCGGAGCCTCACGCGTGATGGCTACATCGTGCGGGTGACTCTCCTGCATGCCCGAAGCCGTGATGCGGATAAACTTAGCTTGCTGCAACGTCGGGATATCCTTTGCTCCGCAGTAACCCATACCCGAGCGCAGACCTCCGATCAGCTGGAAGACCGTCTCGCTCAACGTACCCTTATAGGGCACACGGGCCACGATACCTTCGGGCACCAACTTATTGATGTTCCCCTCGCAACCCTTCTGGAAGTAGCGGTCGGCCGAACCTGCCTTCATGGCGTCGATCGACCCCATGCCGCGATACGACTTAAACTTACGACCGTTGAAGATGATCGTCTCACCCGGAGCCTCCTCCGTACCGGCAAACATCGAGCCGACCATCACCGAATCACCACCGGCCGCCAGCGCCTTCACAATATCGCCCGAGTAGCGCAAACCGCCATCAGCAATCACCGGCACCCCGGCCTTCTTGGCCTCCTGGGCTGCGGCATAGATGGCCGAGAGCTGCGGCACACCCACACCGGCAATGATGCGAGTCGTACAGATCGAGCCCGGGCCGATACCGACCTTCACGCCATCGGCACCCGCCTCGATGAGGAACTTGGCAGCCTCAGCCGTAGCAATGTTACCGGCCACCACGTCGAGTTGGGGATATTTTGCTTTGATCTCGCGCAACTTGCGGGCGATGTTGGCCGAGTGGCCATGTGCCGAGTCAAGCACGACGGCATCGACACCCTCGGCTACCAGCGCATCCACGCGCAGCATGGCATCTTCGGTGATACCGACACCGGCAGCTACGCGCAAACGGCCCATCTTATCCTTGCAGGCATTCGGATGGTCCTGAATCTTCGTAATATCTTTATAGGTGATCAGACCCACCAGCTTACCCTCATTGTTCACGACGGGCAGTTTCTCGATCTTCGAGCCCAGGAGCACATCTTTGGCATTCTCCAGGTCGGTCGAATGGGTCGTCACGAGCTTATCGCCCGGAGTCATCACATCGCCAATGAGGCGATTCATGTCGCGCTGGAAGCGCAGGTCACGGTTCGTCACGATGCCGATCAGAATCTTATTCTCATCGACCACCGGAATACCGCCGATCTTATTTTCGTGCATCAGCTGCAGCGCATCGCCCACCGTAGCCTCCTTTGAGATGGTCACCGGATCGTAGATCATACCATTCTCGGCACGCTTCACGCGACGCACATGAGCCGCCTGCTCGGCGATCGTCATATTCTTGTGGATCACACCGATACCGCCCTCACGTGCCAAAGCAATGGCCAGCGGAGCCTCCGTCACGGTGTCCATGGCGGCCGAGACGATCGGAATGTTCAGCATGATATTTCGCGAGAAACGAGTTTGCGTAGAAACCTCTCGCGGCAACACTTCGGAATAGGCAGGAACGAGCAGCACGTCGTCGAAAGTCAAGCCTTCGGGCTGCACTCTTTCATCGATAAAAGACATAATGAACGCGTTTTTGTTGCCTGCAAAAGTAGTCATTTTTTCGGAATCTACCTAATCTACAACTCCCCCACGGCAAAAAAAATATAAACATTTTTTCATCAGCCCGAGAGTTCCCCTTATTTTCGGTTCGTCCATCCCCTCGCCCGACCAAATACAGAAGGGCTGCCCCACCCACATGGTGAAGACAGCCCCTCGTAGCTGTAAGTCGGGTAACAAGCCTTCATTCAAGGCTTATACCGATTCAGAAGGCTCTAAAACTCCTTCCCCTGACGCAAATCCTCGACATAGGCGTCGATCTTGCGGAGCTGGGCCGGGATGTCGATCGACTGCGGGCAGTGGGCCACACACTCACGGCAACCAATGCAGTGCGCAGCCTGGCGCAGACGCGGTACCGCACGATCATAGCCCACCAAGAAGGCACGGCGAGTGCGGCGATAGTCTGCATCGCCCGATGTAGCCGAGACATTGCCCTCGTTGATACACTTATTATAATGTTTGAAGATGCCCGGAATATCCAATCCATAGGGACAGGGCATGCAGTACAAGCAATCCGTGCAGCCGATGAGCGGATAGCGCAGGTAACGCTGCGCCGTATCCTCCAACAGCGTCAGTTCGGCCTCCGAGCAAGGCTCCAGCGGCGAATAGGTGCGGATATTATCCTCCAAGTGCTCCAGGTAGGTCATACCACTCAAGACCGTCAGTACGCCCTCGGGCGAGCCGGCAAAGCGGAAGGCCCACGATGCTACGCTCTCCTCGGGACGACGCTCCTTGAGGCGTTGCGTCAGGTGCTCATTGAGCGAGGCCAGACGACCACCCAAGAGCGGCTCCATGATCACCGACGGGATACCCCGTTTCCACAGTTCGGCATAGAGATAGTCGGCATTCGTGTTGCGACGTCCGGCATGCTTCCAATCGACATAGTTGAGCTGAATCTGCACAAAATCCCACCGAATCTGATCGTGCAGCGAGAGCAGATAATCAAAGGCCTTGACATCGCCGTGGTACGAGAAGCCGAGGTTGCGAATACGACCCGCCTCACGCTCCTTGAGCAGGAACTCCAACACGCCGTTATCGAAAAAGCGTTTCTTGACGGTCGGAATACCATCGCCACCACCGATCGAGTGTAGCAGGTAGTAGTCGATGTAATCGACCTGCAACTCCTCGAACGATTTGCGATACATGGCCAATGCTCCCTCTCGCGAAAAGTCGCGCATATTCGAGAGCTTCGTGGCGATGAAGTATTTCTCACGCGGATGGCGTTTCAGAGCTATACCCGTCACGCGCTCCGAGAGGCCGCGACCATAGACCGGAGCCGTATCAAAATAGTTCACACCGTGCTCAATGGCATAATCGACCAGACGATTGACCTGCTCTTGATCCATCGGCGAATTGCGATCCGTCGGATCGACCTGTGGCCAGCGCATGCAGCCATAGCCCAACAGCGAGACTCGATCTCCGGTCGTAGGGGTTGTGCGATAGGTCATGGTTCCACCGCCGACCAGGCCGTTTCCGGTCTTATTGCCCGTAACCAAATCCGAGGAGCAACTGACAGCCGATGATCCCACTACGGCCACTCCGCCCAATCCGAGGCGGCGTAAAAATTCGCGGCGCGAAAGGCCCTTTTTATCGTTCGTTTGCATAGCTATTCATCGTTCGTTAGAGCTGACGGTGCTCGTCATTACCCTCCACATAGATGGCACTGAAGGGACGTGCCGGACAGAGATATTCACAGGCTCCACACCCGATGCAACGCTCCGTGTCGATGGTCGGAATAGCTCGTTCGTAGCTCTCGGCCTGCACCATCGTGATAGCCCCCGCAGGGCAATGGCGCGCACAGTTATCGCACTGCACCCCTTCGGATGCCGCCAAGCAATTCTTCTTGACCCAAACGGCATGACCGATCGAGATCGAGCTCTTCTCCTCGCGCGTAATGAGTTGAATAGCCCCTGTCGGACAAACCTCCGAGCAACGCGTGCACTCGGGACGGCAATAACCATCCACGTAGGAGATGGTCGGTTGCATCAGACGCATCAATCCGTTGGAGGGCTTCAACACCCGATTCGGGCAGGCCGAGATACAGAGCTGACAAGCCGTACAATGTTGCGTCAGATGGCGCACCGAATGTGCTCCGGCAGGGACAATCTCCCGCTTGCGAGCAGGTGCCTCTTTAGCCACAATGGCCGCTACACCGCCATCCACCTTCTTGCGCTTGGCCTCGGCTACCCCCGTTACGGCAACCGTAGCCGCTACTGCGAGGAAGGTGCGACGCGAAACGCCGGCTTCCGGCTGCTCCTTCGATGCCGTTTCGGGCTGTTGCTTGCGACGCGGCACATAGCGAATCGCCCCCTGCCGACAGCTATCCAGACAGTCGAAGCAGACCACACAACGGCTCATGTCGATCGTATGCTCTTTAGGGTTGATGCAGGCCGCCTTGCAGTTGCGGGCACACAGGCCGCAACCGTTGCACTTCGAGCGATCAATCACCGGTCGCAACCACGAAAAACGGGCAAAGAAACCCAGTAGCGTACCCACCGGGCAGATCGTATTACACCACGTGCGACCATGCTTCCAGGCCAGCAGCCCCACCACAAAGAGGGTCACGAGTGCTACTACGAGCGAGATGGCTCCTCGCCAAAGCACCTCCACCCGATAGAAGGCATAGCTATCCATCCACTCGGCACCCATGGCCAGCAGGTTATTTCCCCACATCCAAAGGGGTTGCAACAGATTCGTCGCGATGCGGCCAAAGGCACTATAGGGGGCAATCAGAGCTGCCCACGAGGTCAATCCTAACGCCAAGAGCACCCCAAAAAGCACCAGCACGACCACACGAAGCAGCGTTTTGGCCTTCGAGTAGCCATAGCGGTTGCGCTTGGCCTTGCGCCCCAGGCGAGCCACGATATCCTGCATCACACCCAGCGGGCAGATCACCGAGCAATAGAGGCGTCCAAAGAGCAATGTCAGCACGATAAGTACGCCCACGACCCATACGTTGAGTGCCAGCAGGGCAGGCAGCAGCTGCACCTCGGCCAACCACCCCAAATAGGCATGGGTCACCCCCGTGAAGTCCAAGAAGAGCAACACGATCGCCACAAAGAGTAGCAGGGCCGCCACGGTGCGAAGTTTGCGGTAACGATTCATACGCGATATTGGTTTCTATCAGTCTCTTGCTATTTTTCAGCGCGTCGGGACGAGCTCTACTCCTCGCGCTCGATGCGGGCCAACGAGGCGGCCAATTGGCTCTGTTTACGGGCTGCTTGCGCCCCCAATTTCTCCAATTTGCGCGCCGATCCGGCCACACTTTGGCGGCCGTCGCGCAACTTATCCACCACATCGCCATAGGCTTGACGTGCCGCCTCGATATGTTGTCCAACCCCCTCGAAGTGTGCCAAGAAGGTGGCAATACGATCCTGCAACTCGCCCGCTATGCGATAGACCTCCTCTTGATTCTCGATCTGCCGCTGTTGCATCCAGGCAATCTCGACCAGACGCAACACGAGCAGGAGATTCTGCTCGCTGGTGATAAAGACATGCCGCTCGAAGGCCCACGACCACAACTCCGGATCATTGGCCACGGCCAACTGCATCGCTGCGTCGATCGGGATAAACATAAAGACATAGGGCAACACCTCATTGCCCCGACAGGTGTAGGAGGTATAGTTCTTGGCCGCGAGCTCCTTGACCTGCGCACGCACACTCTCGATGTGACGTCGCACGGCATCTGCCCGTTCGGCCTCGGTCGTTGCCTGCTGGTAGTCGCCATAGGCACGCTGCGTCTTCGAGTCAATGAGCACGGTTCGCCCTCCGGGGAAGTGTACCGCAGCATCGGGCACCATGCGTCGTCCCTCCTCGTTGTGGATCGTCCGACCCGCCTTATCGCGCAGCGTGACCTGCAACTCGAAGCCTACACCCTCCTCCAAGCCTGAACGTTCCAGCAGCAGACGTAACATCATCTCACCCAGGTTACCCTGCGTTTTGACCTCGTTGCGCAAAGCACGGGAGAGTTTATCGGCCTCCTCACCCAGCCGTTGGGCGTTGCGGATCACCTCCTCCAACTGCCGTCCGATGGCCGAGGCCGTCTCGACCTGCTTTTCACGTGCCGAGCTGACCAACAAACCCAGCTCGCCGAGCTTCTCCTTGTAGGGGCGCATAATGGCCTCTATCGTCTCGCTGTTCGATGCCGTGAGGGCGCGGCTCTTCTGCTCGACCAACTCGCGCGTCTCATTCTGCAAACGCTCCTTGACCAGCTCCAATTGGCGGTCAAACTCCTCGCTTCGAGTCTGCCGCTCACGCTCGAGTTCCTCCTGCTTGGAGGTGAGTTTCTGGTTCAACACCGCCTCCTGTTGGCGTGCCCGCGCCAGCTCGTCCCGCAAGGTACGGCACTCCGCCTCACGCGCCTCGCTCGTCGCATTCGACCGCTCCAACTCCTGCTGCAAACGACGCCCCTGACCGCGCAGCAACAGCCACACCGCCACACCACCCACCACCAGGGCAGCAAACATCGTCAAAAGAATGGTCAATTCAGTCAATGTTGATTGCTTAAATTAGGATTTGTATATTTCGTCGTCTATTATCAATTACAAGAATTACAGGGAGATGTGCCCTGTAATTCCATGATGCTGTAATCAGTCACTTTCAGCCTTCGGTAAATGAGGATTTTTCAGCCGAGGCAGATGCCAAAAGAGCCCATCGCTTTTTTCCCAACAAGGAAGCGGCTGATGATGTGGCTATTTTGAAGCTGCCCGATGGAGGAAAAACCGCAGTTTACTTCGGTAAATGAGGATTTTTCAGCCGAGGCAGATGCCAAAAGAGCCCATCAGCAGTTGCTTACTTATTGATTTTGGCCCACGAATCCTTCAAAGTCACCGTACGATTGAAAACCGGATGCTCGGGCGTCGAATCGGTATCGGGGCAGAAGTAACCCACACGCTCGAACTGCACGGCCTTGCCGATCGGGGTCTCGAGGAGCGAAGGCTCCAAATAGCCCTTGATCTTCACCAGCGAGTCGGGATTGAGGTTATCCTCCCAGGTCTTGCCACCCTCTTCGCAACCCTCGTTCGGATCCTCGGTCACAAAGAGCGGATTGAACAGGCGCACCTCGGCCTCCACGGCATCCTGGGCCGAAACCCAGTGGATCACACCCTTCACACGACGGCCGTCGCTCGACGAACCACCACCCGACATCGGGTCGTAGGTGCAGTGCAGCTCTACGATGTTGCCCTCGGCATCTTTGATCACCTCCTCGCACTTGATCAGGTAGGAGTAGCGCAGGCGCACCTCACCACCGGGCTGCAGACGGAAGAACTTCTTGGGCGGATTCTCCATGAAGTCGTCGCGCTCGATGTAGATCACACGCGAGAAGGGCACCTGACGCGTGCCGGCAGCCTCATCCTCGGGATTATTGATCGCCGTGAAGAGCTCGGTCTTGCCCTCCTCGTAGTTGGTGATCACCACCTTGAGGGGGTTGAGCACCGCCATGCGACGCTCGGCCACCTTGTTCAGATCCTCACGTACGCAGAACTCCAACTTGCCCAGGTCGATCACGTTGTCACGCTTGGCCACACCCACCATCTCGGCAAAATTGCGCACCGAGGCGGGCGTGTAGCCCTTACGACGCAGGGCGCAGATGGTCGGCATACGCGGGTCATCCCAACCCATCACGGCACCCTCCTGCACGAGCTTGAGCAGGCGACGCTTCGACATCATCGTATAGGTCAGGTTCAGACGGGCAAACTCATATTGGTGCGAGGGATAGATCTCCAACGCCTCGATAAACCAATCGTAGAGCGGACGGTGTACGTCAAACTCCAACGTACAGATCGAATGGGTGATGCGCTCGATCGAGTCGCACTGGCCGTGAGCGTAGTCATACATCGGGTAGATGCACCACTTGTTGCCCGTGCGATGGTGCTCGGCATGCAGGATGCGATACATGATCGGGTCGCGGAACAACATGTTCGGATGAGCCATGTCGATCTTGGCACGCAACACCTTGGCACCATCCTCAAACTCACCGGCCTTCATGCGGGCAAACAGATCGAGGTTCTCCTCGACCGAACGGTCACGCCACGGCGAGGGGGTACCCGGAACCGACACCGTACCACGGTTCTCACGGATCTGCTCCTGGGTCTGGTCATCGACATAGGCCAACCCCTTCTTGATGAGCTGCACGGCCCACTCGTAGAGCTGGTCGAAGTAGTCCGAAGCGTAACGCTCCAAGGCCCAGTCAAATCCGAGCCATTTGATATCCTCCTTGATCGACTCAACATACTCGGTATCCTCCTTAACGGGGTTCGTATCGTCGAATCGCAGGTTGCACTTACCGCCATACTTTTTGGCCATGCCAAAGTTGATGCAGATACTCTTGGCGTGGCCGATATGCAGGTAGCCGTTCGGCTCAGGCGGGAAGCGCGTTTGAATCTCTTTTTCGCCTTTGGCGATAGACTCCTCGATGATCTCCTCAATGAAATTGAGCGACTTTTCGCGTGTTTCGGTGGTTTCGATTGCCATATAATTAACTCTTAACGTTTTCGTTTATTTACGCTTTGACCGACAAAATTAGCGAAAAGATTTTAATTTTTCGTACTTTTGCCCCGCTATATTAAAATTCCTATGCGAAAAATTACCAACGAAGAGTTACATCGCCCCTCCGTCGAGGCCTTTGCCACGATGCAGAAGATGCCCGTCGTGGTCGTCTTGGACAACGTGCGTTCGATGCAGAACGTGGGCGCCTTCTTCCGCACGGGCGACGCCTTTGCCATCGAGCGCATCGTTCTGTGCGGCATCACCGCTACGCCTCCGGCACGCGACATTCATAAGACGGCCCTCGGTGCCGAGCTGACCGTCCCCTGGCACTACACGGAGACGACCCTCGAGGCTGTTGAGCAGCTGAAGCAGGAGGGTTACACGTTGCTGGCCATCGAGCAGGTCGAGGGAGCTGCGATGCTCGACGCGTTCCGTGCCGACCCCGCATGCCACTATGCCCTTATTTTTGGCAACGAGGTTGCCGGAGTTGATCAGGCCGTGGTCGATCGGTGTGACGGTGCGATTGAGATTCCGCAGGTCGGCACGAAGCACTCGATCAACGTTTCGGTCTCGGGCGGTGTAGTTTTGTGGAATTTCTTTTGCCAAATCGGGCCAAAGATGTAATTTTGCCCCGTCAAAATGCCCCATTTCATACACAAACATACACATATTATTAAATAAGTATTATGTCAGTAGAGAGCAAAGTGCGTGCAGTCACGACTGCCACGCTCGCAAAGATGAAACACGACGGCGAGAAGATCGCGATGCTCACCGCCTACGATTACACGATGGCCAAGATTGTCGATGGTGCCGGTATTGACATCATCCTGGTCGGTGACTCGGCTGCCAACGTCATGGCCGGCCACACCACCACCCTGCCCATCACACTCGATCAGATGATCTACCACGCCTCGTCGGTCGTGCGAGGCACCGAACGCGCCTTTGTGGTGGTCGATATGCCCTTTGGCACCTGCAGTGGCGACGAGCAGGTAGCCCTCGCAGCCGCCATCCGCATCATGAAGGAGACGGGTGCTGACGGCGTAAAAATCGAGGGAGGCGAGGAGTTGCTGCCCTCGATCAAGAAGATCATCGCAGCCGGTATTCCCGTCATGGGCCACCTGGGACTCACGCCGCAGTCGATCCACCAGTTAGGCGGCTACGGGCTGCGTGCCAAGGAGGAGGCCGAGGCTCAAAAGTTGCTGCGCGACGCCGAATTGTTGGCCGAGGCGGGCTGTTTCGGTCTGGTTATGGAGAAGATTCCTGCTGCGCTGGCTGCCGAGGTAACCCGCCGCATCGCCATCCCCACGATCGGTATCGGTGCCGGTGCCGGTTGCGACGGACAGGTCTTGGTCGTGCACGATATGTTGGGCATCAATAAGGGTTTCAAGCCCAAATTCCTGCGCCAATATGCCGACCTGCACACGGCCATGACCGAGGCCATCGGCCACTATGTCGAGGATGTCCGTTCGGGCGATTTTCCCAACGAACAGGAACAATACTAATTGGAAGGATCATTCAAAACGTCCAAAAAATAGAACAATTCTAAACTGTGTCACTCGTTGGCACAGTTTTTTCTTTACCTGCATAACATGCTCATTTTCAGAAATTTCGGGGGGGGGTATTTCAACCCCTAAAAAAAGTTGTTAAAAATGTTGTTTTTCTCAACACGCTGCACTAACTTTGCTACACTTATTGTACGCACTTTATACGTTTTTTTTACATACACTTTTTAATTTTTTTCACGCATGAAAAACATCTTTAAGACACTCGCAGCTGTCGCTATGATTGCGTTGGCTGCATCGTGCTCGAAGGATGCTGCGGAGGCTCCTGCTGTGAATGGTGACGCTACGGTTACCTTCTCGGTGGAGATGCCCGGCATCGCTTCGCGTGCTACGAACGACGGTACGACCGCTACCGAGCTCTACTACGCCG
>JAFSBY010000045.1 GCA_017437045.1 Alistipes sp.
CAGGTGGCCGAGGCATTGGGCTATCTGCACAGCCGCAAGATGAACCACCTCGACGTCAAGCCGGGCAATATCCTGCTCGACGAGGAGCAGCGGGCCGTGCTGATCGACTTCGGCCTCTCGAAACGCTATGACGAGGCGGGGCATCAGACCTCGACTACCCCGGTGGGCATTTCGCATGGTTATGCCCCGATGGAGCAATACAATATAGGCGGCGTCAGCCTCTTCAGCCCCGAGACCGACATCTATGCCCTCGGTGCTACCCTCTATAAACTCCTCTCGGGCGAGACGCCGATTGAAGCCCCAAAGCTGATCAATGAGGGGCTGTACTTCCCGCCGACCATTCCGGCACATTTAGTTGCCCCGATTCGCCGTGCCATGTCGCCCGCCAAGCGCGACCGCTACAGCTCGGTGGCGGACTTTTTGCAGGCTTTGGAGACCCCTGCCGCCTCGGCGGAGGAGCCGGAGACCTTATACGATGATCCTGCGGTCGAGGCCACGATCTTGGACGATACTCCGAAACCGACTCCTAAACCCACACCCAAGCCCGCACCGCAACCCACACCGCAACCTGCCCCTGTGCCTGCGCCGCCGAAAAAGCGGGGTGGCAAAAAGTGGCTGTGGACGGTGGTGATTCTGTTGTTGGTAGCCGGTGGTTTCTGGGGCGGCCGCACCGCCATGACCCACCTCCGCGAGCAACAAGCCATCGCTGATAGTATTGCTCTGGCGGAGGCCGAACGTGCCGCCTTTGTTCAAGACAGCACCGAGAAAGCCAATGCTGCGGCTCAAAAAGCCGAGCGCGAGCGTCTTGCTGCTGAACAAGCCGCCAAAGAAAAGGCCGAAAAGGAGCGTCGTGAGCGCGAAGCGCGTGAGGCAGCCGAAAAGGCGGAGCGTGAACGGTTAGCTCGTGAGGAGGCAGCACGACAAGCAGCCTCAAGAGGCACAATCAATGGCCACGAGTGGGTTGATTTGGGCCTGAGCGTTAAATGGGCGACCTGCAATGTGGGTGCATCGACCCCCTCGGAGTATGGCAATTACTACGCCTGGGGAGAAACGCGTACCAAATCGGAATACGATAAAGAGAATAGCAAGACCTATCATAACAAATCCATGGGTGATATCGCAGGCAGTTCCCAATACGATGCCGCTCGCGCCAACTGGGGCGGTAGTTGGCGACTGCCGACCAAATCCGAACTCGAAGAACTAAAAAACAACTGCACTTGGACATGGACTTCGCAAGGTGGTCACAAGGGTTACAAAGTAACCGGAAAAAACGGCAACAGTATTTTCCTTCCCGCTGCCGGTTGTCGCGTCGGGCGGTTGCTCCACAGCGACGGAGTGACCGGCGACTGTTGGGGTTCTACGCCTGACGAGAGTGATTCGCGGTTCGCGCGCATCCTGGCCTTCGGCAGTGGTTACCGCAGAGTGAATTGGGGCAGCCGCTACTACGGTCACACGGTGCGCCCCGTTTCAGAATAAAAGCGCAGCGCATTCCGTTTTCAGCGCGACCCCGAAAAGGTCGCGCTGATTTTTTGAGGGGAAGAGAGGCAAAGGCTTTTCGGCGCTGTTTTTGCAAGGGGTAGGCCATCAGCGAAACTGATACCTGCATCAAATAAGATGATGGAAAAACTATTGCAAATTTCGATTTGTGTTGTATCTTTGCATAGGGAGAAGAAGATAATCCCACAAACAGAAATTACAAACACACTAAAAACAATACAACTATGTTAAGCCAAAAATTACACGCTGCTATCAATGAGCAGATCAACGCCGAGCTGTGGTCGGCCTATCTCTATCTTTCGATGTCGATGGACGCCGAGGCGAAAGGCTATAAGGGTGTCGCCAACTGGTTCTTCGTGCAGTGGCAGGAGGAGCAGGATCACGCCCGCATCTTGATGAATTACCTCAATTCGCGCGACTGCAAGGTCGAGCTGAAGCCCATTGCCGAGGTGCGCACCGAGTGGGCCTCGGTACTCGAGATGTTCCAAGAGACGCTCAAGCACGAGAAGATCGTGACGGGGCTGATCAACAACCTGGCCGCCATCGCAGCCGAGGATCGTGACTTTGCATCGTCGAACATGCTCGTATGGTTCATCGACGAGCAGATCGAGGAGGAGGAGTCGGCACGCGACATGATCTTCGCCGCCGAGGCCGTAGAGAACGACAAATATGGCATGTATCAGCTCGACAAGGAGCTGGCCGCCCGCGTCTATACGCAGGCTTCGCCCCTGGCAGCGTCGGCCGAGTAACGGCACACGCTCCACACCACAAAAAAAGGGCCTCCGAGCAATTCGGAGGCCCTTTTGATATCCATTCGGCCGATTACTTGCCTAACTGCATCTTGTCAATCAGCGCCTGCGTGGCCGGCTTATGACCGCGGAAGGCCTCGTAGAGTTTCATCGGATGCTCCGAGCCACCCTTCGAGAGGATATTTTCGCGGAACTTGGTAGCCACCTCACGGTTGAAGATGCCCTGCTCCTTGAACATCGAGAAGGCATCGGCCTCCAGCACCTCGGCCCACTTATAGCCATAGTAGCCGGCGGCATAACCACCCGAGAAGATGTGCGTAAAGGCGGGATTCATCGCCGTGCCCTCCACAACGGGCAGCACCTGCGTCGAGGCCATCGAAGCCTGCTCGAAGGCCACCACATCGCCCTCGAAAGGCTCGGTGAGCGAGTGCCATGCCATGTCGGTCATACCGAACGAGAGCTGGCGCACGTTGGCATAGGCCGCCAGGTAGTTCTGGGCAGCAACGATGCGGTTGATCAGCTCCTCGGGCATCTTCTCGCCCGTCTGATAGTGCACGGCCCAGAGGTCCAGATACTCCTTCTCGGTGGCCCAATTCTCCATGATCTGCGAAGGCAGCTCCACAAAGTCGCGGAAGACCGACGTACCGGTCTGCGACTCAAACTCACCCTCACCCAGGATGCCGTGCAGGCCGTGGCCAAACTCATGCAGGAAGGTCTCCACCTCGTCGTAGGTCAGCAGCGAAGGCTTCGTCTCGGTCGGCTTCGAGAAGTTCATCACGAGCGAAACAAGCGGACGGGTCTCTACCCCATCGACGATCTTCGAGCCGCGGAACTCGGTCATCCATGCACCGGCACGCTTCGTGGCGCGGGGATGGAAGTCGAGGTAGAGGACAGCCATAAAGCGGCCATCGGCATCGGTCACCTCATAGACCGTAGTCTCGGGGTGGTAGCCCTCGATCGCCTTGTTCTCCGTGAAGTTCAGGCCATAGAGCTTGTTAGCCAGCATAAAGACGGCCTGCTTGACATTCTCGAGCTTGAAATAGGGTTTCACCATCTCGTCCGAGAGGGCATATTTCTCGTTCTTATACTTCTCGTTGTAGTAGGCCCAATCCCAGGGCATCAGCTCACCCTCGAAGCCGAGCGAGGCGGCATACTCCGAGATGGTGCGATAGTCGGCATCGGCATACTCCTTCGTAGCGGTCAGCAGTTCGTCGAGGAAGTTCTCCACCGTCTCGGCCGACTCGGCCATGCGCTGCTCCAGCACATAGTCGGCATAGGTCTCATAGCCGAGCAGGTTGGCGATCTGCAGACGCAGATTGACGATCTTCTTGATCACCTCCGTGTTATCAAACTCGCCACCCAGCGCGCGCGAATTGTAGGCACGGTAGAGCTGCTCCTTGAGTGCACGATTCGACGAGTAGGTCAGGAAGGGGATGTAGCTCGGAGCCTGCAGCGTCACCGTCCAGCCCTTCTGGCCACGTGCAGCCGCCTCGGCAGCCATCGCCTCCTTCACGAAGTCGGGTAACTCGGCCACCTGCTTGGCGTCGGTGATGTTCAGCGCAAAGGCATTCGTAGCATGCAGCGCATTCTGACCAAAGAGCAGGGTCTGTGCGCCCAGCTCCTTCGAGTAGGTGCGATAGAGCTCCTTATCCTCGTCCGAGAGGGCGGCACCACTGCGGGCAAAGCCCAGGTAGGTATCCTCGAGGAGCTTCTTCTCGGCATCCGAGAGACACCAATCGGGATCTTCATAGACCGCCTTCACGCGGGCAAAAAGCTCGGCATTGAGCGAAATGTCGTTCGAGAGCTCCGACAATTTAGGCTGGATGCGCTGGGCGATAGCCTGCATCTCGGGGGTCGATTCGGTGCCCATCAGGTTGTAGAAGACACCCGAAACGCGACCCAGCAACTCACCATTGCGCTCCAGGGCCAGGATCGTATTCGTGAAGGTCGGCTCGGCCGGATTGTTCACAATCGCCTCGATCTCGGCACGCGAGCAGGCAATAGCAGCGTCGATAGCCGGCTCGAAGTGCTCGGGCTTGATCTTCGAGAAGGGAGGGGTCTGGTACGGGGTATCCCACGTTGCCAGCAACGGGTTGGTCAGATCCAACTCGGGATATTGTGCCTGCGGGATCGTGTTGTCACCGCACGCTACAGCCATAAAAGAGAGGGCCATAATCATCAGTTTTTTCATAGAAACGTCTATTTTGAGTTAGTTATTGCAAGTCGTGTTTCTCCGCCACAGCGCGTTTTTCGAGCTGACGGTTCGGCAGGGCCTTCAGACCGGTCGCCCGCGGCTCGGCAAGGGGTTCGGCAAGAGGCTCCACAGCCAACGAATCGGCCGGCTCAACCGCCGCCTTGTCCGTTTCGGGCTCCTCGACAGGCGGCTCCATCAGGCCGCGACCGACGAGCATCGGCACCTTGTCGGGATCTTTGCCACGGAAGGCGCGATAGAGCGACATGCCATCCTTCGATCCGCCACTCTCGAGTAGCACACGCAGGCGGGCTGCCGTTGCACGATCGAACAGATCGCCCGTCTCGCGGAAGGCCTCGAAGGCATCCTTGTCGAGCACCTCGGCCCATGTATAGAAATAATAACCGGCCGAGTAACCGCCATCGAAGATGTGGCTGAAATAGGGATAACGATAGCGCGGCTCGATCTCCGGCATCAGTCCGCGGCGCTCATTGAGGGCATTTTTCTCGAAGGCATTCACGTCGATCGGCTCGTAGGAGGTGATGGTGTGCAGATCCAGATCCGAGAGCGAGGCGGCAATCAGCTCCGTAGTCATAAAACCCTGGTTGAAGAGTTCGCTACGGCGCATCTTCTCGATCAGATAAGCCGGGATCACCTCACCCGAACGATAGTGCACGGCGTAGTGCTTGAGCAGTTCGGGCTGGAAGGCCCAATTCTCCATCACCTGCGAGGGAAGCTCGACAAAGTCACCCTCCACCTCCGAAAGACCGCGATATTTCACATCGTGGAAGAGGAAGTGGAGCGCATGGCCAAACTCATGGAAGAGCGTCTCGGTCTCATCGAGGGTCAGCAAGGCCGGCGAGGTAGCTGTCGGGCGGGTAAAGTTGCAGACAATGGCCACGACCGGAGCAATGCGCTCGCCATCGCGGTAACGCTGCTCGACATAATTGCCACACCAAGCACCCTGCCCCTTGCCGGCACGCGGATGGAAGTCGAAATAGAGCACGCCGAGGTGCGAATTATCGGTATCGAGCACCTCATAGGCCGAGACCTCGGGGTGATAGACCGGCACCGAAATCGGGCGGAAGGTGATGCCATAGAGGCGATTGGCCAAGAAGAAGATACCGCCGCGCACATTCTCCAACGAGAAATAGGGGCGCAACATCTCCTCGTCGATGGCATAGTCGCGTTTGCGCACCTTCTCGGCATAATACCACCAATCCCACGAAGCAAAGTTCTCCTCCGGGTGGTCCTGGGCAAACAGCTCGCGCATCTTCTCCAGCTCCTTGGTGGCACTCTCAAGCGCGGGGGTCCAGATCTCGTTGAGCAGGTCATAGACCGCTTTGGTCGTGCCGGCCATCTCATTCGAGATTACATAGTCGGCATAGGAGTCGAAGCCCAGCAGATGGGCCTTTTCGGTACGCAGACGAACGAAGTCGTTGATCAACTGTTTGTTGTCGTATTCATTGCCCTGGTTGCAACGGTTCAGATAGGCCGTGTAGAGTTGTTCACGCAGATCGCGCCGCGAAGCGTAGGTCAGGAAGGGGATCAGGCTCGGCTTGTGGAGCGTAAAGACATAGCCCTTCACGCCCATCTCCTTGCCCTTCTCGGATGCTAAATCGCGCACCGAGCTGGGCACACCGTCCAGGTCCTTGGCCGTCAGCTCGATCGAAAAGGCGTTATTCTCGGCCAGCAGGTTCTGCCCATAGCGTACCGAGACGTTCGAGAGCTCCTCGTTGATGGCACGCAGACGCTCCCGAGCGGCACCCTCCAGCAGGGCACCCGAGCGCACGAATCCGTCGTAAATCTTCTTGAGCAGGCGCTGCTGCTCGGCATCGAGTGCCAAGCCGCGACGTGCATCATAGACCGCCTTGATGCGTGCAAAGAGTGCCTCATCGAGGGCTATGCGGTCATCATGTGCTGCCAGCAGCGGCATCACCTCGGCCTCGATCTGTTGCAGCTGCTCGTTGGTCTCGGCAGCGGCCAGCATGCCAAAGACCAGGGCCACCTGCTCCAATCGCTGTCCCGAATTGTCGTAGGCCAAAATTGTATTCTCGAAGGTCGGCTCTTCGGTCGCCGAGGTGATCAGTTCGATCTCGGCCAGATGTTCGGCCATCGCCTGCTCGAAGGCGGGCAGGAAGTGTTCGGGGCGAATCTGATCGAAGGGCGGAACACCATAGGGGGTCTCCCACTCCACCAGCAGCGGATTCTGCTGCGAGGTCTTTTGGGAGGTACAAGCAAACTGTGTCATAGCAAGCAAAATGAGCGATATTGCAAGGATCCGTTTCATTTGAGGTCTATATTTGGCGTTTTATTTGCGGTTTTTAACTACCTTTGCCTATGTAAAGTTATAATAAGCAAGCAAAGATACGTAAAATTTCGCTATGCAACTATTCTACGCCCCCGAAATTACACCTCCCGACTACACTTTGAGCGAAGAGGAGTCGAAACATTGCATTCGCGTGTTGCGTTTGGGCCTCGGCGATTCGATCCATCTGACCGACGGACGCGGTGCACTCTACTGCGCCCGCATCACGGACGACCACCCCAAACGGTGCACCGTGCACATCGAGCAGACGATCGACCCCTTTGAGCCGCTCCCCTACCGTCTGACAATGGCCGTAGCCCCGACAAAAAACAACGATCGCTACGAATGGTTCCTGGAGAAGGCCACCGAGATCGGTGTCAGTCGGATCGTTCCGCTCGAGAGCGAACATAGCGAGCGTCGTGTCTTCAAATCGGATCGCAGCGAGAAGGTCATCACGGCTGCCATGAAGCAGTCGTTGAAGGCTTTTCGTTCCGAGTTGGCACCTCTGACCTCCTTCAAGGAGCTACTCGCCAGCTCCTACTCCGGCCGCAAGCTGATTGCCCATTGCGACGAGCCGCAGAGTTCGACCGGCAAACACTACCTGGCCTCGATCCTCCAACCGGGTGAAGAGGTCTTGATCTTGATCGGTCCGGAAGGGGATTTCTCGAAGGAGGAGGTGGCGCAAGCCATCGAGGCGGGCTTCGAGGAGATCACACTCGGAAGCCAACGCCTACGCACGGAGACAGCAGCCGTCGTTGCCGTGACGATGGTCTCGGTGGTCAATAACCTCACCCAAAAATAGACACCCAAGAAGATGTGCTGGCGTCTCTTTCTCACGTTCCTGAAGATCGGAGCCTTCACCTTTGGTGGCGGCTATACCATGATCTCGATCATCGAACACGAGGTCATCAACCGTCGTGGATGGATCGCTCGGCCTGATTTTCTCGACCTCCTGACGCTGGCACAATCGGCTCCCGGGCCCATATCGCTCAATACAGCGGTCTTTGTCGGCTATCGCCTGCGCGGACTGCGAGGAGCCCTCTCGGCGATTTTGGGGGCCGTCATCCCCTCGTTTGTCATCATCCTGTGTGTCGCCATACTCTTTACCGACGTGCGCCACAATCCGTGGGTGGATGCTGCGTTTCGAGGGATGCGACCGGCCGTAGTTGCCCTGATTGTCGCCCCCATCTTGTCGCTCTCGCGTGGCATGCATGCGGCCCTCTACCTGGTCATCGTTGCCTCGGCCGTATCGGTCTGGTGGTTGGGATGGTCGCCTATCTATATTTTAATGGCTGCGGCCGCCGGAGGCATCGGCTGGCAGTTGTGGATCAGTAAACGGTGTAAGCGATGATCTTTTGGCAACTCTTTGTTTCGTATCTCAAGATCGGATTCTTCGGATTCGGTGGCGGCTATGCCATGCTCTCGCTTATTCAGAATGAGGTGGTTGTGCAACACGAGTGGATGACCAACAGCGAGTTTGCCGATATTGTTGCCGTCTCACAAATCACCCCCGGCCCGATTGCCATCAACTCGGCCACCTATGTCGGCTATACGGTGGGCGTGCAGGAGGGGTCGACCTGGTTCGGGGTGTTGGGCGCCTTGATTGCTACCGTAGCGGTCTGCCTGCCGGCACTGACCCTGATGCTGCTACTGACCCATTTCTTCTTAAAATTGAAAGGTAACCGACTGATCGAAGGGGCGATGCAAGGTATGCGACCGGCCATGATCGGCATGATCGCCGCTGCAGCCTTGCTCTTGATTTTTCCCCATACGTCGGCTCCCGGCGAGCAGAACTTCGTGGACGGCTGGAGCTGGGTACTTTTTGGCGGCGTACTCCTCGGCCAATGGCGCAAGGTGAACCCGATTCTGCTGATTGCCCTCTCGGCCCTGGCCGGCCTGCTTATCTATTGGCCCTAAGCCGATAAAAAGCCATAGTTTACTTCGGTAAATGAGGATTTTTCAGCCGAGGCAGATGCCAAAGGCCGCGAATAACGACCTCCCACAAAGCCATAAAAAACGTATAGCAAGCGGAATTTCAAGGCTTGCGCAGATTGGCAAAAACACTCTTCCCCGAATACAAACTTTTCCACAAAGCCACAAAAAAACGTATAGCAAGTGGAATTTCAAGGCTTGCGCAGGTTGGCAATGCGGAGCATACTTTGCGTATGTGAGCAATTGCCAAACAAGCGTAACGAAGAAATTACCTTGCTATACGTTTTTTTACAGTTGGTGGGTCTGCCTAAAATACTTCTCCAACACCAACAACGAGATGAGCTTCTCGCGCCGACGATCGCGGAACTGCTCGATCCATTCGTGAGCATGACGCACAATGGCCTCGGCCTCCTCGGGATGGTCGATGTAGTACTGCAGTCGCTCCTCCAAATCGGAATAGTCGGCCTTGATGGATACATAGTGATAGTTGGGAATGAGAGCTGCCTCCATAAACCAGGTCTCATAACGCGGGGGTGGCATGACGGCCAACGAATTGCTCGACATGACCCATTTGAGGTTGGTTGCCACGTCGATACCCTCCAGACACATCACAAACTTGTAGTCCATGTGGTCGTACTCCGAGATGTAGGGTCGATTCCACTCCTCTTTGACCACGGCATTGCGATTGCTCACCCCGATATCGCACATCGGATGGCCGTAATATTGCTCGACAAAGCGCAGACGGGTCTCGTAATTGGGATAGGGATAGTTGATATTGCAACGGAAGATGGCCAAATTCTGCTTCGCCCGAAAGGGAATCTCATCCTTCAGGAAGAGGAAATGGCGATGTTTATCGAGATTCAGCACCACCGAATTGGCCAAATTGCCCTCCGTCGGGCGGCTCTTGACCACCGAGGGCAGGGCGGGGACCGTCGTCACATCGCCCGGCTCGATCTTCCACCGCAGGTGATCGGCAAAGAAGCGGGTATATTCGTGCGAATCAAAGAAATAGGCCGACTGAATCGTACCCACACGGTGTTCGGCAAGCGGCTTCAGCCCTTCGGGCGTAGCTGCCATCGGCTCCAAGCGGTTGTAGTAGTCCACACGGCTACGAATATACTCCCAATCGGGACGCGACTGGGCCTCCTTCAGCAGCCCCTTCAGACGACGCTGCGTCCACCAGCGAGGGGTATAATAGCGCAGGAAGCCGCGCAAAAAGTAGAGCGGCTTCCACGCTTTATAGTGGAATATACGATTCCAGAAATTGGGTTTCATGACAACTCGGCTTATGCGTTCTTCTCGGCCAGCGCAGCGCGCAACTTCGAGGGGAAATCGCCCTTGATGTCACGCTCCATGGCGCAGATCATGCTGCAGATAGCGCGAGCCGACGACCCTCCGTGGCCGATCATCACCGGTGCATTGATGCCGATGACCTGCGTGCCACCGATATTCTCGCCATTCATCGCCTCCCAGAAATCCTGCTGATAGTAGAGCTTCGGGATGATGCGACCCAGCACCGGACGCAGGAAATTCATCACACGCGGCTTGCCACCTCCGAGCTTGAAGTTGATGCGATAGAGCGCCTCGGCCATCTTGAGCACCGTATTGCCGACAAAGGCCTCGGCTACCACCACATCGGGATCAGGACCGCCGTAGCTGCCTGCAAAAATATAGGAGGACTCGACATTACCGACAAAGTTGATGCGCTCATCCGCCTTCAACAGATCGTAGGTAGCCTTGGCTTGGGCATTACCCTTACCCTCCTCCTCGCCGATATTGAGCAACGCAACACGCGGATTCTCAATACCGAGCACCGATTTGGCATAGATCGAGCCCAAGAAGCCATACTGAGCCAACACCTCGGGCTTGGCATCCACATTCAGACCCACGTCGAGCAGCAGACCTCGACGGCCGATGAGCTTCGGAATCAGGGTCGAGATCACCGGACGAATCACACCCTCGACAGGTTTGATGACCTGCATCGAGCCAACCAGCATGGCACCGGTCGATCCGGCACTGGCGAAGCCATGGATCTTACCCTCGGCCAACTGATTGAAACCCACGACGATGCTCGAATCTTTCTTCGCCACGAAGGCCTTGGCCGGATGGTCGCCCATCTCGATCACCTCCGAGCAGTGCACCAGGTCGAAATGATCGGCCGAGCAGTTATGCTTCTTCAAGAGTTCGCGGATACGCGGCTCGTCACCAAAGAGGACGATGCGGCTCTCCTTGTCGATTTTAGCCAATGCCATGACGGCACCCTCGACAGCCACCTCGGGGGCGAAGTCGCCACCCATGGCATCAATACCAATTTTCAGCATAGGGACAGTTTCTTGTTTGGTAAAAAAATGAGCTGCCAAGCGCACTGCGCTGACAGCTCGTCTTATCGAGGTAGTACACCTCGCAGAAATCACCCGTCAGGCGAAATCTGGGTGACGAATTACTCCGCCTTCTTCTCGATTGCCAGCTTACCACGGTAGAAGCCACACTCGGGGCATACACGGTGGTAGAGGACTGCGCTACCGCAGTTCGAGCAGGTTACAACCGTCGGAACGACAGCCTTGTAGTTCGTTCTTCTCTTGTCACGACGCGTCGACGAGACTTTGTGTTTAGGATGTGCCATTTTTCAATGTACTTTTATTAGTTTAACGTATATCTGTTCTATTCAATTATTTGGGTTGGAGATACCCTGCTAATCTTCTTGTTCCATTTGTGCCTTCAGCGCGGCGAGCTTCTCCCAAGCCTCCCCTTTGACGGCCTGTTGCTCCTCTTCGCGTGCCGCTTCTGCCTCGATGGCCGAGAACTCACCCTCGCTCACGATGCTGAAACGCTCCAACATCTCGGGGTTGCACTCCCCTTCAGCGTGTACGCGCTGATAGGGCAGCGAGAGGATCACACTCTCGTAGATGTACTGCGCCAGATCCAACTCCGGCTCGCCCGGGAAGAGCCACAGCACCTCACCGTCGTACTCCTGCTCCTCGTCCGAGAATTTGACAACCAGCTGCCCCTCATAGTCGATCGGCAGGGCACAATCCTCCAAGCAGCGATCGCACGCCACAACCACCTCGCCCTCGATCCGCACATCGGCGATCAACTGCGCCGCACCACGCTGCAGCTGCACCGTAGCACGGCAATCGGCACCGAGGATCTCGCTATTCTCAAAGGCCTCAAACAAAGCTCCATCGACCTCGAACGTGAAGTCGTGAACCCCTTCGGAGAGCCCTTTATAGGCGATTTTGTAGTTATTCATCGTTGCAATCAATTGATGCTTATGCACAATTAGTCCGCAAATTTACGACAAAAAACGCGAAACTGCAAACTTTCTTAACGAGTTTTCATCTTTAAGCACTATCTTTGTCCCTATGAAAACGTGTAATCCCTACGAAATTGAGCTTCGATGCGACCATCCGGAGCGATGGCGATACAATATTGAACTGCTTTGCGTCACCTTCGATGCGCAGGGCGAGCAGGTGAGTTATACAACCACCTCTTCACGTGTTGCCGAGCCGGGAGCCGCGCTGCGCAGTGTACCCAAAGGGGTCGAGATTGCCACACGGCTTACCCTCACGGCTCCGGCAGCAGCCTCTGCCGAGGTGTTGCTCTATGCTATTCCCCATTCGTTGCCTCAAGATCGCACGATCGACCATACGAAACCACAGCTCTGGACGCTGACAATCAGCCAAGGTGATCGTCAGATAGCCCGCGAATCGGTCACGGTCAATCCCTGGGGCGGCGCATCGGTGCGCATGGCTGTAAAGGCATAAAACGAAAGAGGGTATCCAACCGCAGTTGAATACCCTCTTTTCGTTGTTTTACTTGCTCATTTTGAAGCTGCTCGCAGGGGGCAAAACCACAGTTTACTCTGGAAAATGAGGATTTTGCGCCCAAGGCAGATGCCAAAAGAGCCTTTCTCAAGCCTTTTTTTCTTAGTTGGCAGGAATGCTCGCCGCCTTCACTCTAAAGAAGTTGTTCGCCCCGGTATCCATCACACGATACTCGGAATGGTTACCCCACGAAGCCGGTTTGTCGTAGATCGACATATCCTCGCCCGTATCGTTCGAGACGTAGGGGCTGATCATCTGCTGCCAAGCCTTCACACGCGCCACACTACCCTCCATCTTGAAGAGGTCGTTACTTTGGCACAACTCATTGAGTGCCTTGACATAGATAGCACGCCACTCGGGATATTCCAGAATCTTACAGATGAGCTTATAGCCACTATTACCCCAATTGAGCGGATCTTGACGACCGGCATCAATGATGTTCGAGGTGCCGAGCGTATTGTCGTAATCATAGGGGATAAAGAAGAACTTGTAGTCGTAGAGGTCGCTGGTGTTGAAGTAGATGTAGTAGTTATTCTGGTTGCACCAATAGTCATCCCACATACCTACTGCCACATTGACAGCATAGGTCTTCAACAAGAGCTCCACATCGGTCACCTGCTGAATCCAGGTCTTAAAGCTATCGCCCGACTTCCCGTTGAGTTTGAGGATAAAGTCGATCAGCTGGGCCTTGGCAGCAGCGAAATTCTCCGTATTGGTCTTCAATACATAGGAGCGATTGACCGTGCCGGCATCCTCATCCGACCAGAACAGATCGTCGTTCGTTGCATTCAAACCGGCCGGGTAGCCACACTTCCACAGGTTGTGGTCGGCCGATCCAAAGAGTGCCAAGCGGTTCTTCAGATACTGCTCATCTACCGCCTCCAACATCTCGTAAACGCCAAAATAGGCCTCCTTCTGATCGCCCTCGACATGGATCCACAGACGCCCGTAGGAGGTGCGCAGACCTGCCTCGATGCCATAGCGACGGAAGAGGTTGTAGCAATACATCTCGCGCACGTAGGTCGGGTCGTCCTTGCACCACTTGAGGTGAATCTTGCGCACGCCACCCAGCTCGTGGGCATCATCCTTGACAAATTTACGGAAGTTGATCATGAAATGGCAGTGGTGCCAATCGGCATTATCCTTTTGGTGCATCTGGCCGCCATTGCCCTCCGGACGACGACGCGATGTGTTGCCACGCATACGCAAACCGGCATCCGTAAAGGAGTGTGTTTCACCATTCTTCGTAAAGGTAGCATCGCAGTGGATGTACTCATCGGTATTCGCATCCTGATCGTAGAGGGTCAGGAAACGGTTCCACTCGCTGAGCGAGACCTTGATGTGGATCTCGGGGATGGCCGTCAGGTCGAAGATGTAGTCCAAGCCATCGGCTACCGAGGGTGCCGGAGCCGGCTCCACCTGCTGGGTGGCCAGCGGGATATACTCCGACGAGATGGTGGTCACACCGTCCGAGATCACCAGGGCGGCCGCAGCCGACACCGTGCCGGCAAAGAACTCCGTACCGAGCTGTGCAGCCTCGGCCTCCAGCGCCAAGATACCCTGCTCGGGGTCGATCACACAAGCCGAAATCGGAAGCTGTATAGCCTCCCCGCGCGACTCGGTCAGTACGGCCTCGATCGAGCAATACTCCTGCCACGTTTTGACCAACTCGGCCGCCAACTCACGCGGCGAGAGCTGGAAGTCGATCTTCAGGCGGCTATCGGCAGCCGACGAATAGGTGATCGTAGCCTTGCCATCGTCATAACAGGGCACGAAGTGAATCTGCTGAATCTGCTGCACGAAGCTCGCCAACGGAATCGTGAACGTGCGTCCGTCGGTCATCTCAAAGGTGACCTCATTGGGGCCGATCACCACATTCTTGATCCACGAATCACCATCCTTGCCATCCTTGCCATTTTGGCCATTTTGGCCATCCTTACCATTTTGGATCGTGGCCTTCGAGCCATCCGAGAAGAGAATCTCGTAGCCATTGGGTAACGTCGTAACCGTCTTGATAAAGAGGTTGTTTTCGTAGGCCTTGATCACTGTTTCGGCTGCCTCGATGCGGCGCTCCAGCTCGGCCAACTGCTCTTTGAGTGCCGTATCGTCGTAGCTATCACTACAACCCACCCCCAACGAAAGGGTCAGCACCATCAGAAAAGAAAAAATACGTTTCATAATAATGGGGTGTAAAAAACAATGGAACAAAGATAGGACTATTTCTTGAAAAAAGAAACTATTTCAGGGTGCTAAAAGCACCCCTCCCCGACCGTTTGACACAAAAAAAAAGAGTTCCCGCTACCGAGAACTCTTTACTTTCAAAATTTGGATGACGTGGAAATTTCAGGGTGCTAAGAGCACCCCTCCCCGACCGTTTGACACCCAAACCCACCACGAAGCCGAAGAGTGTGCCTATTTTTAGGCACGCGAAACCCCGCAGTGCGGAGCATACTGAACGTATGTGAGCAACTGCGGGGTAAGCGTAACGCCAAAAGAGGCGCGCTATGCGGTTTCGTAAGAAAGACTACTTGTTGTAAGCCTTCATCACCGAGATCAGGTCCAGAACCTTGTTCGAGTAACCCCACTCGTTGTCGTACCACGAAACAACCTTTACGAAGGTGTCGGTCAGTGCGATACCAGCCTTAGCGTCGAAGATCGACGTGCGAGCGTCGCCCAGGAAGTCCGACGAAACAACAGCCTCGTCCGTGTAGCCCAGCACACCGGCCAGCTCACCCTCCGAAGCAGCCTTCATGGCAGCGCAAATCTCCTCATACTTGGCAGGCTTTGCCAGGTTCACCGTCAGGTCAACAACCGATACGTCCAGCGTAGGAACGCGCATCGACATACCCGTCAGCTTACCGTTCAGCTCGGGAAGCACTACACCTACAGCCTTAGCAGCACCCGTCGACGAGGGGATGATGTTACCGGCAGCAGCGCGGCCACCACGCCAGTCCTTCAACGAGGGACCGTCAACGGTCTTCTGCGTAGCCGTCGTAGCGTGAACGGTCGTCATCAGACCATCCGTGATACCAAAGTTATCGTGGAGCACCTTGGCGATCGGAGCCAAGCAGTTCGTCGTGCACGATGCGTTCGAAACGATCTTCTGACCAGCGTACGTGTTGGTGTTCACACCGCATACGAACATCGGGGTCTTGTCCTTTGCAGGAGCCGACATTACGACATACTTTGCACCAGCCTCGATGTGAGCCTGAGCCTTCTCCTCGGTGAGGAACAGACCCGTCGACTCTACTACGTACTCAGCCTCAACCTCGTTCCACTTCAGATC
>JAFSBY010000004.1 GCA_017437045.1 Alistipes sp.
CAAGAGCGCGGTATCACCATCACCTCCGCTGCCACCACTTGCTATTGGGATAAGCAAGGCGCTACGGACAAGCACCGCATCAACATCATCGACACCCCCGGCCACGTGGACTTCACCGTTGAGGTGCAACGTTCCCTGCGTGTTCTGGACGGTTCGGTGACCGTTCTGTGTGCTAAGGGTGGTGTTGAGCCCCAGTCCGAGACGGTGTGGCGTCAGGCGGACGAATATCAGGTACCCCGTATGGCGTATGTCAACAAAATGGACATTATGGGTGCCGACTTCTATCGCGTTGTGCAGATGATGCGCGACCGTCTGAAGTGTAACGCCGTGCCGATCCAGCTGCCCATCGGTTCCGAGAACCTGTTCAAGGGTATCGTCGACTTGATCGAAATGAAAGCCGACGTTTACTATGACGAAATGGGTAAGGATATGCGCGTGGAGGAGATCCCCGCGGATATGATGGACCTGGCAGAAGAATATCACGAGAAACTGCTCGAGGCGGTTGCTGAGCAGGACGACGCGTTGATGGAAAAATACTTCGGCGGTGAGGAGATCACCATCGATGAGATCAAAGCCGTTATCCGTAAAGCCACCATCGAGAACACCATGGTTCCGGTCTGCTGCGGTACTTCCTACCGCAACAAGGGCGTTCAGAAGCTTCTGGATGCTATCGTGGATTTCATGCCCTCTCCGCTGGATGTTCCCGCGATCAAGGGCGTGAACCCCGATACCGGCGAAGAGGTCACTCGTCCCTCTTCCGATGAGGAGCCGTTTGCCGCTTTGGCGTTTAAGATCGCGACCGACCCGTTTGTTGGTAAGCTCGCGTTCTTCCGTGTGTATTCCGGTACCGTTAAGGCCGGCGACACCGTGTACAACTCCAGCAAGGATTCCAACGAGCGTCTTGGCCGTATCGTGCAGATGCACGCCAACGCCCGTAAGGATCTGGATATCGTGTATGCCGGTGACATCGCGGCTGCGATCGGTCTGAAGAATACCACCACCGGTAACACCCTGTGCGACGAGAAGCATCCGGTCATTCTGGAGTCCATGAACTTCCCGGAACCGGTTATCCGTGTTGCGATCGAGCCGAAGACCAAAGCCGGTCAGGAGAAGATGGGTATCGCCCTCGCGAAGCTCGCTGAGGAAGATCCCACCTTTAAGACCTACACCGACGAGGAAACCGGTCAGACCATCATCGCCGGTATGGGTGAGCTCCACTTGGAGATCATCGTTGATCGTTTGCTCCGCGAATTCAAGGTAGAAGCTGACGTTGGCGCACCTCAGGTTGCGTACAAAGAGACCATCCGCAAGCTTGCTGACGTGGATACCAAGTATGCTCGTCAGTCCGGTGGTAAAGGTCAGTACGGTCACGTTAAGATCAAACTCGAGCCCAACGAATCCGGTAAGGGTTACGAGTTCGTCAACGCGATCGTCGGCGGTTCGATTCCGAAGGAATACATCCCCGCTGTCGATTCCGGTATCCAGGGTGCTATGCATGCGGGTACCATCGCCGGTTATCCGGTCGTTGACGTAAAGGTCACGTTGTACGACGGTTCGTACCACGAGGTCGACTCTTCCGAAATGGCATTTAAGATCGCCGGTTCAATGGCGTTCAAAGAGGCCATGCGTAAGGCCGATCCGGTCCTCATGGAGCCGATCATGAAAGTGGTCGTCGTGGTTCCGGACGAGTATATGGGCTTCGTTGTCGGTGACGTCGCGTCCCGCCGCGGCCAGATGGAGGGCTCCGAGAACATCAACGGCGCTGTTCAGATCCGTGCCAACGTTCCGCTGTCCGAAATGTTCGGTTATGCGACCGACCTGCGTTCCGGTACTCAGGGACGCGGCCAGTACGTCATGGAGCCGAGCCACTATGCCGAAGTTCCGAAGAGCGTTGCCGAGGAGATCATCTCCCGCCGCGCCAAGAACTAAGGAAATTTACAAAAGGTCTTGAAATCTCAGCGATTTCTTGATACAATGCAAGTAACTGATTAATTGTGCTGAAATAAAGGAGGAAATTCACAATGGCAAAGGCAAAATTCGAAAGAAACAAGCCCCACGTAAACATTGGTACCATTGGTCACGTTGACCATGGTAAGACCACCCTGACCGCTGCGATCACGAAGGTTCTCGCTCTTAAAGGCGACGCTGACTTCGTTGATTACGCAAACATCGATAAGGCCCCTGAGGAGCGCGCACGTGGTATCACGATCAACACTTCTCACGTTGAGTATCAGACCGAGAACCGTCACTATGCTCACGTTGACTGCCCCGGCCAC